>NZ_MUBK01000001.1 GCF_002127545.1 Xenorhabdus beddingii
TGGACTGATTGCTTACTGCCTTAAATGGAAAAAGCCGTCACTGAAAATTTTCTACTCAGACGAAGATTTTCCAGCAACGGCTTAAGCGGTATTCGGGTTAAATTTAGGGTGAATTTGGTTAAACTGTGTATCAGCCATATCGTAAGTCTCCTTTACGTTGTGGTCAGACGCCTCAGATGTGTTAGCGCACTCTGGGGCGTTGTTTTTTTATGTTACGTTTCTTATGTCATGTTCTTTTATGCGTTATGCCGCCCGTGATTCCGCGATACGTTGCGCAATCCAGTCATCAATTTCTGATTCAATAAAGGCGACTGAGCGAGAGCCGAGTTTGATTTGTTTCGGAAATTCCCCGTCGCTAATCAGCTTGTAGATCCACGCTTTGCTATAACCCGTTCTGCGCTGAACTTCCGGCAAACGGATAAGATTTTCCTTCGGTGCTGTTATTGTCATATTTTTTCTCCTGTTACCGAGTCCTTGAGCGCTCATCGTGGACGTTGTTTGATGACAGGAGAATTATTTAAAAAGCAAGATTAAATGAACAGCGTTAATTATTTTTCCAATTTGTTGAATTTATCGTTTTATATGAGGCTCTACCTTTCTATCTGTATGTTGTATGAAAAACTGTCTCTGTTGGCACTACCAACAAAGTCTGAAAAACAATCATGTCATTAGGCCCTTTTACCAAATTTTCCGGTTAACACGTTTTCACCTCGTTCCAGCATCTCCATATAATCCGCATACCATTGCAGCATTTCCTTGCGACCATCGAGATATTGTGCATGATTGTAAGTGCCCCGGATGCTGTTCTTGTCAACATGGGCAAGCTGCGTTTCAATCCATTCAGACGGGTACCCTTGCTCATGCAAAATTGTGCTCATAGTATGACGAAAACCGTGGCCTGTTGCCCGCCCTGTATAACCAATGCGCTTAATTAATACATTTAACGCCATTTCACTCATCGGCTGTGATTGTTTTATTCTGCCGGGAAAAAGATATTTTCCTTGGCCTGTAATAGGTTTCATCTGCTCTAAAATATCAATAGCCTGCTGTGATAATGGAACAATATGAGGGCGACGCATTTTCATTTTTTCAGCCGAAATTTCCCAAATAGCCTTGTCTAAATCAATTTCTGACCATTCCGCTTTACGTAATTCACCAGGGCGAACGCCTAATATCATTTGTAAACGCATCCCCATTTTTACGATGAAACTACCTGTATAAGCATTTAAGGCTTTGTAAAATTCATGGAGTTCATCAACAGTTAAAAATGGATAGTGGGATTTTTTATGAGGAATAAAAGCAGAAGCTAAATCAGGTGCGGGATTATATTCAGCTCTTCCCGTTACTATTGCATATCGCCACACTTCACCGCAGCGTTGACGCACTTTTCTGAGCTTCTCCGTCGCTCCCCGATCATTCAATAGAGATAAAACAGCCATCAGATCCATTGGTTTAATTTCAGCAATAGGTTTTTTGCCTATATAGGGGAAAACATCTTTTTCAAATGTTTCCATCATTTCTAGTGCATAGGAAGCTGACCATCTGTCTTTGCGTTTTTCATACCATTCACGCGTTATATTTTCAAAGGTATTTTCTATCAGGTTTGCTGCAGATAATTTTTCAGCTTTTCTTACTTCACTGGGATTAATTCCATTAACCACTAGTTTTCTGGCTTCGTCACGTTTAGCTCTGGCTTCTGTGAGCGTTACAACCGGATAGACACCTAATGAGAGCATTTTGGTTTTACCAGCAAATTGATAACGGTATCTCCAACCTTTCGAGCCATTAGTATCAATTAACAAAGATAGCCCGTTGCCATCCGCCAACGTATAGGCTTTTTCCTTTGGCTTCGCCCGCTTAATCATTAAGTCTGTCAGCTTCATAATCCACCAATATTGTATAGAAAAAAGTGTATAGGAAATTTCTATACAAAAAACCATACAACAAATTGCATAGATTTAGAAAGACAATACTAGACTAAGAGAGAATAGCATAGGCATGAATCACTTGATTTTACTGAGATAAATAGACTTTTATGGGTCGTGGGAGAAGTGTATCTGGAGCGAGTGAAGGGAATCGAACCCTCGTATAGAGCTTGGGAAGCTCTCGTTCTACCATTGAACTACACTCGCATCAATGACGTGACGTTGTTAAATATATACTCCTTGCTGGATCTCAGCAAGTGATTATCATTAATATTTGTCTACATTTCAACCTGTTGTCTAACGCTTTCTTATCTATATAAAAAAACCCCCTGCCAGTTAATCTGGCAGGGGGTTTCGCCGATTTTAATCAAAAAATGATTATTTATTCGGACGCATTGCCGGGAACAGGATGACGTCACGGATAGTATGGCTGTTAGTGAATAACATTATCATACGGTCGATACCAATCCCCAAGCCCGCTGTTGGTGGCAAGCCGTGTTCCAGCGCCGTGACGTAATCTTCATCGTAGAACATGGCCTCGTCGTCACCTTCGTCTTTCTGGCGAACCTGCTCTGCGAAACGTTCAGCCTGATCTTCGGCATCATTCAGTTCCGAGAAACCGTTACCAATTTCACGGCCACCAATGAAGAATTCAAAACGATCCGTAATGAATGGGTTTTCATTGTTACGACGTGCCAGCGGAGAGACTTCTGCCGGATATTCGGTAATGAACGTTGGCTGAATCAGGTGGCTTTCTGCGGTTTCTTCAAAAATTTCACACTGAATACGACCCAAACCCCAGCCTTTTTCAACGTCAATGCCCAAAGATTTCGCGATAGCAACCGCTTTATCCATATCATCCAGATCCGCCATGTTGGTTTCTGGGCGATATTTGCAGATCGCTTCTTTCATGGTCATTTTGGTGAAAGGCTTGCCAAAATCGAACTCTTGTTCACCGTATGGCACCAACGTTGTGCCCAACACTTCTTGAGTCAAAGTACGGAACAGTTCTTCGATCAATACGATCAGATCTTGGTAATCCGCGTAAGCCATGTAGAGTTCCATCATGGTGAACTCTGGGTTGTGACGCGGGGATATCCCTTCGTTACGGAAGTTGCGGTTGATTTCGAAAACACGCTCAAACCCCCCCACGACCAGACGTTTCAGGTACAGTTCCGGGGCAATACGCAGGTACATATCAATGTCCAGCGCATTGTGGTGCGTGGTGAATGGACGCGCACTTGCACCACCAGGGATCGCCTGCATCATGGGGGTTTCAACTTCCATGAACCCTTTTTGGGTCATGAAGTTACGCAATGCCAACATCATGCGGGAACGGATTTGGAATGTCTTGCGGGATTCATCATTCGCGATCAGATCCAAATAACGCTGGCGGTAGCGGGTTTCCTGATCCGCCAAACCGTGGAATTTATCCGGCAGTGGGCGTAGTGCCTTAGTCAGCAAACGCAGTTCAGTACAATGGATGGAAAGTTCACCCGTCTGAGTTTTAAACAACTTACCCCGTGCGCCTAAAATGTCACCCAAGTCCCATTTTTTGAACTGAGTATTATAAATGCCTTCCGGCAAGTCATCACGGGAAACGTAGAGCTGAATGCGGCCACCCATGTCTTGCAAAGTGGCAAAGGATGCCTTGCCCATGATGCGACGTGTCATCATGCGACCCGCGACGGTCACTTCGATGTTCAGCTCTTCCAACTCTTCCTTGGTCTTGTCATCATATTTTGCATGCAGATCTGCGGAAATGTTTTCGCGACGAAAATCATTTGGGAAAGCAACACCATTGCTGCGCAGTGCAACAAGTTTCTCACGACGAGTTTTCAGTTCATTATTTAAGTCAGGAGCTTGTTCAGCTCCCTGCTGTTGTTGTGACATTTTAGTTCCTCATAGGCCAGCTTTCAGGCTTGCTTCAATGAATTTGTCCAAATCACCATCCAGCACAGATTGCGTATTGCGGGTTTCTACCCCCGTGCGCAAGTCTTTAATGCGGGAATCATCCAAAACGTAAGAGCGGATCTGGCTACCCCAACCAATATCCGATTTGTTCTCTTCCATGGCTTGTTTATCCGCATTCTTCTTCTGCATTTCCAGTTCGTACAGTTTTGCTTTCAACTGTTTCATCGCCTGGTCTTTGTTTTTATGCTGAGAGCGGTCGGTCTGGCATTGGGTTACCGTGCCAGTCGGTACGTGGGTGATACGTACAGCAGATTCAGTTTTGTTGACGTGCTGCCCCCCCGCACCAGAGGCGCGGTATACGTCGATACGTAGATCAGCCGGATTGATCTCAATATCAATATCGTCATCTACCTCTGGGTAGATAAAGGCAGAGCTGAATGATGTATGACGACGGCCACCTGAGTCAAACGGGCTTTTACGTACCAAGCGATGAACGCCCGTTTCTGTACGCAGCCAACCATAAGCATATTCACCAATGATTTTGATGGTGGCGGATTTCAGACCTGCAACTTCACCATCAGATTCTTCAATGATTTCGGTCTTAAAGCCTCTGGATTCAGCCCAACGCAGGTACATGCGCATCAACATGCTGGCCCAATCCTGAGCTTCTGTACCCCCAGAACCCGCCTGAAGATCCAGATAGCAGTTCGCGTTGTCATATTCGCCAGAGAACATACGACGGAATTCAAGCTGACCCAGTTTCTCTTCTAACTGTTCCAATTCCGCGAGGGCTTCATTGAAGGTTTCTTCGTCATCCGCTTCCACCGCCAATTCCAGCAGGCCGTTCACATCTTCCAATCCCTGATCGAGCTGATCGATGGTTTCTACAATGATTTCCAGTGATGAACGCTCTTTACCCAACGCCTGTGCCCGATCCGGTTCATTCCAGACATCAGGCTGTTCCAGTTCAGCATTAACTTCTTCTAAGCGTTCTTTCTTGGCATCATAGTCAAAGATACCCCCTCAGAACGTCTGTCCGCTCAGACAGGTCCTGAATATGGTTTTTTACCGGATTAATTTCAAACATATTTTGTGTCTTATACGTTGTGTATTATGAATAAATGATGGTCGCGATGGTCGCATAGATATTTCCGAACCGTGCATTGTAACGGATCTATCAGAGGCTTTATAGCATTTCTGGAGATTTGCCACATCATCATCTGTTTTTGATTAACCTGCTGTTAATCAGGCCCTTTGGATCATGTGGCAGTGATTATTTCGTTTGCGCCTTCAATTTGGATTCATTCAATACGGCCAAATATGCTGGATCAAAAGCTGGACATCACGATTACCACGAAATTCGTTAATATCCAGTTTATAAGCCAATTCTACCGTTTTGATGCTATTATCCGGCCAGCGACTGACATCAATGTTAAATGCGATGCCATCCAGCATTGGCCCGCCATTAAGTGGCTCAAGCATCACTTTCAGATGATTTGCCCCCACAATTCGCTGTTGCAGCAATTTGAATTTACCGTCAAAAACCGGCTCTGCAAATGCCTGCCCCCACGGGCCACCATCACGCAAGATTTCAGCGACCCCCAGCGACAACTCTCCTAATGCCAGTTCTCCATCACTCCAGATCACACCTTCAAGCTGGGCAATATCCAACCAATCTGCCATCAATTCGGAAAAATGGCGCTGAAAGAGGTCAAATTTGTCTTGCTCAATCGACAATCCCGCCGCCATCGCATGGCCACCAAATTTCAGCATCAACCCCGGATATAGGGTATCAAGACGTTCAAGGGCGTCACGCATATGCAGGCCATTCACAGAACGACCCGAACCTTTTAGCGTTCCGTCGCCAGCAGGGGCGAAAGCGATAACCGGACGATGAAAGCGTTCTTTGATGCGCGAGGCCAGAATACCGACTACCCCCTGATGCCATTCAGGGTGGTAAATCGCCAGGCCATAAGGTAACTGAGTATGGGTACGCTCGATTTTATCGCAAATCTGCAAGGCTTCTTGCTGCATACCTTGCTCTATTTCCCGACGGGTTTGGTTCAGTCCATCCAGCTCACAAGCAATCTGGCGGGCTTGCACGATGTCATCGGTCAATAATAATGCCACCCCAACAGACATATCATCCAAACGTCCGGCGGCATTTAATCGGGGTCCCAATGCAAACCCCAAATCACTGGCTGCCAGTTTTGTCGATTCCCGTTTGGAGACTTCGAGCAACGCCCGTATCCCCGCACAGCAACGCCCGGCCCGAATGCGACTTAATCCTTGATATACCAAAATACGATTATTGGTATCAAGGGGAACCACATCTGCCACCGTACCCAGTGCCACTAAATCCAGCAATTCCGCCAGATTAGGCAGGGGGATCCCCTGCTGCTCGAACCATGCTGATTGGCGTAATTCTGCCCTGAGTGCCGACATCAGATAAAATGTAACACCAACACCCGCCAATGCCTTGGAGGGAAAGGAACAGTCAACCAGATTGGGATTGATGATGGCATCGGCGGCGGGCAATGTTTCACCCGGTAAATGGTGATCCGTGACAACCACTTTGATGCCGTGTTGATGTGCTGCGGCGACACCATCATGGGATGAGATCCCATTATCGACGGTGATAATCAGGTCAGCGCCTTTTTTGACAACTTCATCAACGACTTGAACGCTTAATCCATAACCATCTTCAAAACGGTTGGGGACAAGATAATCAAGATTACGATATCCCATTGCACTCAGGGCGCGAATGCTCAATGCAGTACTGGTTGCCCCATCCGCATCGAAGTCCCCGACAATCACAATGCGCCAATGTTCATGCAAAGCCGTGACCAGCAAGGCAACGGCCTGCCCGATGCCATTAAGGGATTGATAATTGAGAAGTCCTTTTGCGCCACGCTCCAGCTCATCAGCTTGACGTATGCCACGCATGGCGTATAAACGGCGCAACAGCGGATGGATATTGTCGGGAAGAAGGCTGAGGTCCGCCGCAGGTCGGCGGCGGAGTTTTGTTTCTCTATTCACAGATTTTTATTCACTTTCACTGAAAGGGATGCATTATCGATCCCGATTATTCGCCTTGCTTCTCCAGCTCAGCCAGTAAATCTTTCGGTGGCAGGTAACCGCCGAGCACATTGCCATCTTTTAGGATAATCGCCGGTGTGCCCCGAACACCAAACTGCGAGCCTAGCTGATATTGTTTTGCAATATCAATTTTGCAGTTCTTGATGGGCGAAACTTTTTCGCCTTTGAAAACCGCATTCAGTGATTTATTCGGCGTCGCACTGCACCAAATAGACTGCATCTCTTTAGCGGATTCATGTTGCAGCCCATGACGAGGAAATGCCAGATAACGGACCGTGATCCCCAGATCGTTATATTCCTTCATGCTTTCATGCAATTTGTGGCAATAACCACAGGTAATATCAGTAAAAACCGTGACGACATGTTTTTCTTTCGGCGCTTTGTAAATAATCATTTGATTTTTCAAAGCCTCCAGTTTCTTAACCAGAACCTGATTACTGACATTTTTCGGTGCCTGACCACTAATATCATAAAGTGGCCCCTGTAACAGATATTTGCCATCATCGGACATATAAATAACGCCCTGCTCAGTTAAAATGGCACTCACACTTGGCAGTTGTGACGGAGTAATACTTTCAGCCTTAATTCCCATTCTAGACAGTGAGTTATTGATGGCACTTTCATCAGCAAAGACATTGCTGGCAACAGCAGTCAACAGTAATGAAAGGCAAAACGCAATCTTCTTCATTATTTGTTCCTTTATTCTCATCCCGTGGCTACCCACGGGGATGATGTTGTTGATGCAGCACTTTGAGGCGTTCAGTGGCTACATGAGTGTAAATCTGAGTTGTGGAGAGGTCACTGTGACCTAATAACATCTGCACAACCCGTAAGTCAGCGCCATGATTGAGTAAATGTGTGGCAAAGGCATGGCGTAAAACATGGGGTGACAAGCGTTCGGTGTCAATTTCTGCTAATACAGCATAGTGTTTGATCCGATGCCAGAACGTCTGCCGTGTCATCTGCGTTCCCCGCTTACTGGGGAAAAACACATCCGATACGGAGCCATTCAATAACCACGGCCGCCCATATTCCAGATATTTTTCCAGCCAATAAACGGCCTCTTCTCCCAGAGGAACCAGTCTTTCTTTATCCCCTTTACCCACAATTCTGACCACTCCCTGACGTAAGCTCACATCCGATAACGTCAGGCCAACCAATTCAGAGACCCGTAGCCCACACGCATAAAGCACTTCCAGCATGGCTTTATCCCGCAGTTCAATCGGTTGGTCAACCAAAGGGGCATTGAGCAAATTCTCAACTTGCTTTTCGCTTAAATCCTTGGGCAAACGCTTAGGTAATTTGGGCGCAGATAATAATGCGGTTGGATCATCTGCCCGCATTCTTTCACGATAAAGATACTGAAACAACCGCCGCATTGCACTGAGCAAGCGGGCTGAACTGCTCGCTTTATAACCGCCATCCACCCGCTCAGCCAAAAAAGATTGTAGTTCTATAGACTGCACTGAAAGTAAATCATGGTCATAATGCGCCAACCAATTATTCAGGGCTTGTAAATCAAGCCGGTAAGAAGCCAGAGTATTTTCAGCCAGACCTTTTTCCAGCCAGATAGCATCAAGAAATTGTTCTATCAGAGGGTTAGCCGATGAATGCAGTTCCGTTGAACGCGGTTCCGTTGAACGCGGTTTCGGAGAATTATTTTCCGGTGAACGATTTGTAGGTGAACCGTTTTTTGGCGAACCGTTTTTTTGTGAATCGTTTTCTGATAAATCGTTTTCTGATAGATCATGTTTTCTTGGCACAAGCCCTCCTTTTTTATCTGCGCCTTCCAATCGGCTATTATGCCTGAAAAAGCGATTATTCTGTTACAATACCACCCCTGATATCCAAAATTCCCTGATAAAAAATGATGAAAATTGGTCTCTTTTACGGCTCCAGTACGTGTTATACAGAAATGGTAGCAGAAAAAATACGCGATATACTCGGTGAAGACTTAATCGACCTGCATAATGTCAAAGATTGTGATCCCAAATTGATGGAAGAGTATTCTGTCTTGATCCTCGGTATCCCAACGTGGGATTTTGGGGAATTGCAAGAAGATTGGCTGACTATTTGGGATCAGCTTCCCTCACTGGATCTGGCAGGAAAAATCGTTGCCATGTATGGCATGGGAGATCAGATCGATTATAGTGAGTGGTTTTTGGATGCGTTAGGGATGCTGTATCATCACCTGCGGCCAACGGGTGTACAATTTATTGGTTTCTGGCCAACAGCAGGCTATGAATTTACCAGCCCGAAACCCTTATCTGACGATGGTCAGCAATTTGTCGGGCTAGCGTTGGACGATGTCAATCAGTTTGAACAAACTGATGAGCGTTTAAGCGAGTGGTGTATGCAGATTTTGGCTGAGATGGAAGCGTTATTCTGACTATATTTTGTTTTGGCTATTTTTGTTGTGGTTGTTTTTAATTAGCAAGTTAATCAGTTTAACTATCAGAATATTGGCGCATAAGCTGGTTTAAGTGGCGCCATGCTTCTGGTGAGACACTGTCTGAGGCTACCCATAACCGAATTGGCGGCTGGTGGCTTTCGTTTTCTGCCCGCCCAAAGGCATGAAGTATGACAATCATTCCATAGCGACTCAACCACGGTGGTTGAGTAATGCTCCACGCGGCTGTTTGCCAGTGCACTTTATTGCCCTTAAACAACACCAATCTTCCCCGGCACCGACGAATATTTTCCTGACTCCATATCCCACTGATCATGATGATAGCAAGCAAGGGGAGCCAGAAAAAAAGAGTGTCAGCCGGCCACGGTGCCAATAAAGCCGCGACTGCAACTCCGCTATGTACGCCAATAGAAAACCGGCAGGTCAGGCGGGATATTTTTAATTTACTGTTCCACAGGACCACGGGCTTGGTTTCTGCTCTGGATCAATTGCACCATCTGGAAAAGATCATCGTCTTCAGGGCGACCATGATTCATGAGCCAGTTGAAAAGATCGGGGTCTGGGCATTCCAGTAAGCGAACAAAGATCCGCTTGTCGTCATCATTCAATGAATCGTATTCATATTCAAAAAATGGCATGATGGAAATATCCAGTTCACGCATTCCACGACGACATGCCCAGTGAATACGCGCCTTGTTATCAATATCCATGTTTAAAAAGCCTCTTTATCATTTTCATCAGACCGGATTATCAACGATTCCAACCTGTTTTTCATCATCTGCGACGGCTGCATCCCCGAATATATCGACAAGTTGCGAAGCGTATCGCAACAAACCCACCACGAAAGTGTGATCAATAAATAACAGGAATAACCCCTTTGCATTGAGCAGCTTCTCTTTTACCATTAGTGTTATTTCTCAGATAGTTTACTAGCAGGAGCTGTTATGGCTTACCAAATTCCGTTTTCTGCACCATCTCCATCCTCTTCTGCAACACTCCCTCTGACCTTAATTTCCCTTGATGATTGGGGGATCGTGACTGTCATTGGGGCTGATGCGGAGAAATATCTGCAAGGCCAAGTGACCGCCGATATCGTCTCCCTGAATAAAAACCAACATGTGTTAACTGCTCATTGTGATGCCAAGGGAAAGATGTGGAGTAATCTACGGCTGTTTCGGCGTGGCGAAGGTTTTGCTTATATTGAACGTCGTTCTATATTGGATACGCAATTAACTGAATTGAAAAAGTATGCCGTGTTCTCGAAAGTCACTTTTACCCAAGATGAAGAAAGCACCTTGTTTGGTGTCGCAGGTACCGGAAGCCGGGAAGCACTGGCAACTCTGTTCCCTGCTTTGCCGGATGCCGAATCCCCTGTCATTCAACACGAAACGACAACCCTTCTTCATTTATCGCTTCCCACTGAACGTTTCCTTTTAATCACGGACAGTCCCACTGCCGCTCAATTAACCGAAACATTGGTCGAAAAATTCCAATCACAGTTACATGACAGTCAGCAATGGCTGGCACTGGAAATTGAAGCCGGTTTTCCTGTGATTGATGCGGCCAACAGTGCACAATTCATTCCACAAGCGACAAATCTTCAGGCAATCGAAAACAGTATCAGCTTTAAAAAAGGCTGTTACGCCGGTCAGGAAATGGTGGCTCGGGCTAAATACCGGGGTGCAAATAAGCGAGCCATGTACTGGCTGGCTGGCAGTGCTTCTACTTTGCCTGCCGCGGGTGATGATCTGGAATGGCAACTGGGTGATAAATGGCGTCGGACAGGTTCGGTGCTGGCGGCGGTCAAACTGGCTGATGATTCAGTTTGGGTGCAAGTTGTCATGAATAATGATATGGAGGCAGGCAGTATCTTCCGTATCCGCGAAGATGGAAACCATGCACTTACCATTCAGGTGCTGCCTTACTCATTAGATGAAGAAAAATAATTATTGAGGTTTGATATGTCATTAGCTGCACCTCCTGTTGATTTCGGCCCGTTTAGCGATGTTATTGCGTTTATCATGGAGCTGGATAAATTAAAATATGTCCATCGCAAGACAAAGCTACTGAATAATACGCGCCATGAAAACTCCGCTGAACATAGCTGGCATTTTGCAATTGCCGTACTCGGTTTTGCTCCCTATGCCGGGGATGTGGATATTAAC
Organism: Xenorhabdus beddingii; assembly: GCF_002127545.1. GTDB lineage: Bacteria > Pseudomonadota > Gammaproteobacteria > Enterobacterales > Enterobacteriaceae > Xenorhabdus > Xenorhabdus beddingii. The sequence goes on from NZ_MUBK01000001.1 coordinate 11,514, forward strand.
CGTGTCATGCAAATGGCTCTGATTCATGACATTGTTGAGATCGATGCGGGTGATGTGATTGCGTTCGATCTGGCTGCCCGTGAAGCCATTCATGAACTAGAGGTTAAAGCCGCTGATCGTATTTTTGGTTTATTGCCGGCAGCACAGGGAAAATATTTTCTGGAACTTTGGCACGAATACGAAGATTCCCTCACTCCTGAAGCGCGTTTTGCCAAAACACTCGACAGGATCATGCCCGTATTTATGAATCTGCATAACCAAGGGCAGAGCTGGGTCGAAAATGACATTCGCTTTGAACAAGTCTACAAACTGCTCCATTTTGTTGCCGAAAGTTATCCTGAACTCTGGAAATACCTGCTTCCGCAATTGGAAGCAGCGAAGGAAAAAGGCTGGCTGAGGTAATTTTTTTCTTTCGATCTGTTTAAATAAGCTGTCAGGTTCAACCAATACGGTATCTGACAGCTTCAAGATATATTTTAAACATATTCTCTCAAAAAATTTATTCACAATCCCATACTGATTGTTCAACCACATTCATCTTTTGTTTTCTTATAGCCATTATCATCACTCAATAAAAATTAGCGGATTATGTGATGATATGGCCGTCAACGTAAGGATTAACTTAATTTAATGGATAGCCATCCAATTCTTCAATGTTATTTCGAAGCCATTCAGTTTTCTCCAAATAAGCCGCTGTCAATTTATCCAAGAAAACAAATAAATAATTATTCATTTCACTGTAATCATGGGAACGCAGAATGTCTGGTGTTTGAACAAATTTATATTCCGCCGCTTCATTAAGATCTTTTTTAGAATGTTTGATAAGCAATTCGACAACATCCTGAGTCAATTCCATATGACACTGGAAACCATAGACGATATCGCTGTATTCAATTATCTGTCTGGGGCAACCTTCACTAAAAGCGATAATTTTTGCATCTGGTGTTAAACCCGGCATGTCATTATGCCAATGCCCAACTTCGAGCGTTTCACCAAAATGGGTAAATTTGTCATTTTTTGCCCCTTCTGTCGTTAGGGTAATCGGATATTTCCCGATTTCTTTCTCCGGGCTGTGTTCGAAAGGTGCGCCCAGCGCTACCCCTGTTAATTGTGCTCCAAGACAAATACCAACAACGGCTTTATTTGAAGCAACAGATTTCACAATCAACTGCTTTTCCGCTTCTGAGTCAAAATGTGCACATTCAGCGATGGTCGTATCTGGACTTTGCGGTCCTCCCATAACAATCAGAAAATCAAAATCTTCTACGGTGTCTGGTAATTTATCCCCCTGATAAACTCGTGAAAAGGTGGTCTGATAACCTCTCTTATTAGCCCAATCTTCGTATGCTCCGGGAGCTTCAAAATATTCATGCACAACAAAATGTACTCGCATAATTGTATTACCTCAAAAAGGATTGAACGGTATTGTTCAGAGGAATATAACGTTCTAAAACTTGCCTGATATTTTTGGCTAATAGTTAAACCTGTTTATCATCCAAAGATGAAATTCTAAGTGTTGAATCAGTTCCTGTCTATTGTCTGATCATGGGATACAGTGTAAAAAAGCAGTGTAGGAATATTTCCAACACTGCTTCGGTTGAATCTCGTTAATTTATCTATTATTAACGTCAGTCGGTGCACAGAACAATGTAAATGGCGATCACCGTAACCCAATCAAAAAACACCCACAAATACAATAAATTTTATTTTATGCAAAATTTTCATTTCATAATGATGATTTTATTAAAATTAACTTTCATTTATAACTTTGCGCTTCAATATCCTAGATCTTCTTAAAAGAGACCAGACGATCACGGCTATAATTCCAGTCAATCCCGTGGTTAACCAACTCGTTATATTAATGGCATTAGTGAAAGACACCGCTGCTGCATCCACTAATATCTGACCTTCAATGCTTGTCAGTGAATGAGCAACTGAATGAGCACCAGCCAATGTCTCCACTGCCAATCTGGCTTGTTCCTGAGAAATCTCATCAGGCAGCTTCAGATTCAAACGATAAAAAGCAGTTACTGAGCCACCAATAACGGTTGTTCCAAGTACAACACCAACCTCATATGCTGTTTCGCTGATTGATGAAGCTGCACCGGCCTTGGAAGGCGGAACAGACGAAAGTATCAAATCATTGGAAACAGAGGCAATCGCACCCACTCCTATATTCAGTAAGGTAAAAGCGATAACGATTGAGGTCAGATCACTGCCTATACAGGCGATCAAGAAAAATGCCGAACCGGCCAAAACAAGTAAAAAGGGCATAAGCCAATATACGGATACTCTCTGAGCAACAGGGACTATTGCCATTCCAACAACAATGGCCATGACTTGACCAGGCACCAATGCAAGGCTGGCTGACAGAGGTTTCATACCTAGCACGATTTGCAGGAACTGAGTGGCAAAAAAGACAAAACCGACCAACAGCCCCAAACTCACTAAGTTTACGATAACTGAACCGGCAAATATGCTATTGCGGAATAGGGAAATGTCCATCAGCGGTACTGCTAATTTCTGCTGCCGACGTATAAACCCTCTCCCGCTAACCAAGCCGATAGCGAGTGCAGCAACGACATAGAGGTCAGCGCCATCACTGGCTATATGCTTAATTGCATAGACAATACCTGCCATTGCGATAATTGATAATAAGGCACTATAACCATCGATAAACCTTGTCTGCTTTTTGTCAGACACAGGTAATAAAATGGGGCCAAAAATCAATAAGGGCACCAGTACTGGTACAGCCAGTAAAAAAATGGCATTCCAGTCAAAATATTGCAGCAGCACACCGCCAATCACCGGTCCCAAGGCCGAACCAACGGTAAGTGTTGTTGCCCAAATAGCAACAGCAATACGACGTTGCTCTCGATCTTCAAAAAGGCAGCTAATCAAGGCCAGCGTCGATGGCATCAGCATCGCACCAAAAAAACCCAATGCAGCTCGCCCAATAATCAACTGTTCTGACGATAGGGATAATGAGGTTAAAACTGAAACAACGGAAAATCCCAGTGATCCCAATAGCAATAACACACGATGGCCTACACGATCCCCAATACTGCCCATAGAAACCAGTAATCCGGCCAACACCAAAGAATAAGCATCGATTATCCATAATTGTTGATTTGCACTCGGCTCCAAAGCCCCGGCTATTTTTGGCAACGCAAATCCCAAAATAGTATTGTCCACAGTGACTAATAAAACAGGCAACATTAATATCAACAATCCAAACCAATTACGCAATCCGGCTCGTTTATTCGAATTTACGCCTTTGTTCAATGACATTATCTGAATCCCTTTTATCTTAATTTAAGCATATAAAAATGCGCGGAAGATTAACGGCATACCAATAAAGTTTTGCTTTATTTTTTACAGTAATATGAAGTTATTTGAAGAAACCGGTAATTATGAGATCACTAAACAATCATCATGTGTCATTAATAAATGACACTGAAAATTATGTTTATGATTAAAGAGGGAGCTAACTATAGAAATAATAAAACGCTGTCCAAACAGGCATACTGGTGGAAGTGGTTTGAGATAAAAATGTCTGTGAGATTTGAAGCATCGTCATAGTGAAAATATCCAAAATAGTTATCTTACTTTACTGCTTTCTCGCTACGGGTTTAAGGGTGTTTTATGACCCGCCGATCACATTTTCATCACTAATGATATTGCAATATTAAAAATAATCAATTAAATTTATCTTGCCATCAAGATACTCTGCAATTTTACCGAATAACATCATATTTAGCGTCTGCTTTGTTAGGCTTTTGATTTTCCCATAGAACCCATTAATCCTCTACTCCCGCCACGTTAACTATTTGAATAAAATCAATAAGTACAAATGACATTTAAATTAACCCTTGCTGCCTAATTTATTGATATGGATTAAAATATGAAAATAATCAAATACCTTTTCATAAAGGTAACACACTGAAATTCCTGACACTTTCTTATTCCCCGTAGAGCCATGAGTAAGGAAGTGTCCTACCCTTTTGAAATATCATTTATATACTCGAATTTATCTTTAAATCAGAACAAAGGAGTCACGGGCTATGTTGCTACCGATTCAGAAAGATGATGAAGAAAAAAAGGAACCTGATGAGATGAGCTCCTCTTCCTTACTTATTCAACAAAAAATGCTGGACCATCGTTCCATTATTATTTCAGGTGAAATCAATCAAACATTGACAGAAAAAGTCGTTTCTCAGCTCCTGTTGTTACAAGGCATCAGCGATGCTCCGATAAAAATATATATCAACAGTCAAGGGGGGCATGTTGAAGCTGCTGATACTATTCATGATATGATTAAGTTTATCAAACCCGAAGTACATATTATCGGTACAGGTTGGGTTGCCAGTGCAGGGATTACTATTTTTCTCGCCGCAAAAAAAGAACACCGTTATGCTCTCCCCAATACTCGTTTCATGATCCATCAACCACTCGGCGGAGTCCGGGGTCCGGCGACTGATATCGAGATTGAAGCGAAAGAAATTGTCAGGATGCTGGATCGTGTTAATCAATTAATTGCGGATGCCACTGGACAGCCAATAGAAAAAGTGAAACAAGATACTGACCGCAACTACTGGATGAATCCAAAGGAAGCCATTGATTATGGTATTGTAGGTCAAATAGTCTCCAAATACGAAGAGTTGGATCTGGATAAATAGAAATCTGGGCCAATAGAAAAATGAAATGTCGTCGAGGGTATTCCCGTCCTACTGGACGGGGATACCACAGCGTACTGCATTAATCGTCATTAACGATAATCATCAATCGGCGCACAAGAACAATGTAAGTTGCGGTCACCATAAACATCATCAAGGCGTTTAACTGTCGGCCAGTATTTATTGGCTTTGGTTTCCTCGGTTGGGAAAACAGCAACTTCACGGCTGTATGCGTGATCCCATTCAGCAATGAGTTCGCTCTGAACGTGTGGAGCATTAACCAATGGGTTATCTTCCAAAGGCCATTCCCCTTTTGCCACTTTGTTGATTTCTTCCCGAATCGCCAGCATTGCGTCAATGAAACGATCGATTTCCACTTTGCTTTCTGATTCCGTTGGTTCAACCATCAGGGTTCCCGCAACGGGGAATGACATGGTGGGTGCATGGAAACCATAGTCAATCAGACGCTTGGCAATATCCATTTCACTGATACCAAACTCTTCTTTCAATGGGCGTATGTCCAGAATACATTCGTGGGCAACGTAACCATCGCGTCCGGTATACAGGATCTCATAAGCGCCTTTCAGACGAGCAGCGATGTAGTTCGCATTCAGGATTGCGACCTGGCTGGCCTGTTTCAGCCCTTTTGCTCCCATCATGCGGATATACATCCAACTAATGGGTAAAATGGAAGCACTGCCAAATGGGGCTGCGGATACCGCTCCCAGTGTCGTCACACCATCCATTTCGACCACTGAATGGCCGGGCAAAAATGGGGCCAGGTGTTTTTTCACTCCAATCGGCCCCACGCCAGGACCACCACCGCCATGTGGAATACAGAAAGTTTTATGCAGGTTCAGGTGTGAAACGTCGGCACCGATAAAGCCCGGTGTCGTGATACCCACTTGGGCATTCATGTTCGCCCCATCAAGGTAAACCTGCCCGCCGTTTTGATGGATAATGTCACAAATTTCACGGATGGTTTCTTCATAAACGCCGTGAGTCGATGGGTAAGTCACCATGATACACGCAAGGTCGTCACGATGTTTTTCTGCTTTTTCACGTAAGTCGCCCAGATCAATGTTGCCTTCTTTGTCACAGTTCACGACAACAACCGTCATGCCCGCCATCTGTGCAGAAGCCGGGTTGGTGCCGTGGGCTGAACTGGGTATCAGGCAAATATGGCGATGTTGTTCACCGCGACTGGCGTAATAGCGGCGAATTGCCAATAGACCCGCATATTCCCCTTGTGCCCCTGAGTTTGGCTGCATACAAAAGACATCATAGCCGGTCAACAGTACCAACCAATGGGAAAGTTGACCGATCAACTGCTGATAGCCTTGTGCCTGCTCGGGTGGGCAGAATGGGTGCATATCCGTAAATTCAGGCCAGGTTATCGGCGTAATTTCCGCTGCCGCATTCAGTTTCATGGTGCACGATCCCAGCGGGATCATGGCCTGATTCAGCGCCAAATCTTTACGTTCCAGACTGTGCATGTAACGCATCATGTCAGTTTCGCTATGATAGCGACGGAAGTTGTCGTGTGTCAGAATTTCATCATTACGCAGCATGGCGACAGGGATGGATTGACTATTGCCCGCGCTTTCCCTGTCCAGCGTTTCGATATCCAATACCGCATCAGAACCCGTCAACACCTGGAATAAAACGGCCAGATCATCGCGGCTGGTTTTTTCACTCAATGACACGCCAACGGCACCGAAAATATCGCTACGCAGGTTAACTTGCGCTTTCTCCGCTCTTGCCAATACGTGTGCTTTATCCGCCACTTCAACCGTCAAGGTATCAAACCATGTCTTATGACGCAGTGTGATACCCGCTTGTTGCAGACCCGCAGCCAGAATATCAGTCAATCGGTGAATACGGTGAGCGATGCGCTTCAAGCCCTCTGCACCGTGGTAAACCGCGTACATGCCCGCGATATTTGCCAGCAAGACCTGCGAGGTACAGATATTTGAGTTCGCTTTTTCACGGCGGATATGCTGCTCACGCGTTTGCATTGCCATACGCAATGCCCTATTACCGGCTGCGTCACGAGAAACGCCGATAATCCGCCCCGGCATGGAACGCTTGAATTCATCGCGGCAGGCAAAGAAGGCGGCATGAGGGCCACCATATCCCATCGGTACACCAAAACGCTGCGCAGAGCCAAATACCATGTCAGCCCCTTGTTTACCCGGTGCGGTCAGCATAACCAGGGCCATAAAATCCGCAGCAACGCTAACAACGATTTTACGTTCTTTCAGCTTGACGATTAAATCACGGTAATCGTGAACTTCGCCCGTAGTGCCAACCTGTTGCAGCAGGACACCAAAGACGCCTTCCAGTTCCAGCGCTTTTTCTGCTTTATCAACAATGACTTCAAATCCAAATGTTTCGGCACGGGTAAGTACAACATCCAATGTCTGTGGATGAATGTCATCTGCCACAAAGAAACGTTCAGCGCCTTTCAGCTTGCTGATCCGTTTTGCCATGGACATGGCTTCCGCCGCTGCCGTTGCTTCATCCAATAGAGAAGCAGAAGCAAGATCCAAGCCTGTCAGATCAATCGTTACCTGCTGGAAGTTGAGCAGTGCTTCTAGCCGACCTTGAGAAACTTCCGGCTGATAGGGGGTGTATGCCGTGTACCAACCCGGGTTTTCCAACAAATTGCGCAGAATAACGGGGGGAAGTATTGACGGTGCGTATCCCATACCAATATAAGATTGATAACGCTGGTTCTGGCCCGCCATCGCTTTTAATTCGGCCAGTGCCTGTTGTTCTGTCGCACCGTCACCGACTGCGGGGGGTTCTGGCAATGCGATATCACGGGGAACGATTTTACCTGTCAGATCGTCAAGAGAATTTGCGCCCACGGTCGCCAACATTTCTATTTGCTGTTCAGCAGAAGAACCAATGTGGCGACGAATGAATTCACCTTGATTTTCAAGTTGGATTAATGTCTGGGTCATTGATGATAATTTCCTGAAACTCGCTAAAAACGGCACACATAAAAACGCCCCATTCACAGCGTGATATGGGGCGGTCAACATAATTATTCGTCTTCTTCCAAGAGTGACTGGTAGCCTTCAGCATCGAGCAGATTGGCAAGTTCCTTCTCATCAGTCACTTTGAGGCGGAACAGCCAACCTTCGTGATACGGCTTACTATTCACTAATTCGGGAGAGTCTCCCAACTCGGGGTTAACCGCGATAATTTCACCACTCAAGGGCGCGTAGATATCAGAAGCCGCCTTGACGGATTCGACAACTGCACAATCATCACCACTGTTTACCGCTGTGCCGATTTCAGGCAAATCAACGAATACCATATCACCCAATAGTTGTTGAGCATGTTCGGTAATACCTACTGTGTATTCACCATTGCCTTCCGAACGAACCCATTCATGTGATTCTGTATATTTCAATTCTGCTGGTACATGACTCATCGCTGCCATCTCCTTGTTTCTTATTGATTAATAAAAAATCAAAACAATCAAAATATTACAATCGAAAATCATTCTACGAGTGGTTTACCCATCCGTACAAAGCCCGGTTTAACAACCTGAACCGGCATTTCGCGGTTACGGATCTGAACAATCGCCTGTTCACCAATGCCTTGGGGTACCCGTGCAAGGGCTATACTGAACCCCAGGGTTGGGGAGAATGTCCCGCTGGTAATCACGCCGGAACGTATTTCTCCGGCAGCATCGGTGAAGCTGACCGTTAAGCCACCACGCAATACCCCTTTTTCACGCATGACTAACCCAACCAATTGTTCTGTACCTGCTTCTCGCTGCCTTTCCAGCGCTTCACGGCCAATGAATTGACGATCTTCCGGTTTCCAGGCAATCGTCCATCCCATGTTAGCGACTAGCGGTGAAAGGGTTTCATCCATCTCCTGACCATAAAGATTCATACCCGCTTCGAGGCGTAATGTGTCACGTGCACCCAACCCCGCAGGTTTCACGTCTACAGTTAATAGTTGCTGCCAAAAATCCGCTGCCTGTTCTTTCGGTAACGCAATTTCATAACCCGATTCACCGGTATAACCCGTTGTCGCAATGAATAGATCCCCAGACTGAACACCAAAGAAAGGTTTCATACCGATGACGGACTGCTTTTGTTCATCACTTAACAACGATTGAACTTTCGCCTGTGCCTTTGGCCCTTGAACCGCGATCAATGCCAAATCATCACGCACCGTAATCTCAACGTCATATTGCTCCGCATGGCGGTTAATCCATGCCAAATCTTTCTCACGGGTTGCTGAGTTAACAACCAGACGATAAAAGTTATCAGTGAAGAAGTAGACAATCAGGTCATCAATCACGCCACCTGAAGCATTCAGCATCCCGGTATAAAGCGCCTTGCCCTGTTCGGTCAGTTTGGCAATGTCATTTGCCAGAAGGTAACGGAGAAAATCACGGCAACCTGGGCCGTGTAAATCCACAATTGTCATGTGGGAAACGTCGAACATACCAGCATCAGTACGCACGGTGTGATGCTCGTCGATCTGTGAACCATAATGCAGAGGCATCATCCAGCCATGAAAATCTACCATGCGTGCCCCGCATGCCAGATGTTGATCATATAGTGGGGTGTGTTTGGACATTATTTCCCTCTTTCCATTCTTGACACGAAAACATTTGTGTCTTGAAAAAACATTCGTGACCTGAAAAAACATACGGCGTATTAACCGGCAGATGTTGGATCATGAAGCAAAGAAGCGGTTAATCACGCAAACGATACCTTAGAACCCGAAGTTATCACTGAAAATGGAAATGAACCATAAAATAAATTAGCGGCACTGGAGTAATAATCTAAAAAAACGCCGACTATTATGCAGAATTTTTGTCTGATTTATTGCGTCAAAGTACTCAAAATTTGCAACAAATGGCAGGAAACAATCTTTTTTGATTGGAAAATGACTAAAGTGTGAAGTAAATCAACGGTACACACCTTAGTCCGATATGAGAAAAACTAATCCCAAATAAGAGGCTGAATTAGATTTTTTCAACTGAAGCGGTTTGGGTCATCAACCAATCAGGAAGATCATTAAGACCCATTGCATGACGAAGCAATTGTGGCTTGATTCCCGGCAAATGATCCGCCAACGCGAGCCCAAACCCACGCAATAGCTTTTTGGCCGGATGATTACCCTCAAATAACTGACGGAACCCTTGCATACCGGCCAACATAACTGCGGCACTGTGCTTGCGACGACGTTCATAACGCCCCAAATAGAGAGACTGACCAATGTCTTTTCCCTGACTATGTAATCGGCTCAATTCGCCCATCAGTTCTGCCACATCCATAAACCCCAGATTGACGCCCTGACCGGCCAAAGGATGAACGGTATGTGCCGCATCCCCCAATAACGCCATACGGTGCGCGGCAAAGTTGCGGGCATAACGTCCCATCAATGGAATGGTTTGCCGATCACTGACCAGCTCACATTGACCCAGCCGCATGTCAAATGTCACACCCAATTGCCGATTAAACAATACGGGTTCCATTATCTTGCGCTGTTGCGCTGATTCAGCCGGCAATGACCAAACAATTGAACACAAATGGGGATCAGACAACGGCAAAAAAGCCAATATTCCATCACCGTGAAAAACCTGCCGGGCAACGCCCTGATGGGGTTCTTCAGTGCGAATGGTCGCGACCAGCGCATGGTGCTCATAATCCCAAAAAGTGAGTGGGATGTCGGCATGTTGACGCAGCCAAGAGTTTGCACCATCTGCACCAACCACTAAGCGAGAAGTCAACATGCTGCCATCAGATAAAGTGATGAAGGCTTCGTTTTCTCCCCAGGCAACACTCCGGAGGGAGGATGGGGTAAAAATCGTCACGTCCGACAGGCTTTCCGCACGTAGCCAAAGCGCCCGTCGGATCACATGGTTTTCGATGATATGACCAAGATGTGTCAGGCCATTTTCCGCCGCATTAAACTGAATGCGGCCGAAACTATCCTGATCCCAAACTTCCATGCCCTGATAAGGGCTGGCTCTCATCGCCAGAATATTCTGCCAGACACCAAGATGAGTGAGTAATCGTTCACTGGCTGCATTGATGGCTGATACACGCAATGCGTGTTCCTCATGGGCATCAAATGCTTCTGCTGGTGGGTGTTCTTCTACAATCGCGATGCGCAAACCGCTACCTTGCAAACCACAGGCCAACGCAAGGCCAACCATACCGCCCCCTGCGATCACCACATCAAATGATTGCATGTTTTTCTTTCCTCTTAATCTGCCAATGCTGACCGGGTGACCCAACCCAATGTCTGGCGGGCAAATAGATCCCGCATCGGTGGTAATGTTTCCATCGTCATCAGGCCCAAATTACGCCCAATTCTTAACGGCAAGTCGTCATTGGCGAATAATCTGACCAATCCATCCGTGATACCTATTGTCGTTTCACGATCTGCCTGACGCTGCTGTTCATACTGGGCCAGTATTTTATAGGAACCAATATCTTGCCCTGAAACCGCCGCCGCTGAAACGACCTGTGCCAATGCCATAACGTCACGCATTCCTAAGTTAAAACCCTGCCCGGCAATCGGGTGCAAAGTTTGGGATGCGTTGCCCACCAGCGCCAGACGGTGACTGATTTGCCTGTTGGCAGTTAATAAAGCCAACGGGTAGCTGTACCGCTGACCCGCTTCCCATATTTTCCCCAGACGCCAGCCAAATGCTTGTTGCAGATATTGGATAAATTCGGCCTGACTCCAGCCATTGATTTCTGATTGTTTTTCCAGTGGATGGCACCACACCAGAGAACTGCGCCCTTCAGACATCGGTAATAGCGCCAATGGACCATGTTCGGTGAAGCGTTCAAAGGCTCTTCCTTGAGGGTGTTCAGAAGTCAGAATATTGGCGATAATCGCGACCTGACCGTAAGATTGTTTCTGGCATGGAATATTGCACGCCTGAGCTATCGCAGAATGGCTACCGTCAGCGGCCACCAGCAATTCGCCTGTCAGCTTTTCACCCGTATTCAGCGTCACAATCACAGAATTCGCGCTGCGCTCGAAGGAATTCACTTTCGCCGGGCAATGAAGTTTGATATTCGGTGAGTGTTTTAATAAATCAAATAGATGGATGCCGGCATCATGCAATTCAATGACATTACCCAATGCCGGAATAGCATAATCATCGGCGCGAATGTTGACGAAACCGCCATGACCACGGTCGCTAACATGAACGTGAGTGATTGGGGTAACACAATGTTTCAGCACAGACCAGATATCTATCTGATCCAAACGCTGGCATGTACCATAAGCCAAAGCAATGGCTCTCGCATCAAAACCCGGATGTGCCTGAGTCGGTTCAGCCGCTTCAATTAAGGAAACCTGCAACTGCCCCCGGCTTAATGCAGAAATGGCCAGTGCCAGTGTCGCCCCTGCCATTCCGCCACCCACGATAATCACGTTCATTTATAACTTCCTGATTATTTTAACCTTAGCCCTGTCTTGCCCGCGCCATCAACGCTTCGATCTCATCGGGATCTTTGACGACATGCTCAGTCAGGTTTTCATTCCCTGTTTCCGTTATCACGATGTCATCTTCAATGCGGATACCGATACCGCGGTATTCCAACGGCACATCCGCATCCGGAGCGATGTAAAGCCCCGGTTCCACCGTCAGTACCATGCCGGGTTCCAGAACGCGATCACGATCAACACCGTAATCCCCCACATCGTGTACATCCAGTCCCAACCAGTGGCTCAAACCATGCATGAAAAATTGGCGATAAGCATTGGTCTCGATCAATTGTTCGACTTCACCGTGCATAATGCCCAATTTCACCAGCCCATTGACCATAATGCGCACCACCTGTCCTGTCACTTCACGGATGTTGGTGCCGGGTTTGTATAACTCCAGAGAAACATTGATGGCTTCCAGCACAATGTCATAAATTTCACGCTGGGGACGAGTAAACTGGCCATTGACCGGGAATGTCCGCGTAATGTCGCCTGCGTATCCTGCATATTCACACCCCGCATCAATCAACACTAAATCACCGTCTTTCATGCGACGCTCATTTTCAGTGTAATGCAGAATACAGGCGTTTTCTCCCGCACCAATGATGGTGTTATAGGCAGGATAACGTGCACCCTGATGGGTAAATTCATGGTGAATTTCGGCTTCAAGCTGGTATTCAAACATATCAGGGCGGCAAACCTGCATGGCTCTGGTATGTGCCTGCGCACTGATTTCCCCGGCCTTGCGCATGATTTCCAATTCAGATTCCGACTTAAACAGACGCATTTCATGTAGCCACGGGCGCCAATCTGCCATCACAGAAGGGGCTTTGAGGTTACGGCGATTATTTTTGCGCAATTTATCCAGGGCACTAAATACGATGCTATCCGCGTATTCAAACTCGCCCTGTGCGTGATAAACCACGGCCAAGCCATTTAGCAGCAAATAGAGCTGTTCATTGAGATCATCAAATGGCAGTGCGCGATCCACCCCCAGTTTTCCCAATGCGCCTTCTTGCCCAAGACGACGACCAAACCAAATTTCCGCATTCAGATCGCGAACGCGATTAAACAGTACACTATGATTGTGAGTTTCATCGCTTTTGATCAGTATCAAAACCGCTTCCGGCTCATTGAAGCCGGTCAAATACAGAAAATCACTGTGCTGACGATAGGGATATTCGCTATCTGAATTGCGTGTCGCAGGCGGGGCAGAAAAAATAATGGCCGCACTGGCCGGTGCCATTTTTGACAATAATGCCTGACGACGGGATAAATATTCTTGTTTAGTCATACCCTCTCCTGCGATTTCATTATTATTAGTTGGGACACTCTTCATTTTTCAAGCGGCTGCTTTACTGGGTTATCCCCGTTCACCCCAGGCACAGAGTTAACTATATGCTTGGATGCGCCCGGAAATTTGTTTCCTTGCCGTCGCGTGTTACTTGAAACCTATCAGGTATATCACTCATCAGTGCAGTGTTGGCTTTTCATTTTTTGCACTACCTGAGGTTTTCGGTATTATCAAAGCGATATAACAGAGTTGGACTGCAACACGAACATATTCCAGAACTTCCTCAAGAGCTTGGGACAATTCTTCCTGATCTTCGCTTTCGTCATATCCCAGCATGCCGATATTACGCAAGTCGGTGACAATTTCTTTAATTTCTGGCTTTTCTGTCAATTTGGGATTTGCAACCCCCAATCCCAATAAGAAATGGTTTACCCATCCCGCCAACGCATCTGCACATTCAAAAACCCCGGCCTCTTCATCAGGAAGCAGCAGCTTAAACACAAAATTGCTGTCATCCAGAGATTCAAAGGTCGTTTCGTACAATTCCCTGAGTGGCAGGGACAAAACCTGAGAAAATGCCAGACCATCATTCGCGAGATCATGCACCAATGTTTGCCAGCTACTATCATGATTTCCACCACATAGTAATCCACTGATTAAGCCGTGCATTTCGGCGGCGGTCAGCGCAACGGACTGTTGATGCAAAATTTCATCAAATGACTGATAATTAGGTAATGAGTTTTGTATAGACATGTATATTGATCATCGTTGGCGATATAAGTTCATGCTATGCTACCATCAAGGGGAGTCGCTATACCAGACAGCATACACCGATATTGAGGAGGGGGAGCTTTTGGTATTGTACAGTAATGATTGGTGTCGGCCTTGTTTTTATACCAGAATTTACTTTATACCCAATAGATTTCAAGTTGCAACTCAGCCAATAAAGCACCAATTTGAAAGATGAAGGGGATATGTCAGAATCAAGGTATCGGCGCAGTAATAAATCAGGAAGGTGTCATGTCTGCACAACCAGTAGATATTCAGATTTTTGGGCGGTCATTACGTGTCAATTGTCCACCAGAGCAGATAGAAGCATTGCAAGCTGCGGCTGAGGAGCTTGATCTACGTTTACAAAACCTCAAAGAACGCACCAGAGTCACTAACACTGAGCAACTGGTTTTTATTGTGGCACTGAATGTCTGTCACGAGTTAGCACAGGAAAAGATGAAAACCCGTGACTATGCCTACAATATGGAACAAAAAATCAAAATGCTCCAGCAGACCATTGAAAACGCATTGTTAGAACAAAATAAAAGTTAGAACAGGTAAAATGACCTGATGCTCCTACCCGTCAATAAACTCGCTCTTGTTGATAAATCAGGCAGTAGTCACTATAGATTAATATAAGCAGTTGCTTTCTTCATTTAGTTCCATACAATAGGCTTTATAGCGTTGCTTAGAGCCTATTTAGATGTTTTAAGCGGCAAAAAAATATTCTCTGAGGTGTGCGTGAGCAGGGAAGTCCCCTGAGCCGATATTTCATACCGATAGAATGTGGTGCTCTGTTTCTTGTGAGCATGCTTGGCCTGGACCAAGAAGCCTAATAGAAACGACTCCACGTTCACCTTGAACCAAGGGTTCAAGGGTTACCACCTGCAACGGCATCTTGGAGAACTCTAATTTTATCTGTTTTGTATCCTTTTCTGCGTTAAACAGGCAGGTACTATGCAATCAGATTCTTTCTTTTCTCTCCGTAAATCCATTCGAAAAAAAATTCGCAAACTACGTCAAAGTTTATCCCCTGAGCAACAAGCGCAATTTGCCCTGCAAGCAGCCAAACAGGTCATGGCTCACCCCAAAATTTTATCAGCCCAAAAAATTGCCCTGTATCTCTCTTTTGACGGGGAATTAGATACACGCCCATTAATTCAACAACTTTGGCAACAAAATAAACACGTCTATTTGCCAGTCTTGCATCCTTTCAGTCGTCATCACCTACTTTTCCTGCGTCACAGCGCTGATACCCCGCTGATCCGGAATCAATTCAATATAGAAGAACCTCCGTTGGATGTCCGGCAGGTTTTGCCTGTTTCTGAGCTTGATATCATGTTCATCCCGTTAGTTGCATTCGATTGTGCGGGGCAACGTTTGGGAATGGGGGGAGGATTCTACGATAGGACGCTCGCAAACTGGCAACAGCAGAATTTCTATCCGATTGGGCTGGCACACGATTTACAACACGTTGAAACATTACCCAGTGCAAGTTGGGATATTCCTTTGCCAGAAATCATGACTCCCGAAAAAGTATGGCAATGGACGTAAGCCGTTGAATCATTCACAGGGGCTATTGTTTGTTCAATAGCCCCCATTTCACTTAGTAAAGCAGCCGAGAACGGATCGTACCAGGCAAGGCTTTCAATTGTTGCAATACCAGTTCGGCCTGAGATGGGTTCTGTGTGGTGATATCGATAACCACATAACCAATATCTCTTTCAGTCCGCAAATATTGTGCTTCGATATTGATTTCCTGATCAGTAAACACTTGGTTGATGCTGGTTAAGATCCCGGGGCGGTTTTCATGGATATGAAGCAATCGGTTGGTATCCTTGGCATGAACAGGCAATGAAACCTCTGGAAAATTAACCGCAGACAGCGTAGAACCGTTGTCAGAGTATTTCACCAGCTTGCCTGCGACCTCCGCGCCAATATTTTCTTGGGCTTCCTGAGTCGATCCCCCGATGTGTGGAGTCAGCAATACGTTATCAAACTTTATCAGGGGTGAGATGAACGGTTCACTGTTCGTTGCCGGCTCTTCTGGGAAGACATCAATCGCCGCGCCGGCAAGGTGCCCAATTTCCAAGGCTTCACTTAAAGCAGGAATGTCTATCACCGTGCCCCGTGACGCATTGATCAAAATTGAACCGGGTTTCATGAGTTCCAGTTCTGCGGCGCCAATCATATTTTTAGTTGATGCCGTTTCAGGAACATGCAAACTCACCACGTCACTCATATTTAACAATTCAGATAAATGATGAACTTGCTGTGCGTTACCCAATGGTAATTTATTTTCAATATCATAGAAATAAACGTTCAGACCGACACTTTCAGCCAGAATACCAAGCTGTGTACCAATATGGCCATAACCAATAATTCCCAGTTTTTTTCCGCGAGCCTCATAACAGCCTTTTGCTTGCTTATCCCACACGCCATTATGGGCTTTTGCATTCGCCTCTGGAATACGGCGCAATAACAACAGCAATTCCCCCAATACCATTTCAGCGACTGAACGGGTATTGGAAAAGGGGGCATTAAAGACAGGAATACCGCGTTTTGCTGCGGCCGTCAGGCTAACTTGGTTAGTGCCAATACAAAAACATCCCACAGCAACCAATTTTTCCGCTGCTGCAAAAATTTCCTCAGTCAACTGAGTACGGGAACGAATCCCCACAAATCGGGCATCACGAATTGCTTCTTTTAACTCTTCGGGTTCCAATGCACCTTTATGATATTCAATATTGCTGTATCCAGCCGCTTTCAGTTTGTCTACTGTGCTTTGATGAACGCCTTCCAGTAGCAGAAATTTAATCTTATCCTTTTCTAAAGATACCTTAACCATTTGCCCGCCCTAGTTGTACTAACTTCATAACGCCTATAGATTCCACTAAAATAACAAAAAAAACGATAACGGCAATACAATCGTTTACTTGTATAACAGAATAAGAAACAGTAAATAAGTTGTTAATCGAAGTAAAATAATTAGTTACAAGGCAAAAGCAGAATTTTGAGTTTTTTTAGGCGGAAAAGTGATACATATCACCAAAATTATTTTTTTAATAAATACAAAAATATTTTGGGGCAGAATAATCCGCCCCCAACAAACGCTTACTGTTTGATCGTTTTGACGCCGTCCGCACTCCCCACCAGCACAACATCAGCCCCTCGATTAGCAAAAAGACCCACGGTTACCACACCCGCGATCCCATTGATTTTATCTTCTAACTCAGCAGGTTCAGCAATCGAAAGGTTGTGGACATCCAAGATGTCATTACCATTATCAGTCAGCACATTTTCACGATAAACCGGAGTGCCTCCCAACTTTTCCAGTTCACGGGCAACATAAGTACGCGCCATTGGGATAACCTCAACGGGCAGTGGGAATTTTCCCAATACATCGACTTGCTTAGACGAATCAATAATACAGATGAATTTCTTTGCAACAGCGGCAATGATTTTTTCACGGGTTAATGCTGCACCACCGCCTTTGATCATCTGCATCTGACCGTTAATTTCATCAGCGCCATCAACATAAATATCCAAAGTGTCAACATCATTGCAGTCAAATACCGGAATGCCGAGACTTTTCAGTTTTTCAGTAGAGGCTTCTGAGCTGGACACTGCCCCTTCAATGTTATCTTTGATAGTGCCTAACGCATCAATAAAATGCGCTGCCGTTGAGCCTGTACCAACACCAACGATGGTGCCGGGTTTGACGTATTCCAGTGCTGCCCAACCTACTGCTTTTTTCAGTTCGTCCTGAGTCATATCAATCACAGCCTATAATCAGTTACAAGGAAAAATCTGACGGCTAGTATAAACAATATTGCCTCGCTCTATGAAAAAATATGGCATAGTGCTACTCGAGCAAATAGTGCCACTCAAGCAAATAGTGCCACTCAAGCAAATAGTGCCACTCAAGCAAATAGTGCCACTCAAGCAAATAGTGCCACTCAAGCAAATAGTGCTACTCAAGCAAATAGTGCTACTCAGGCCACATATCCCCACAAAAAGAGTAAAAACGGAGAATCTTATTTTCAATGAAACGTCCTGATTACCGATCCCTACAAGCATTAGATGCAGTGATCCGAGAACGTGGTTTCGAACGGGCGGCACAAAAACTTTGTATCACCCAATCTGCGGTATCCCAGCGAATCAAACAATTAGAAAATATGTTTGGTCAACCATTATTGGTGCGTACCGTTCCTCCCCGTCCCACGGAACAAGGGCAAAAGCTACTCGCGCTATTACATCAGGTAGAATTGCTGGAAGCGCAATGGCTCGGTGACGAGAACGGTAATGATATCCCGTTGTTGCTTTCCCTTGCGGTGAATGCAGATAGCCTGGCAACCTGGCTTTTACCGGCACTTCATCCCGTTTTGTCCGATTTACCCATTCGGCTAAATATTCAAGTGGAAGATGAAACCCGAACTCAAGAACGTTTACGACGTGGTGAAGTTGTCGGGGCAATCAGTATTCAACCTCAGCCCCTGCCAAGCTGTCTTGTTGATAAGTTAGGTGCGCTCGATTATCTGTTTGTGGCTTCTCCCGGGTTTGCAGAACGTTTCTTCCCACATGGCGTCACCCGTCCGGCATTGCTGAAAGCACCGGCTGTTGCATTTGATCATCTGGATGATATGCATCAGGCATTCTTGCAGCAGAACTTTGATTTACCTCCGGGGAGTGTCCCCTGCCATATCGTGAATTCTTCTGAAGCGTTTGTCCAATTGGCCAAACAGGGTTCGACGTGCTGCATGATCCCGCATTTACAAATCAACAAAGAGTTGCGTGCAGGTGAGTTAGTGGATTTAACCCCAGGGCTGTATCAACGCCGTATGCTGTATTGGCATCGCTTTGCCCCGGAAAGCGGAGCGATGAGGAAAGTTACTGACGCCCTGCTGGCACTAGGACGTCAGATGTTACGTCAGGAAGATGAAATTAATTAACGCTGTAATTCGAAAACCGCATCAACGTGATCTGAAAATTCAATGTTCTGTGGTTCATAAGTTTCACTGGCGGATTCTGAGGCTGACGCGGCCATCAGAGCTGTCTGGTATTTCAGGCGGCTCATTGGCGCGGGCACGGCTTCAGGGGCTTGGTAATTGATGCTATAGACAGGGCCTAACTTACTATTGAACCCTTTTGCCAGCGCAGTCGCTTGCTGAATTGCATTTTCAATCGCTTTTTGTCTGGCTTCATCGCGATAACGCTGTGGGTTCTCAACGCTGAACTGCACTGAATTAATTTCATTCAACCCTGCTTTTAGCGCTCCATCCAATAAAGCATTCAGTTGATCCAATTTGTGAACTTTCACTTCAACCGAACGCGAAGCTCTGTAACCGGTGATGGTTGATTTACCCGTCTTCTGCTCATATTGATATTCTGGCTGTGTACGCAAATTAGCCGCATCAATATCTTTCTTTTCAATGCTATTGTTTTTCAGAAAATCAAAATATTTCGCGACCCGCTCATCCACTTTTTTCTTTGCATCTGCCGCGTTCTTTTGCGTTTCACTGACATGGATTATTAACGTAGCCATATCGGGTGTGGCTTTAATTACCGCGTTACCAGAGGTAGAAATATGCGGGACAGATGGCAATTCAGCAGCGGAAGCTGTCATGGCAGAGAGGCTTCCCAGAGCCATCATCGCGGCCAGTACCAGTGATTTATGTTTCACAAAACCTCCTTCAAATACAGCAAATCGACATGAGTAAGGTGCTTTTCAGAAACATTAGCACACTATTTATGAAGAAGTATTAAAATCAGTAAAAATCTGTAATCCTTGCTTCATTAAACCCCAAGCGATGTACCACATCACACAACCCACAAAAACATTGATAATACGTTGTGATCGGGGCTGATTAAGGACCGGTGAGAACCATGCAGCCAAAAATGACAATGCAAAAAACCAACTGATTGATGCCATCACGGCTCCGAGGGTAAACCACGGCCTAAGCTCACTGGATAACTGCCCGCCTATGCTTCCCAACACGACAAAGGTATCCAGATAAACATGGGGATTCAGCCAGGTTACTGCAAAGAGAGCCATAATGACTCGCCAACGGCTTTGGACAATATTGTCAGCACAGGAAAGTTCGACTTCTGCCGATAGCGCGGTCCGAAAAGCGCCCCAACCGTACCATAGTAAAAAGACAACACCTCCCCATGTCACGGCTTGCAACAAAAATGTCGAT
The DNA here is from genome assembly GCF_002127545.1 of Xenorhabdus beddingii. Taxonomy (GTDB): domain Bacteria; phylum Pseudomonadota; class Gammaproteobacteria; order Enterobacterales; family Enterobacteriaceae; genus Xenorhabdus; species Xenorhabdus beddingii. The sequence goes on from NZ_MUBK01000001.1 coordinate 31,943, forward strand.
TGCCCAAGTAAAGCACTGCCACCAAATATTCCCGCCATAATGAGAACCGCATCACTCATGGCACATAACGTTGCACTCATTAAATGAAACTGCTTTCTGCTCCCCTGCTGCATCACAAACACATTTTGTGGCCCAAGGGGAAGGATCAGCGCAGCACTGAGAAAGAAGCCCTGTATCAATGTTGAAAACATGCAAAAATTCCTGATAGTGATTCAGTGGGTTACGGTATCAATGCATATTAGGCAATAGGGTATATTAGTGAAAATGAATAATTCTTATTCATCATTAGGGAAATTAATGGGCAATAGGGAGCGTCATCGGAGTGGCCGTTGAATTTGGTGTGAGCAAAGAAATGCTCACACCCGGATCTTTTCATTATTCGTCGGTTTTTGTCTGGAGAGCAGCTTGCTGCTGATGCAGATAAATATCCATCTGTGGGAATGGAATACCGATATTGTGTTTATCCAAAGTGCGCTTAAAGTTTTCCATCAAATCCCAGTACACACTCCAGGCATCACCATTGGTCGTCCATACACGCACAATAAAATTCAGCGATGAGGGAGCCATTTCATGCAGGCGTATAGTGACGCCTTTTTCATGTTGAATGCGTTGATCCGCTTGAATCACATCACCCAACACTTTTTTCACTTCATCAATATCCGCATTGTACGCCACCCCAACCACAATTTGAGTACGGCGGTTAGGTTCACGACTGGTATTGATAATGTTGTCCGCGATAATTTTACCATTGGGGATCACAACAATACGATCATCGGCCGTGCGCAATGTTGTAGAGAAAATCTGCACTTGTACAACAGTTCCTTCCACGGCACCGATAATGACATATTCACCGGTACGAAGTGGACGGAACAGCACCAGCAGAACCCCGGCGGCAAAATTAGACAGCGAGCCTTGCAAGGCCAGACCTACCGCTAAACCCGCAGCACCGATGACTGCAATCACAGATGCAGTCTGAATGCCCAGTTTTCCAAGCACGGCAATAATTGTAAACGCAATGACCGCATAACGAACAATCGCGGATAAAAAGTCAGAGATAGTCGTATCAATACCACGCAATGACATAATCCGCTTAACAGCTTTACTGACCATCTTGGCGATAAATAAGCCAACGATAAGGATCAGGATGGCAGATACCATATTCACCGCATACTGAATCAATAGATCCTGATTGCTGGCAAACCAGCCTGCTGCTTTATCAATCTCATTTGACAGATTGATCTCTTCCATACAAAGTCCACCATGATTGTTGGAACCTATCTTCCCTGGGTGCCGTTATTGGCTATATAAACCCCATCGGAACAACATAGGTTCCTGTTCAAAAAAACACTCTTACAGTACACAGGAGTGATGGAAGATCAAGTATGGCAAAAAAATATCATTGGCAGAATACTCATTTTTTTATCAACTCAAATAGGTAGAATAACGTAAATGTTCAGCCGTCAATGAGTTACCTTTTTCAATCATCGCTTGTGGCGTTCCGCTGAACATAATTCGTCCCCCGTCAGTCCCAGCGCCTTCCCCCAGGTCAATAATCCAGTCCGATTCTGCGATCATCTCGATATTGTGCTCAATGACGATCACGGAGTTTCCTTGCTCAACCAAGCGGCGAAACAGAACAATAAGCACAGCGACATCTGAAGGATGAAGCCCCGTTGTGGGTTCATCAAAGATATACACATTCCCTTTATTGCTAAGGTACGATGCCAGTTTCAGTCTTTGGCATTCTCCTCCTGATAAATGATCAAGAGACTCACCCAGGCGCATATACCCCAACCCGACATCCCGGAGATGAACTAACGTTGGGGAAATATCGTTATCCCCGTTAAAAAACGCAACAGCCTGTTCAATACTCATATTCATCAGGTCAACAATGGTTTTGCCTTTGTATTTGTAACATAAGGCTGTTTTATTATATTTTTGACCCCGGCAGGCTTCGCAAGGCAACGTAACCGAATCCATAAAAGCTAAATCAGTTTCAATCACCCCTAAGCCGTGACACTCTGAGCATCCTCCTTTGGAATTTGAGGAAAACCAAGATCTATCGACTTTATTGGCGTGGGCAAACCGTTCCCGGATAGCGTCAAAAATGCCACTCCATGATGCAATATGGGAACGTTTTGAGCGTTGGATCGGTTTCTGATCGATAACAACGGCATTTTTACACTTAGGAACAACTTCTCCTATAATCAGGGAGCTTTTTCCTGAACCGGCGACACCGCTCACAGCAAGCATTATTCCCATCGGGATATCGATAGAAATATTCTGGAGGTTATGCAGGCTCGCGTTTTTGATGTGTATATAGTCGACAGCCGCTTTGGGATTTCGATTGAATTTGGTCTTTTGGAACAGGTGCTTCCCTGTTAATGTACCCGAAGTACGTAAACCATCAATGTCGCCTTGATAAGTAATTTCTCCCCCTTTATCTCCTGCGCCCGGTCCTAAATCAATCACATGATCTGCGATTTTAATCATATCGGGATCATGCTCAACCATTAATATGGTGTTGCCTTTGTCACATAATTGCTGAATCATGGTGTTGAGTTTTTTAACATCGGCAGGATGCAAACCCGTACTAGGTTCATCAATAATATAAGTCATTCCAGTCAGACTACTGCCTAAATGACGCACCATTTTTAACCGTTGAGATTCTCCTCCAGACAACGTTGTTGTTGAGCGATTAAGATTTAAATAGCCCAAACCAACAGAGCACATGGCTGTTAAGCGTTCCGTCAAAGCATCCGTCAGCGTGTGCACCACCCGTTCATCCAAACTCCTTATAAATTGCGTCAGCTCGATAATTGGCATATCTACGCAATCACCGATACTTTTACCTTGAATCAAACACGACAGGATCTGTTTATTAAGCCGTTGTCCGAGGCAAACAGGACACTGTTTCATTGAAACCATTCGCTTAAATTCTTCATTTTTGTGTTCTTTGTTGTCCTTAACAAGGTAGCTTCGGATAAATCGGGTAATAATGCCTTCAAATCGGGCAGATTTAGGCCAGTCCGGGGAAGGGGTGTTAGGGGCTACATTTTCTGCATAGAGTAAAAGCTGACGTTCCTCCGGTGTATAATCGACAATTTTCTTGTCATTATCAAATAACCCTGAGTGAACATATCGGCGCCATCGCCAAGTCCCCGGCGCGAATGTGCCGTATTCAATAGCGCCTTCATTCAGCGATTTGTTCTTATTAACCAGTTTTTCAACATCTATTGTATTCACAATTCCCAACCCTTCACATCGAGGGCACATACCTGATGGATGGTTAAAAGAAAACAGGTTGGAATACCCGACAAAGGGGTGACCTATTCTGGAAAATAAGAGTCGGAGCAGAGTATAGATGTCTGATGCAGTACCCACAGTAGAACGGACATTCTCACCAATGCGTTTTTGGTTAATGATAATGGCCGTTGTGAGATTATGTATCTCATCAACATCGGGCTGACCATAATAAGGTAACCGATTCCGGATATAAGGCGGGAAAGTATCATTCAGTTGTCTCTGCGATTCTGCGGCAATGGTGTCAAATACAAGAGAACTTTTTCCTGACCCCGAAACCCCCGTAAATACAGTGATCACATTCTTGGGGATCCTCAGGCTAATACTTTTGAGATTATTTTGTCGGGCGTTACAAATCTCAATAGAATTTTTTGCAAGATCTTTCATACAGCGATTACCTTATGCGGATTAACATCAAAGAAAAAACACTGATAATTCCACACCCAATGATGACAACAGAAACTGGAAACAGGGATATCGATTGCCCGAGACCCGTCAAAAATGCGGTCAAAGAAGCGGCACCAAACTGAAGCGCGCCAAGAGTGGCAGACCCGGCACCCCTGACATTAGGGACAGAGGTTAATGCCAGGCTGGCCGCATTACCAAACACCAATGCCATCGTGAACATGAGCATCGTGAAAATGACGATGGTTAGCGCCATTTGATAGGCGTCAAGATAACTGACAACCAACAACAGACAAGCCAGAATGAAAGTCGTCACCACCCCAAGAATCATCAATTTTTTAGCGCCGAACCGTACAACCCATCGCGCACTCAATATACTACTCAACATCATAATTCCCGCGTTGATCGCGAATATTAAAGCAAAAGAGGTGGGTGTAAATTTGAACATTGTTTGATAGATAAAAGGTGATGATGAAATATAGGCAAACAGCGCTCCGAAAGTGGCTGAGAAGATCAACGTGTATCCCATGTAGAGTCTGTTTTTAAATAGGCTGAAAAACAGGGTGACGAAATTATTCTTCTTATCTTTCTTCTCTGGCTTATTGGGCAAACTTTCCGGAACATAAATAAAAGTTAAAATAGTGAGTATCAATGAGGTGATGCCCATCACGATAAAGACAACCGGCCACGGGAAATAGGCAACCGCTCCCCCGATTAAAGGCGCAATAATAGGTGCGACGCCTTGTATGGCCAGAATTAAATTAAAATAGTAAGCGGCCGTATTACCAACGCTAAGATCAGAGACAATAGCCCGCGTCAGAACAATACCCGCCGCGCCTCCCGCACCCTGAAAAAATCGGCTGACAACTAACAATTCAATATTGGGAGAAAGTGCACAAGCAACAGATGCAATGGTCAGTAAAACCATGCCGCCTAATAATAGATTCCTCCTGCCCACTTTATCCGACCAGGGGCCAATGATAAGTTGCCCAATCGCCAGCCCCGCCATAAATGAAGTGAGGCTTAATTGGACACCGGCTTGAGTGGTATTGAGGGTCTGTGAAATGGAAGGAAACAGCGGCAGATACATATCGGTTGAAAGCGCGCCAATCGCGCTTAACATGCCCAACACAAGGACAAGTTTAAAACTCAAGTTGTTTTTTTTATCAGGTGAATCAACCTGATCTAAGTACATATCATTACCTGTGTTTTGTATTTTATTCACTGGAGTTCATCTCTTAGGAAAGTGTTGTAATGACTATAACACCACAGGAATATGATTTCCAAATGGAAATCATAAATCACAATATTCACTCTGAAGATAGTGGTTTTAAGCCACTTACCATTTATTTGAATGCAAAAATGAAACTATATGCTTCATCACTCAAGTTGCCTCAATGACGGTGACGAACGTCTCATCAAAGCCAGAAGTCATAAGACTTGATCCGTATGGACATTGCCTACCGCGTTGTTAATCATCCAGTGATAGATGGGAAATGCGTTGACCGTCAAGAACGACTCATTGTGAAATTGTATTGATGCAACGTTGCTGGTTTTCAATGCAATCACCTCATGCCCGTCTAATTGTTCAAGATAAACTAAACAATGATATTTCGGAGAAAACCAATGCGGTAGTTTGTGCATGGCTGCAAAACTGTTATAGAAACCGACTTGGTATGCCGTGTGTTCAATCGTAATTTTATACTGTGTTCCCTGACGTGTCTGAGAAAGACGTTTGATAGGCAATCCCAATTCAGCACAAATAAGCTGATGCCCCAAACAAGTCCCCATGAGCGGTAAATGGTGTTTTAGACGATTTGAGATTAAGGTGCGTCCCACCTCCATTTTTTCATGATATGCATCATTGGGATCACCCGGGCCGGGACCAATAAATAGGATATCTGCTTTGCCCGAATCCATTAATTGCGGTAAACAGGTGACAGAGGCAAACCATGCGACAATGGTCACCTCATATCCAATACAACGAAGCTGATACGCAATCATTTCAGTAAATGTATCTTCCATATCAATCAGTGTGATGGTGGGAAGAGGAGAGGTCATCGGTGCAATTTCGTTAACCTTTCCCAGCCAGAAAGAAGATACTTTCTTATTACGTTGTTGTAATTTCTTGGTAATGTGGCGTATGGCAGGTTCTGATAACTGAATGTGAGCGGCCGGCTTATCTAACCCTCTTTTATCAAAGAAAAGTGATATCAGTCCACTCAGTTTAGCTTTCGTCTCTTCCGCTTCATTTTCTGGGTTAGAATCACGAACAATGGTTGCCCCTGCCGTTAATCGAAAATGTCCCTCTTTGGTAATATCAGCAGTCCGAATTAAAATAGAGGAGTCCAGAAAACGCTGATGATTCCTGATGCCGACGACACCAACGATACCACTGTAATAACCCCGGCCACGAGGCTCGCGCCGTTTAATGACATGAGATGCATTTTCTACCGGACTCCCCGTTACGGTCGGTGCAAAGAGGGATTCTTTCAGGATAAATGGGATGGGTTGTAACGTTGAACCTTCAATAAAATACTCGGTGTGTGCGAGCCGCGACATCATTTTTAACTGCGGGCCAGTGACTCTGATATGACCATCACAAATCCGGCTCATCATTTTCAGCTCTTCATCAACCACCATAAAGAGTTCATTTTGTTCCTTTTTGTCGTTCACAAAGTGATACAGGGCAGACTCTACGTTTTTTTCCGGATATTTTAACGTACCGCTGATTGGATTCATGGCTACACGTTCACCATCGACCAATATATGTTGTTCCGGACTACTACCGATAAAATAGCGATTGCCTGTGTAAACAACCCATGTCCAATACGAACCCAGCTCATTTGTTATTAGCCTATTAAATAATGATAATGCGTGGTGTAATGAGAAATCGACAATATCGCCTTCCAGACTTCTCGACATCACAAAGTTACACCCTTCTCCGGCACTGATTTCAGTGTTAATCACATCATTAACAATCTGAATATAAGCGTCATCCGTGAGGTCGAAATGGATATTGTCGGCTTTTATCGGTGTATCGCTTTCAATAAATCCCCAATCATTCACGCTATGCTGGGTTTGTTTTTCAACATGCATGACAATGACCGGCTCATTATCGTCATGACAAGCAAATCCTTTTTCCGCAATTTGATTGAATGGCAAAATCACTAATTGAGACAACGTCAAATCACCGGCAAGTGCCAGATCAGAATTTGAGGGTTCTAATGAAAGTGTTGATAAGGAACGTGCGTATGTTATTTCTCCCTCAAGGTATAAAAAAGAATCTTTAGTATCAGATAATGGCCGATAAATACAGGCAAAAGGCTTGCTTGAGTTTATTAAGTGACTAAAGAGATTTTTGGCCGGCGCTAATGTTGATGACGACATCATACCGTCCTTGTTTCAGTAGCAAATTGGGGGCCAATGGAAGTTGGCAGCAGATGGGAGATCATTTGCTCTGTCGGCACCACCATGGCACAGATTTCCGCAGCGAAACTTAATGCTAAATGGTGTTTGTCTTGCGAAAAATCTGCAACGGCATCTGATATAAAAAATGTTTCTATATCATGTGAATAAGCCTCAATCGCCGTGGTCAGACACCCTATGTGGGCATATACGCCGCAAATAATCAGTTGATCACGATGTAAACGTCTTAAACTTTGAAGTAAGTGAGACTGAAAGAATGCGCTGTAACGCCACTTAGTGAGTACGGTTTCACCTTCAATCGGTGTCAGGGGAGCCACTATTTGACGGTGTTCATCCGTTGCTTTCATCCCCTCTCCCCAGATACTGCTTAATAATCCGCGTTGCTCAGGCGTCATGCTACCGGGCTGGGCGGTATAAAACACGGGGATATCCTGTTCCCTTGCAGTGTTTAGTAGTCTATTGATGTTCCGGATCACAGAGTGTATCGGGTCTTTATCGGCTTCAAAAAAGTCAACAAAGTAATTTTGCATATCATGGATCAATAAAGCTGCTCGATTGCGATTGGGCACCCAACCTACCACTGATTGAGGTAAATTTTCTCGCTGTGGTAATGGGTACGGCAATATTCTGTCCATTTCGTCCTCCCTCAATGGTGATTAACAACTCCCCAACGCGGCACCACCATCGACAAGCAGTGTCGATAATGTCGTTTGACCGGATTCCTCACTAAGATAGAAGCAAACGGCAGCCGCAATTTCTTCTGGCGTAGCAATTTTGTGCAATGGAATACCAATACGGAATTGTTCCGGATTACCGTCTAATGTGTAGTTTTTATCACTCTCTTTTTTCCACATGCTACGGAGCATAGATGTATCTGTGGAACCCGGGGCAACGACGTTACAACGGATACCAAAGGGAGCCACTTCTAACCCAAGTGCATAAGTAAAGGCTTGTGCAGCCGCTTTCGAGGCGCAGTACGCAGCCATCGTTGCTCGTGGTACACGGGAAGCATTTGAAGCGATGGTAACAATGCTGCCTTTTTTTTGTTCGGTCATATATCGGGTTGCAGCCTTACTGACATTGAACACTCCGGTCGCGTTGACGGCAATGGTATGATTCCAATCAGCAATATCGGTGTTTTCAACAGACCCATGATGTAATGTTCCTGCGCCATTGACCAAATAACCCACCTGGCCGAGTCGGTTATTGATTGCAAGAAAGACGTTGTCTATTTGCCGGGGGTCAGTGACATCTGCCGGAAAACCGGCAATCAATTGCGGATACTTCTTGTTCAAGTTGTCTACCCGGTCTTGCAGAATCTCTGCCTGATTATCAATGAGCGCTAATTTTAATCCCTGTGCTGCAAGCTGTTCCGCGATCGCTTCACCGATACCACCACATGCACCGGTAATAACCGCAACGTAGTTTTTGTCAAAAGTCATAATGTTTCCTGATTGATGTTCCATTGTTGAATAAGAGCAATCATCTGGGGCTGGTTTATAGAAAAGCATTATCTCGTTATATTGGATTAATGGTGGTCGCGTTAGTCATTCTGCTTTTACAACAGGCAAAGCATCTTGACAGTATCAAGTTGGCTGCTGCCATTTCGGATTGAAATATCCAATATTTCCATCTCGTGAAGACTCTATTTCTGGTGAAAGATGAGTTAATAATCTTATCCGGTAATATAATATTTAATACCTCTACTCATTAAAAAAGATAGAGGTATACACTCATTCACTCTAACTAAAAGAGCGTAAGTTATCACACACCCCTAGGTGCCGATTGTCAATTATTAAGTAAGGGGAACAATGAAAAACAATTGCATCCGATTGTTTTTTAAATTCTTTTTTAGGTGTATCAAAAAAATAATAAGAAATGATTTTTTTTTGGGAAACTATTTGACTGTTTTACAGATTACACTGTAGACTTCGAATCGCTTACGTTTTTTTTAAAAAAATATAACTCAGAGGTATTAATTAATTCTTGATAGTTTATTCCGTTTAATACAGCGATTAAACTCATTCTGTTACTTTAATTTTTATTGTCACTCTATTATTAATAGACCCTAGTTACGGCGCAAAGGGATATCTACATGCCTAAATATGTTGAACAGTTAGGTGCGATACCAGATGTTTTATTTGAGGTAGTCACAAAATATTCAAATAAAACAGCCCTGATATTTAATTCAGAAACGTTATCATATCGTGATCTTTGGGAGCAGTCAGAAAAAATAGCCTCCGTTTTACAAAAAATAGGGATTAAAAAAAGCGATAAGGTTGCCGTCAAATTAACGCGCAGTCTGGAATTGTATTTGGTGATGCTGGCCGTGATTCGAATGGGTGCGGTGCTCGTTCCCATCGGGAATAATAACCCTGAGCAATATGTGAACGAATGTATCAGCGTTGCCAATGCCAGCTTATTAATTACAAATGGTGACAATGGTGACAATGTAAAGTCACCCGTCCGTTGTAGCGCCATCACTATTGAAGATCTGTTGTTGAAAGCAGAAACGTTAGATTACGTCCCAATCGCATTTGAAACATTAGCGGCAACGGAACCAGTGATGATGCTCATGACGTCAGGTTCAACCGGTCAACCGAAGTGTGTCATTATCCGTCATTGTGGTTTAACTCGTCTTGCCATTCCCGTCGAACAACTCGGAAATACCGATAATGATCGTTATTTGCAACTGGCAGACCCTTCATTTGCGGCGAGTGCCAATGAAATCTGGATGAGCCTTTTGACCGGAGCCACGCTGGTTGTTTACCCGCAGGATATGCCTGATTTGGCCACGCTCGATAACATCATCACTCACCAACGTATTTCCATCCTTTTCCTTTCCGGCGGATTATTCAGGCTGTTTGTAGAAGTGTGTCCTGAAACGTTGCATAAACCTCACAGTGTCATTGTATCGGGTGACTTTGTGAGCGCAGATTTATTTTTAACCGCAGCCAGAGCAGGCAACGGGCGTATATTCAACGGAATGGGCTGCACTGAAAATTCCGCCATTTCATCGATTTATCATGTCTCCCCAACCACTGTTTTTGATAACGCCTCACCTGTTCCGATTGGCTTCCCGCTACCGCTTATCAAGATGGTTGTCCTTGATGATGACTTTAAGATTTGTGCCCCAGATGTTCCCGGGGAGCTCTGCATTGGGGGTGTGGGTCTTGCAGAAGGCTATTCAGACCCTGAGTTAACCCATAACCGTTTTGTTTGGTTGCATCTTAATGGCTGCCACCAGCGTTATTACCGTACTGATGACCGTGCTAAGAGTGATGAGTTTGGCAAAATTACCTTATTGGGGCGTGGTAGCCACATAGGTAAAATTCGTGGTTTCAGGGTGGAAATCACAGGAATAGAACATGTACTCCGGGCACATCCACAAATAGATGATGTGATCATCATCGTAGAACAAACGGCTAATGAACCTCGTTTACATGCCTGTTATCTGAGTAAATCAACCTCACTGCACGATACAGAACTGCGTGAGTTTCTTAACGCTCAATTACCGTCGTATATGGTGCCTGAACGCTTTACACATTGTCATTCGTTACCGATGACAAAAAACGGCAAGCGCGATCGCATTCAATTAGTTCAACTTATTACCCATGGGAATGCCTAAAATGGAAAATGGTGTACAAACAAAAATTTTATTAATTTGGGAAGACATTATTGGAAGCAAAAACGTAGATCCTGCGACGCCTTTTTTAGAGCAGGGAGCTAATTCCCTCCATCTCATCAAGTTGGCGGCCCTTGTCAGCAAAGAATTGAATACTCCTGTTTCGTCTGGCGAAGTATTTTTGGCAGGTAATATTAATGCGTTAGCAAATAATCTGACCAACGCTTAAAGCGCGCTTTTATATCCATGGATTTCAAGTTACTGCACAGCCAAAAAAACAACTTAAAAAAATAACGGGAATATTCGGAGAAAAGAGATGCATAACGAGACATTATACAATGCCGTCAAGGATACGTTAGACCACCATTTGAAACAGTATGATGAAAACAAACTAAACGCCCTTTCCATCACAGAAGCCCGTCAATGTGCAAACTTGTTATCCGAATTTTTGAATACCCGTGTGAATGCACAAGATATCCAGTCTTCGTTCTCGATACATAACTTAGTTGAGCTTTTAATTTGCAAGGCGCCTGAGTTAAATGACCGAACTTACCTGCCTGGTACATACGGGCAAAAAGGGATATGGTTACTGACCCAAACGTTAAGTCAGCCTGAAAGTTATAATGTCCCGCTGCTTGTAGAAATCAGTGCAACCCTGGATAGTCGTTTACTGGAAAGGGCATTGAATCAACTTATCGAAATTAATCCTATTTTACGCACTCGCTTTGCCTTTAATCAAAGTCAGCTTTATCAAGTCATAGAACCTACTTATCACTTTAATATTGTTCAGGTAAGTCTCGATAACCTCTCTCAACCAGAAAACGTGATCAGGAATATGTCCGCCAGACAATATGACCTGGCGAATGGTCCGTTGTTCGATATTTGTCTGATAACAACCGGTTCGGAACGCTGCTGGTTGGCATGTTGTTTTCATCATATTATTGTTGATGCTCCTTCAGTGCGCATTATCTTAAGAGAGCTTCTCCAATGCTATTCCCATTTGACTGAATATGGGGAATACAGCACGCGAGTGACGAGCGCCAATTATTTAAAGTTTACTCAATGGCAAAAAGAACTGTTGGTCAGACCTGAAACGGCGGCCATGAAAGATTACTGGAAGAAAGTGCTGACACCTTATCCTCCTATGATAGACCTCCCCGTTGATCACTCCCGAAAAGAATGTAAAGGCATTAAAGCCGGTTATTATCCTATAAAACTGGCTCATGCTGATGAATTGAGGATATCAAAACAAGCACAAAAACTTGCCATGACACCGTTCATGTACATGACCCTATGCTGGCAATTTCTATTACATCGTTTATCCGGTCAAAAAGATATCACTATAGGTATTCCATTTACACTCAGGGATCAAAGTGAATTTGAAGAAACCATCGGGTATCTGATCAATACCCTACCTTTTAGATCCTATTTAGACCCAGATATTACGGTGAATCAATTTGCAGCATCAGTTCGTGATCGTTTTATAGAGTCCCACCTCAACAAACAATTACCCTTTGGGGAGATTGTCGCCAGTACCAACCAAAGCAGTGGGTCAGGTCACCCGATCTTTCAAACCCTGCTGGTCATGCCCGATACCAAAGATGATGCTTTCCAGAACCTCCCATTCTCAGTGAAACTCACTGAACAATATGGTCAAGCCGCCAAATACGACCTGACTTTATTTATTGAAATGGGTCAATCTCATCAATTAGTCATGGAATTTAATGCCGAACTGTTCGAAGAAAGCACAATACAGTATTGGCTGGAACTTTATAAACAGAGTGTTTTGCAGATGGGGGAATGGGGTGACAAAACACTCGGTGAAATTGATCTGCTTACGCAAAATGCACAATTGGCTCTCTCGCAGCGTTCAAGCATGCCACTCGCGGGCGCAGGTTATCAATGTTTTATCAGCGAGATAGAAAGATACACGAAAGCGCATCCGAACAATATCGCGTTAATGACACGTCACGGCCAATGGTCATATGAATGGTTGGATCATCGTTCCAACCAACTCGCTCACTTCCTGTATACGCATTATGGGGTCAGTGTTGGTTCTCGGGTAGGATTATTGTTAGAGAGAAACGCAGATTCTATCGCTTCTTTGTTGGCGGTGTTGAAAACCGGCGCATCATATGTTCCCGTTGACCCCGATTACCCGCAGGAACGCATTGAATATATGCTTAAAGATGCAGCCGTGGATTGTCTGATCACTACGGGTGCGGTACACAAACTCGTTGCTTCATTAGCAACACACATTCCCCAAATAGTGTTAGATGATACGGTATCCGTACAGCGTGTTAATTGGCAATCAGTACAACGACAGCCCGATGATGAGCTTTATATCATTTACACTTCAGGTTCTACCGGGCAACCCAAAGGGGTACGTTTACTGAATAAAACGTTATCCAATCTTCTATCGTGGCAAAAAAACGTAACCGTCTGTGGTGAAGGAGACTGCACCCTGCATTATATGTCGCTGTCTTTTGACGTTTCTGTTCAAGAAATTTTTGGCACATTATGTACCGGGGGAAAATTATACATTTCAGATGAAGAGGAACGTAAAGACCTACATCATCTTCAGGGCGTCATTGAATTGAATAGCATTCGTCGGGCCTATTTTCCCTATGTGGCATTGCAACACTTGGCCCAATTAACGGTGATGAACGAATGCAGACTTCATACGCTTGATGAGGTTTATTCAACTGGCGAACAGTTGGTTCTCACATCTGACATTAAACAGATGTTCAATCATCACCGGAGGCTAATTAACCTGTATGGCCCATCAGAGAGTCATGTTTGCTCTGCTTATATCCTGCCGACAGACACCTCTGCATGGGGGGATGCTGCTTCAATCGGCTACCCGTTACCTGGTTTTACTCTGCTTGCATTAGACAAATCTGGGCGCATGGTTCCCGCCGGCGTAGCCGGGGAACTTTGGATCCTCAGTGATTTTCTCTCTCCGGGTTATCACAATAAACATAATGAAACCCAAACACGTTTTTTTACCCGTAGCTGGCCAGGTGCATTGAGCCAACATGCTTATAAATCAGGTGACTTGATTAAGTTAGAGCATAATGACACGCTTACCTACCTTGGCCGTATAGATAACCAATTAAAAATTCGTGGATTCAGGATTGAGCCATCCGAGGTAGAAGCCGTACTCAATGCATTTGATGGAGTCAAAGTCTCTGCTGTCATTGGAAAAGAAATATCAGCGGGAAATAGGCAATTAGTCGCTTTCGTCGCGACAGCCGTTTCCTTGCATAGTCGGACGCTGTTAGAGAAATTGCGCGACTACTTACCGGATTACATGATCCCCAGTGAACTCGTTTTTTTACCTGACTTACCCACAACCCCCAGTGGTAAAATCGATCGAAAAGCACTGCATCACATTGATATCAAAAATAAATATGACGTAACATCAGACAGTTATGAAAAAGTATTCACTAACACTGAACAAACAATAAAATTACTGTGGCAACAAATTTTCCCGAATCAGCACATTAAAGTCAAAGATGACTTTTTTACTATCGGCGGACATTCATTATTAGCAACACAATTAGTTTACTTACTGCGTAAACAATTTAACGCCGACTTTCCTCTTAAATTATTATTCAACAACCCCACGTTACGAGATATGGCGGCTTCCGTTGATAGCGTTCTGACCAACGGAAAACGGTCGAGTCATGACATTGAGAAAACATTTATTCATGATGCCACTGTTCCACATGACTGGACTTACGTTCAGAGAACGAGTGTATCCGAAAGCGGAAATGTGTTACTCACAGGTGCTACCGGTTTTCTGGGCATCTATTTACTGCGCTCTTTATTATCCCAATTGACGGGTGATATTTTTTGTTTAATCAGAGCAAAAGATATCGGTGCTGGTCTTGCCCGGGTAAAAGAAAATGCACAGAGATACGGGATCGAATATGACATCGATTTTTCGCGCATTAAAATTATTATTGGTGATGTGGCTAAGAAAAATTTGGGTTTAACCGAGCAAGAATATCAGTCCTTATCAGAAAGGGTTTCGAAGGTATATCACTGTGCCGCCCACATTAATTTCGTTCTTCCCTATCGCTCTGTTAAGGGAACAAATGTCGATGGGATCGTAGAAATCATTCATTTTTGCTGCCATTACGCCCATAAAAAACTCGAATACATTTCAACGATTGCTGTATTTGCGCCAGATTATCCTCACCAACCGATCACAGAAAACAGTCTCCCTGATTATCCACATTCGTTGTCCATTGGTTACACCCAAAGTAAATGGGTAGCCGAACAGTATGTGCAGGACGCCCGATCTCAAGGGGTCGATATCAATATTTACCGAATAGGCCGCATATCGGGTGATAGTATGACTGGGGCATGTCAAGAAGATGATTTCTTATGGCGCCAGATTAAAAGTTTTATTCAAATGAGAGCAGCCCCCTTTCCCGAATTATTGGCTACTGACCTGTTACCTGTTGATTTTGTCGCTCAGGCGATCGTCGCGTTATCGACGTCCAAAAAGAGTGGCCATAATTTTCACTTATTCCACCCTAAAAGTACGAATTTCACACCAATCTATCAAGCCATCGAACAAACGGGACATGATATTGAAATTGTTTCTGAATCTAAGTGGTTAGAAAAACTAGAACAGATGGTGGTTGATGGGCATGACGTGGCTTTGGGGTCATTGATTCATCTTTTCAAAGAAGATGTTTTGAATATCGGTGATCACCTCTATAACAATCAAATCACATGTAAAGCCATTAAAACGTTTGGATTAGATTTTCCAAATATCAATGTAGAAACGTTCAAAAAATTGATTGGTTATTTTATGGATAAAGAGATCATCAATAACCCTAAAAATGAATGAGGATAAATAATGCTTAATCTCGTGTTCAACAGATATATAGATGCCGTTATCGAAAAGTCACCATCAAAGTTGGCTTCTTTGTTCCATGACGAAGGTATTTTAAAACTCCCTTTTCGTACCACTCGGGATATTATTGAGGGTAAATCACATATACATGAACATTATTCAGAAAGTTTTGGTCAGGCACCTTTAATCTTTACATCCGTTCAGGATGTAAAAATGTACCCAACCAACAATCCTGATACTTTTATTGTTGAATATCGTCTGAATGGTAAAACATTACCGCATGAAAAAGATTTTTATTGTTTATATATTAATGTATTTGAACTCATAAACGATAAAATTAAAGCATTGCATGATTATGAAGATGTTCTTAACAGAAATAATATATTCTCTGATCACTAAATAACAATTCAAAATTGTAGATTTCTCTGCACTACTCCTTGCTATGCAAGGAGTAGTCACTCGTCATGGCAGAGTGTATCGTTATTCATCTGGTATACCTGACGAGTGGGGAAAACGCATCAATATATAATGAATATGTACATGCCGTGAGGTTAAAAAACCGCCTTTAAGCCGGGTACTTATTTAAACGTTTGTCATCACCTTATCCGTGTATAATAGATAAAGTAAAATATGGCGATTTTACAGCTATAAGCAAATACCACTTTAAGCACATTACTTTAAGAACATTACCTTAAGAAAATCGTATGAAAAACGACAACGAATTGAACGAAATACACTCTGGGATGACCACTGGAAAACAAATCATTCATGAACCCACAATGACCCCTTTTGAACGTGCATTAGGAAAGTTACAATGTGTCCTTGTTGCCAGGAGAACGATGACAAATCCTGAAGGCGTGTCATGGCCCCAATATGATACGTTGTATTTACTTCGACAATTTCAGCCGATGAACCCCAGTGTTATCGGCAAAAAGTTAGGGTTTACTCGATCGAAAATTTCCAAAATTCTGCGGTCGCTAAAAGATAAGGAACTCATAGAGCAAGAGTTCGGAGAAAACGACAAACGTGAATTGGCAACAAAATTAAGTCAAAAAGGATTAATGTTTTTGCACAATGCGGAATTAAGCAGACACAACATGGCCGACATCGTTGCATCTAATATGTCTAACGGTGAAATCGCCATATTTACAGAACTTTGCAATCGTGCGGCCGATCTTTTGTATGAACAAACACTCAGTGACCACAAAGATTAGCGCACAAAGTTGAATATTAAATGGCGATTGCACAAAATCGTAAACAGGGTCCCTTATTTATTGCGTATTTTGCAAAACAAACTCTCTGTAATCAGCTAACATAACGATAAAATCGTCTGTGCCACAAAAAGCCAGACTCTCGTTATCATAATAACTCATTCCCTCTTCTATCATCTCTGTGTCAAACTGGAGTTGGTTGGCCCTGATCATGATTTCATCCTCACTCATCAATAAAGTATACTCATGACCGACTAACTGCCACTGGCGTTCACTGCCTTTAAGATCCTTCAGGGCCACAGTGATTTTATCCAATACGGTCAAATCACCTTTTACTTCCTCATTCAACCAATGGCCTATGGCTTCATGATCCATTGAAAAAGATGTTGTCACCTGACCAGTAACATCCTGCATAAATTCATATTCCATTACGCACCTCCACTATTTTTCGCTTACGACGGACCCAACTGGATTTTAAACATTTCTGCTCAACCCACCTCTGAAGTAGTCCACAAACTGACACAAAAACTGCCATAAAGTTAATACAAAAAAAGGAGGCGTTTAGCCTCCTATTCATTGCAATATACTTTTTTACACTGAGGTTTGGAAGATCACATCATCCGCTTTTTCTGTGTACTGGCTCAATTGATCAAAATTGAGGTAGCGATAGGTATCTGCTGCGGTTTCATCGACCTTATCCATGAATTGCAAATATTCTGCCGGTGTTGGCAAACGCCCCAATAATGAAGCCACGGCAGCCAGTTCCGCAGAAGCCAGATAAACATTGGCACCAGAACCAAGACGGTTCGGGAAGTTACGGGTAGAAGTCGATACCACAGTAGCCCCATCCGCCACTCGCGCCTGATTCCCCATGCACAATGAACAGCCGGGGATCTCAATACGTGCCCCACTTTTACCGAAGACGCTGTAATAACCTTCTTCCGTTAACTGGGCGGCATCCATTTTGGTTGGAGGTGCAACCCACAAGCGGGTCGGTAATTGACCTTTATGCTGATCCAGCAACTTACCGGCCGCCCGGAAATGACCGATATTCGTCATGCAGGAACCGATAAAGACTTCATCAATTTTGCTGTTAGCAACGTCTGACAACAACCTTGCATCGTCTGGATCATTCGGTGCACACAAAATAGGCTCTTTAATGTCAGCCAAATCGACTTCAATCACCGCAGCATATTCTGCATCTGCATCCGCTTCCAGCAATTGCGGATCTTTCAGCCAGTTTTCCATACCGATAATACGGCGTTCCAATGTCCGGCGATCACCATAACCTTCAGCAATCATCCATTTCAACAACACAACATTCGATTGCAGATATTCAATGATTGGCGCTTTGTCCAGCTTAATGGTACAACCTGCAGCAGAACGTTCCGCAGAGGCGTCAGCCAACTCAAATGCCTGTTCAACCTTAAGCTCTGGCAAGCCTTCAATTTCGAGGATGCGACCAGAGAAGATATTTTTCTTACCCTTCTTCTCAACGGTCAATAAACCTTGCTGGATCGCATAGTAAGGAATGGCATGCACCAAATCACGCAGAGTAATGCCGGGTTGCATTTTCCCTTTAAAACGAACCAATACTGATTCCGGCATATCCAGCGGCATGACGCCCGTTGCAGCCGCAAATGCCACCAAACCTGAACCCGCAGGGAAAGAAATACCGATGGGGAAACGGGTATGAGAGTCACCGCCTGTCCCCACCGTATCCGGCAATAACATGCGGTTCAGCCATGAGTGGATAATGCCATCCCCCGGTCGCAGCGATACCCCACCCCGGTTCATGATGAAATCAGGCAGAGTATGATGTGTCGTCACATCGACAGGTTTTGGATAAGCCGCAGTATGACAGAATGACTGCATGACCAAATCCGCAGAGAAGCCCAGACACGCCAAATCTTTCAATTCATCCCGCGTCATTGGCCCGGTGGTGTCCTGAGAACCCACAGAAGTCATCTTAGGTTCACAATATTCTCCCGGACGAATACCGGTTGCACCACAGGCACGCCCGACCATTTTCTGCGCCAATGAGAAGCCGCGATCGCTTTTCGCAACCGCTTTTGCCTGACGGAATACCTCACTGTGTGGCAACCCCAGTGATTCACGCGCTTTTCCAGTTAAACCACGACCAATAATCAATGGAATACGGCCACCGGCACGCACTTCATCAATCAGGACATCCGTTTTCAGCTCAAAGGCAGACAATAATTCATTGGTTTCGTGGTGGCGGATTTCACCTTTAAATGGATAGATATCAATCACATCACCCATGTTCAATTTGGAAACATCCACCTCAATGGGCAATGCCCCGGCATCTTCCATGGTATTAAAGAAAATGGGGGCGATTTTTCCACCCAATACGACACCAGCCCCCCGTTTATTCGGCACAAACGGAATGTCTTCACCCATAAACCACAATACGGAGTTAGTGGCTGATTTACGGGAAGAACCCGTACCGACAACATCCCCCACATAGGCTAACGGATAGCCTTTCTGATTCAGAGCTTCGATTTGTTTAATCGGGCCTACGGCACCGTCTTGATCGGGTTCAATACCTTCACGGGCATTCTTGAGCATGGCCAGAGCATGTAGAGGAATATCAGGACGTGACCACGCATCAGGCGCAGGAGAAAGATCATCGGTGTTGGTTTCACCCGTGACCTTAAAGACGGTCACGGTGATTTTTTCTGCCAACGCAGGGCGTTCCAGAAACCATTCTGCATCAGCCCATGACTGAACAATCTGTTTGGCATGGACATTACCTGCTTTAGCTTTTTCTTCCACATCATAGAAGCTATCAAACATCAGCAAAGTATGAGAGAGCGCTTTCGCCGCAATAGGTGCCAGTTTTTCATCATCAAGGGCATCAATTAAAGCGTGGATATTATACCCGCCCTGCATGGTTCCCAGTAATTCGATGGCTTTCTCCTGTGTCACCAGGGGTGAAGCGGCTTCACCCTTGGCAATGGCAGCAAGGAAGCCCGCTTTAACATAAGCGGCCTCATCGACACCAGGAGGAACACGGTGAGTCAGTAAGTCTAACAGGAAATCTTCTTCACCTTTAGGTGGGTTCTTCAGTAATTCGACCAGCGCTGCTACTTGAGCTGCGTCTAACGGCTTAGGGACGATGCCTTGAGCTGCGCGCTCGGCTACGTGCTTGCGGTATTCTTCTAGCACGACTTTCTCCTCGCTCTCATTGTCATTTTATATACCCGGCTGTCTGCACCCGGTAACGATCATCTAAAATAACTTTCTAAAACAATCATCAAGGGTGCCAGGTCAGAGGATTTTGCTCGCATAACGTTATAATTATGCTCAACTTAGGGCGTTTAGCATACCAAAATTTGAATGGCATGTTAATTCATTCACATAAAATCAACATTGAACCATGATAAAATTCTGGATAAATGAGTTTAAAGAGTGTATTAAAGTTTGAAATACTATTTGTTGCTATTTCAACCTGAAAATCCCTTAATTTCTATCAGAATTTTTATTGGACGCGCAGATTTTCCCTTTCCATACTACAACATACAAATTAACGGATAAGGCAATCATCTCATGAAAGCATTTCAATGTGACGACGTTCATTCCGTCTTTAATCATTATCCTGAACGATATCAAAAGTTGTTATTGACGATAAGAGAGTTAATATTTGACGTCGCATCAAAAACGGACGGAGTCGGCTTAATTACCGAGACGTTGAAATGGGGGCAGCCCAGTTATCTTACCCTTGAAACGGGATCGGGCACCACAATCCGATTGGGCCGTTTCGGTGATTCGCATGTGGCTCTCTTTTTCCACTGCCAGACGACATTAGTTGATACGTTCAGAACGCTTTTTCCTGAACTGACTTATGCAAAAAATCGGGCCATCGTTTTGGCGCCAGAAGCCGATTTGCCAACCGATGAGTTGAGTATATGTATTGAAATGTCATTCACTTATAGATTAAGGAAAAAGAGAGTGTCATACCATGATTACAAACCGAGAATTAAATGACCTGAATTCCCCCGCCAATATTAGAGAAGTTTCAAAAGCTCAAATGTTGGTAAACCTTAACCAGATAAAAACGAATGAATCTCAATGTGAAATGGGAGCATTTCAAGATCCATCAGAAATAAACAGACATAACACATTTATAAAAACAAGCACTTCAATACAAGATATTTATTCAAATGAACAGATTGGAGGATTACAAAAACATCGTTATTTTGTCTGCTCAGTTCAAGGAAAACCCGTCGGTATTATGATTTTCATACCCGCCTCACCGGCCTCTTCCTCTGAGCCTGATGACAAAATCGGGTATATGCTGACCTACCCTTCTGGTCAGGGATATGGCGGTTTACTTATTGAATATGCAGTCAATCTATCCGTCTCACTAAATCATTCAGGAAGATTAATATTAAACGCAGAACCCTATTCTAAACCCATCTATGAACATTTTGGATTTACTCCCACAGATCAGAGTTTTTTGGGTACAACCACCATGCGACTCACCCCCGCCAATAGTAATAAATGGATATCAACCCCTAATGGATATAAACTTAAAAGAAGCGGTTCTCTGGGTAATTATCTGTCGAGTTTTAATTGGCGGTGTAACATATTGTAATTAAATCATTATATTGGGCCATATTATGAAATCTCCTAAAAAAATCTTTGATAACTTATTATCAAGGATGCATATAAGAGAATCACCCAAAGAAAGATACAAACGATTATTTCAAACGACTATCAATGAAATAAGTCAAAATGAGATGTTTGAAGTTAATTCCATCGGAAAGACGTGAATGGTCAGCGATCGACAATACTTATCGTCTTAGAAAATAGATGCCATAAATTTAATTGTGCAGGTAAATAAAAACGGCCTCCATGGTGGAAGCCGTTTTTCACCACTGCAAAATCTAAAGCATTATTTCTTTTTCTTTGCCTTAGGGTTTGGCAAATCCGTAATGCTGCCTTCGTAAATTTCTGCAGCCATACCGATTGATTCGTACAGTGTCGGGTGAGCGTGGATGGTCAGAGCGATATCTTCTGCATCACAGCCCATTTCGATAGCCAGACCGATTTCACCCAGCAGTTCACCGCCGTTAGTACCAACAATAGCACCACCGATAATGCGGTTAGATTCTTTATCGAAAATCAGCTTGGTCATACCCTCTGAACAGTCAGATGCGATTGCACGACCTGATGCCGCCCATGGGAAAGTCGCGGTTTCATAGCTGATGCCTTTTTCTTTCGCTTCTTTCTCAGTCAGACCAACCCATGCCACTTCTGGTTCAGTGTAAGCAATGGATGGGATAACTTTTGGATCGAAGTAATGTTTCTTACCAGAAATAACTTCAGCCGCCACGTGACCTTCGTGAACACCTTTGTGTGCCAGCATTGGCTGACCAACGATATCACCGATAGCGAAGATGTGAGGCACGTTAGTGCGCATTTGTTTATCCACATGGATAAAGCCGCGCTCATCAACTTCAACGCCTGCTTTGCCTGCATCCAACAGTTTACCGTTTGGTACACGGCCGATAGCCACCAGAACCGCATCATAACGCTGTGGTTCAGCAGGGGCTTTTTTACCTTCCATTGTCACGTAGATGCCATCTTCTTTCGCTTCTACTGCGGTCACTTTAGTTTCCAGCATCAGGTTGAACTTCTTGCTGACACGTTTAGTGAACACTTTAACAATGTCTTTGTCCGCAGCAGGGATCACCTGATCGAACATTTCTACCACGTCAATCTGAGAACCCAGAGCGTGGTAAACCGTTCCCATTTCCAGACCGATAATACCGCCGCCCATGACCAGCAAGCGTCCCGGAACCGTTTTCAGCTCCAGTGCATCGGTAGAATCCCATACGCGAGGATCAGCATGTGGAATGAATGGCAACTGAATTGGGCGTGAACCCGCTGCGATAATGGCGTTATCAAAATTAATCGTTGTTGCGCCGTTTTCGCCTTCGACGACCAGAGTGTTAGCGCCTGTAAATTTACCAACACCGTTAACAACGTTAACTTTACGGCCCTTAGCCATGCCGCCCAGACCACCGGTCAACTGAGAAATGACTTTTTCTTTCCAGAGACGGATCTTATCGATATCAGTTTGTGGCTCACCAAACACGATACCGTGTTGTGCCAGCGCCTTGGCTTCTTCAATCACTTTTGCTACATGAAGCAGCGCCTTGGATGGGATACAACCCACGTTAAGGCAGACACCACCCAGAGTAGAGTAGCGTTCAACCAAAACGGTATCCAAGCCTAAGTCTGCACAACGAAAAGCAGCAGAATACCCAGCAGGGCCTGCTCCAAGCACCACTACCTGGGCTTTAATTTCAGTACTCATCATGACCTCTTAATTGTTTGTCCGGCGGGTCAGACGAAAAAAAACCATATTCCACCGGGACGTACACACCGCGAGCAGTTTACAGAATTGTAAATAACCTGAAAAGCGCGTTAACGTGACAGAAATCCCAACCTGCCAGATGCAAGGAGAAAATATCTGTCACGACAGTAATCATTAGGCCGGTAAATATACCGGCCTTAGCATTACATCACCAAACGGCGGATGTCGCTCATCAATTGATTAATATAAGTGATGAAGCGAGCACCGTCTGCCCCATCGATCACACGGTGGTCGAAAGACAGAGACATAGGCAGGATCAGACGTGGAACGAATTCCTTGCCATTCCAGACGGGTTTCATGGAAGAGCGGGACAGTCCCATGATCGCGACTTCTGGTGCATTCACGATAGGTGCAAAACCGGTTGTGCCGATACCACCCAGGCTGGAGATAGTGAAGCAACCACCCTGCATGTCGGAAGCTGTCAGCTTACCGGCACGCGCTTTCTTGGAAACTTCAGCCAGTTCTCTTGACAGTTCCATGATGCCTTTCTTATTGACATCTTTGAAGACAGGAACAACCAGACCGTTAGGCGTATCAACCGCAATACCGATGTTGACATATTTTTTCAGGATCAGCTTTTGGCCATCTTCAGAGATGGAGCTGTTAAAGCGAGGCATTGCTTCCAGTGCTTTCGCAGCGGCTTTCATGACGAATACCAGCGGAGTGACCTTCACGCCAAGCTGTTTCTTCTCAGCTTCTTTGTTCTGTTGTTTACGGAATTCTTCAACTTCAGTGATATCCGCTTCATCGAACAGGTTAACGTGAGGGATCATGACCCAGTTACGGCTCAGGTTAGCACCGGAGATTTTCTGGATACGGCTCATTTCAACTTCTTCGATTTCACCAAATTTGCTGAAATCAACTTTAGGCCAAGGCAGCATACCCGGCAGACCGCCGCCCGTAGCAGCAGGTGCTGCTTCCGCACGTTTAATCGCCTCTTTCACGTAAGCCTGAACGTCTTCACGCAGGATGCGACCCTTACGGCCAGTACCTTTGACTTTAGCCAGATTCACACCAAATTCACGCGCCAGACGACGGATCACAGGAGTCGCATGAACATAAGCGTCATTTTCTGCAAATTCGTTTTTGCTTTCAGCCAGCTTACTTGCTGCCGGTGCGGCTTTCGCAGGTTCAGCCGCAGGAGCTGGAGCCGCTGCCGGCGCTGCCACAGGTGCTGCACCTGCAACTTCGAATACCATGATCAGAGAACCGGTCTTGACCTTATCGCCAGCGGCAATTTTGATCTCTTTCACCGTACCGGCGAAAGGTGCAGGAACTTCCATTGACGCCTTGTCACCTTCAACCGTGATCAGGGACTGCTCTTCAGCAATGGTGTCGCCCACTTTGACCATGATTTCGGTCACTTCAACTTCATCACCACCGATATCGGGTACGTTGACTTCTTTCGCCGCAGATGCCGCCGGTGCTGCTGCCGGAGCCGCTGTTGCCACAGGTGCTGCGCCAGAACCCGCCACTTCGAATACCATGATCAGAGAACCGGTTTTGACTTTATCGCCAGCGGCAATTTTGATCTCTTTCACCGTACCTGCGAAGGGTGCAGGAACTTCCATCGACGCCTTGTCACCTTCAACCGTGATCAGGGACTGCTCTTCAGTGATGGTATCACCGACTTTGACCATAATTTCGGTCACTTCAACTTCGTCACCACCGATATCAGGTACGTTAACTTCTTTGCTTTCAGCCGCTACAGGTGCCGCCGCCGGAGCTGCTGCCTGCTGAACGGGCGCAGCTTCTGCTGCACCGTTTGCGGATTCAAACACCATGATCAGTTTGCCGGTTTCAACTTTATCGCCAACCGCAATTTTGATCTCTTTAACCACACCCGCCTGTGGAGAGGGGACTTCCATAGACGCCTTGTCACCTTCAACCGTAATCAGGGACTGCTCTGCTTCTACAGTGTCACCGACTTTCACCATGATTTCGGTAACTTCAACTTCATCCGCACCAATATCAGGTACATTAATTTCAATGGACATTAATCTTTACCTCTTATGCCAGACGTGGGTTAGCTTTTTCTGGGTTGATGTTATATTTCGTGATAGCTTCTTCAACCACTTTCACATCAACTTCGCCACGTTTAGCCAGTTCACCCAGAGCTGCAACAACCACGTAAGAAGCATCAACTTCAAAGTGGTGGCGCAGGTTCTCACGGCTGTCAGAACGACCGAAACCGTCCGTACCCAGTACACGATAGTCACTTGCAGGAACAAAGCTACGTACTTGCTCTGCGAACAGTTTCATGTAGTCAGTAGACGCAACTGCCGGTGCTTCACTCATGATCTGAGCAATGTAAGGAACGCGAGGTTCTTCTGATGGGTGCAGCATGTTCCAACGCTCACAATCCTGACCATCACGAGCCAGTTCAGTGAAGGAAGTGACGCTGTACACATCAGAACCGATACCGTATTCGTCAGACAGGATCTTCGCGGCTTCACGAACATGACGCAGGATAGAACCAGAACCCAGCAACTGCACTGTACCTTTAGCGCCTTCCATGCTTTCCAGCTTGTAGATACCCTTACGGATACCTTCTTCAACGCCTGCTGGCATTGCCGGCATGTGATAGTTTTCGTTCAGGGTAGTGATGTAGTAATAGATGTTCTCTTGTTTCTCACCATACATGCGCTCCAAGCCGTCATGCATGATAACCGCCACTTCATAAGCAAATGCGGGATCATAAGAGATACAGTTAGGGATAGTCAGGGACTGAATATGGCTGTGGCCATCTTCATGCTGCAAACCTTCACCGTTCAGGGTAGTACGACCTGAAGTACCGCCGATCAGGAAGCCGCGAGCCTGTTGGTCACCTGCCGCCCAGCACAGATCACCAATACGCTGGAATCCGAACATGGAGTAGTAGATATAGAACGGGATCATTGGCAGGTTGTTGGTGCTGTAAGATGTTGCAGCCGCCAGCCAGGATGAAGCCGCACCCAGTTCGTTGATACCTTCTTGCAGGATCTGACCTTTAGCGTCTTCTTTATAGTATGCAACCTGCTCACGGTCTTGCGGAGTATACTGCTGACCATTCGGGCTGTAGATACCGATTTGACGGAACAGACCTTCCATACCGAAAGTACGTGCTTCGTCGGCAATAATTGGAACCAGACGATCTTTGATCGACTTGTTTTTCAACATCACGTTCAATGCACGAACGAAAGCGATAGTGGTAGAAATTTCTTTGGATTGTTCTTCCAGCAGAGAGCTGAAATCTTCCAGAGCTGGGATTTCCAGTTTGTCGTCGAAGTTCACACGACGGCTTGGCAAATAACCACCCAGTGCATTACGACGCTCGTGCAGATATTTGGATTCTTCAGAATCTTTATCGAAAGTCACGTATGGCAGGTTTTCAACTTGCTCATCAGAGACAGGTACATTGAAACGATCACGGAATTGGCGAACCCCTTCCATGTTCATTTTCTTGACCTGATGGGCAATGTTTTTACCTTCAGCGGTATCACCCATACCGTAACCTTTGACGGTCTGAGCCAGGATTACCGTTGGTTTACCCGTCGTGTCCTGTGCTTTTTTCAGTGCAGCGTAAACTTTCTTCGGATCATGACCACCACGGTTCAGGGCCCAAATTTCGTCATCAGTCATATCTTTGACCAATGCCGCAGTTTCTGGGTAACGACCGAAGAAGTGCTCACGAACATAAGCACCATCTTTGGACTTGAATGTCTGATAGTCGCCGTCCAGCGTTTCGTTCATCAATTGAACCAGTTTACCGCTGGTGTCTTTACGCAGCAGAGCGTCCCAACGCTCACCCCACAGAACTTTCAATACCTGCCAGCCAGCGCCGTCAAAGATCCCTTCCAGTTCGTTAACGATTTTGCCGTTACCGGTTACCGGGCCATCCAGACGCTGCAAGTTACAGTTGATGATAAATACCAGGTTATCCAATTTTTCACGGGTTGCGATGGTGATCGCACCTTTGGATTCTGGTTCATCCATTTCACCGTCGCCCAAGAAAGCGTAAACAGTTTGTTTAGAGGTATCTTTCAGACCACGGTGTTCCAGATATTTCAGGAACTTCGCTTGATAAATGGCAGAGATTGGCCCCAGACCCATTGAAACCGTCGGGAACTGCCAGAAGTCAGGCATCAGTTTAGGATGCGGATAAGAAGACAGACCATTACCACCGATTTCCTGACGGAAGTTATTCATCTGCTCTTCAGTCAGACGACCTTCAAGGAATGCACGCGCGTAAACGCCCGGAGAAATGTGGCCCTGGAAGTAAACCAAGTCACCGCCATCATTTTCGCTACGAGCGCGGAAGAAATGGTTGAAACAAACGTCATAAACAGTAGCAGAAGACTGGAATGAAGCCATGTGCCCACCCAGTTCCAGATCTTTCTTGGACGCACGCAGAACGGTCATCACGGCATTCCAACGAATAGCAGAGCGGATACGGCGCTCCAAATCCATGTTGCCAGGGTAAGCAGGCTCATCCTCAACAGGAATAGTGTTGATGTAATCACGGCTTGCAGTACCTGCAGCAACGTTAATGCCACCTTTACGAGCTTCATTCAAAACCTGATCAATCAGGAACTGAGCACGCTCAACACCTTCTTCACGGATGACCGATTCGATCGCCTGTAACCAATCGCGAGTTTCGATCGGATCCACGTCATTTTTCAAAATATCTGACATGGTGTATTCCTTATCTGTTATCTATTTCTAATGATTGTTGGAGCCTATCTTCTGGTCATACCCTTTGACTAACCGCCCGTTATGACCGGAAGATAGGCCCTGCTATATATTGCCGCTAAAACTCTTGGATAAAGAGTTGACGAACTGTACAAACGCAGCAGTCAGGATCTGTACAGTCAAGTTTAGAACCTATCCATTCGGGAATTTGATTTGTCAATGACGTCCCCAAGGGACAGGCTCTTATTCCTGATGTTGCTGGAGCCGCCTCAATGAACGCTCACGACGAGTATGTTCACGAGTCAGATCCAATAAAACTTCTTCAATAAAGGCCAAATGGCGATGAGAAGCCTCTCGGGCTTTTTCCGGTTCTCTCGCCATGATAGCGTGAAAAATCTCAGCCCTGTGGTCACTCACGGCTGCCAACATTTCTTTTCGGGTATAGATGAATTCGAAATTGCGCCTGATATTTTGTTCTAACATTGGGATCATACAGCGCAATAAATGTAGCAATACCACGTTATGGGCAGCTTCCGTGACAACAAGCTGATATTGCAGGACAGCCTCAGATTCCGCATTCACATTCCCGCTCTGCTGGGCTTCTTGAATTGCAAGATGGCTCTGCTCAATGCGTTTGAAATCTTCATCGGTTCCCCTAAGGGCTGCATAGTAAGCGGCAATACCCTCTAACGCATGACGCGCTTCCAGGAGATCGAACTGGGATTCTTGATTCTCTGCAATAAGTTGGACAAGCGGGTCGCTGAAACTTTGCCACAGATTGTTCTGTACGAAATTTCCTCCCCCTTGACGACGGAAAAGAAAGCCTTTGGCTTCCAGTTTTTGAATGGCTTCGCGTAACGAAGGACGTGATACCTCAAACTGTTTCGCCAGCTCACGCTCAGGCAGCAGCTTTTCTCCCGGGCGTAGCGAGCCTTCGAGAATGAGCTGTTCA
The DNA here is from genome assembly GCF_002127545.1 of Xenorhabdus beddingii. GTDB lineage: Bacteria > Pseudomonadota > Gammaproteobacteria > Enterobacterales > Enterobacteriaceae > Xenorhabdus > Xenorhabdus beddingii. The sequence goes on from NZ_MUBK01000001.1 coordinate 60,818, forward strand.
AGACGCTGCTCAATCACATCTGATAACTTTGGTTGGCGGATCTTGCTATAGGCCATATCTGCTGTAAGCCATTCAATGAGTAAATGTTGCTTCGGACTGTACCCTGGCTAACTCAACCTTAACGATTGAGCCTTACCTATCGGGGCTAAAGTCAATTGGTAATACCAATTTAGAATACAGGGTCTTAAAGTAACAAAGTATTCACTAGCTGTCTATAAAGACCTTGAGCTAAATCATAAAAATCTGCAAATTTTAACAAATTATTTTAAATTTTATTGGAAAATTATAACCAAAAGGGATTTTAAGGCGGGAAAACCAAGGATAATTTAACGTTTTCTAAACGTAATAAATAGGCTGGCTGAAACGTTATAGCCAAAAGATATGTGCATAAAAAATTAACAAAAATGAACTAAAATTCAAAACAGAACAGCCCGAAACAGCGGTATAGACAAAAGCGTGTCAATGAACCAATGTGACTTAACCCGTGTAACCAAAGCCAAAGAATCATCCCCAATAGATTTCAATTTGTAACAGCCCGGTAAGCAAACACAATCCGCAAAGCCACCACTTGAAAAATAGAGGGGATAAAAATGAAAGTGGGTTAACCAAATCCACTATGGTTAAATGATTGCCCCATAAATCGTTAACAATGCAACAACAATCAAAATAGTAAAGGTCGCCTTTTTAGCTAATGTTACCGCCGCAACAGGGGTTTCTAGCGGGTTAAGGTGAGGCTCTTTACTTAATGCGAATTGGGCCAGTTGGCTGATTACCCTATATTGTGATGTCCGAAAATCACTGAGAGAAGCGATCCAGGCCGGCAAAGCCTTTTCACCATGCCCCAACAAAGCATAAGCAATACCGGCCAAACGAGCCGGCAGCCAATCCAACCAATGCAGTATGCCATCAACCCCCGATTGCGCCCGCTGCACCGCCGTTGCATGCTGTGCCAGCCATCCCTGATAAGCCCTGAGGCAACCATATCCCATCAACATGGCAGGCCCAAATTTCCCCAACACGACCAACCAAAAAATCGGGGCGAGATAATAACGGAAATTGATCCAAATTAAGGCATTCTGTATCTCACGCAACCGCCCATCCTTTATTGTCTCGGATAATGCATTAACAGGTGCTAGCGTATTAACAGGGATTGCCGTATCTGGTAATTTTCCTTGAATCATCATCAAACGGGCAAGATAGATATTCTGCTGTTCAATGTCATCATGACGCACAGCCTGAAGATAGCCACGATAGTCATGACGCAGCTCTCCCGCCCCAATACATAACAGGCTGATGATAATACCCAATAAAATCGCGGGAATACTAAAAGCAATAGAGTCAGAAATATCAATCAGTTTCCAAGTCAATAAAGCGACCAGAACAGTCATGATCAAACTGCCCCATAATGAATATGATTTTATTCTGGCAAAAAGCGGGGATAAGTAGCGTTCCAACTGCCAACGGTCACCCATCTTAAACACACGTTCCCATGCCAGTATTAACAAAAGAATAAAGAGAGTCATCCAACTCACTCCTTCAATAGTTGTCGATAATAATCCCAATAAAAATAGGGTCCGGGATCCGTTTTTCTACCCGGTGCGATATCACTGTGCCCCGTGATATTATCGCGGATATCGGGATATTGGCGGATAAGCAACTCAGTTATTTCTGCCAGTTTAGTGTACTGAGTCTCAGTAAACGCCTCATAATCCGTGCCTTCCAACTCAATGCCTATCGAAAAATCATTGCATTTCTCACGCTCACAGTAACAGGAAACACCTGCATGCCAAGCTCTTTTATTGAAAGGCACATATTGAACAACTTCCCCGTCACGGCGGATTAAACAATGAGCAGAAACACGCAGGTGGACGATCTCATTAAAAAAAGGGTCATCCTTTGGATTCAGTGTCCCCATAAATAACTGATCGATATAAGGACCGCCAAATTTCCCCGGAGGTAAACTAATGTTATGAATAACCAGTAATGATGGCACTTCACCTTCTGGACGCAGATCACAATGTGGAGAAACCACTTTTCTTGCAATATCAATCCAACCTTCATGCAACTTCACTCTTTTGTCCCTTCCTTAAATTTCAATATCACACGGTTGTCACGCGGCTATTCCGACATCCATAGCCTGCCCATACCAAGTAAAACGTGAACATTTAAAGTGTAACAGGTTAGCATGTCACTACCTCTCATTGAGCAATGTTTGTGGCGTTTTTTTTATTTACGGGCAAGCTCGAAAAGTTTCTGCAAAAAAATGTAACACCTAATTATTTTTTCAGGCCAGCTCCATAAATATAGCTAAAGCTATTTTATTTCTCTCTGTTTACTTCATGCTTATTCACCTCAGCATTGACCTGCAAGCAAATTTAATAGCCCGACTCAATACGCACCAATACACATAAGGAAGAAAAATGAATCAGCAAGGATTTACATTAATAGAGTTGATGGTTGTTATGGCGATTGTGTCCATCCTCGGCGCGATTGGTATTCCCAGCTATCAGGGATATATCCAAAAAGCCGCATTGACCGATATGCTACAAGCCATTGTGCCTTATAAATCGGGCATAGAGCTTTGTCGCTTTGAAACTGAAAACTATGGAGACTGCCATTCGGGTCAGGCATCCATTCCATCAGGCCACAATAGTCGTTATATCAGTTCCATCACAGTAAAAAATGGCGAAATAACGGTCGCAGGGCAACAAAACCTTAGCGGACTCAATGCTATTTTAAAACCGACTCAAGATACGAAAACCGGGATCACCCAATGGAAAACCATTTGTGAATCGAAAAATGAATCATTAAAACTAAAATGTCAGGAAACCTTAAAATTCTAAAAACACGCTTCGCAATCGCTATTTTCAAAAATAAGATGATTAAGTCACTGCCATATTAATGTTAAAGGAAGATCATTAATGAAAAATAAGGAATACCTCTTAATGGAAAGAGAAATAAGGGATTTATGCCAACGAAACCAAGTTATTATTATAAAAAGAGATCCCAACACGATTACTATTGCCAGTAGTCAATCACCCAATGAGGATTTCATAGCCGCATTGCGCTTTATTTCCGGATTAAGCGTTAATATAGATATCTGGCCACAAGCAAAAATAGAATCGCTGTTGATACAGGAAAACCCAGTGATATCAGAGGAAAACCACTGTGCAGAAAGTGATCGGATGGAATCTTATCGTATTCATAGTCTGGATAGTCATTATTCCCATCATCATACGATACAAAAAGACGACATCCAGAACGAAGACCTCGATATCCCGGTTATTCAATTAATTAATCAAACGATATTAACCTCAATCCAGAGAAGGGCTTCGGATATTCACTTTGAACCTTCCCAACAGGGTTATCAAATACGCATTCGAGTGGATGGGATCTTACATACCATGCAGACGCCACCGCCTGAAATGAATACCAGTATTCCCGCTCGCTTAAAAATCATGGCAAAACTCAATATTGCTGAAAAACGCCAACCTCAGGATGGGCAATTTGACTGGGGTGAGAGTAAAAACAGCTATGCAATACGCATATCAACCCTACCGACATTGCATGGGGAAAAAATAGTCCTGCGCATTTTGAATACGATACATCAATTGTCCTTAGAGCAACTGGGTCTGCCTGAATCACAGTTACTGCTGTTAAAACAGAAGATCCGTTTACCGCAAGGAATGATTCTGGTGACAGGCCCGACGGGTAGCGGAAAAACCGTCACACTCTATAGCTGCCTGCAATATTTAAATCAGGCTAAAAAGAATATTTGTAGTGTCGAAGATCCGGTTGAAATCCCATTGAATGGCATTAACCAAACACCGGTAAACAACAAGATTGGTTTAGACTTTGCCAAAGTTCTCAGGGCATTATTACGGCAAGATCCCGATATCATCATGGTGGGTGAAATTCGCGATAATGAAACCGCCGAAATATCGATGAAAGCGGCGCAAACAGGCCATTTGGTTTTATCAACGCTGCATACCAATTCCACCATTGATACCTTATCCCGCCTGAAAAGTTTGGGAATTTCTGGCTATACTACAGCTTCATGTGTGAAGTTGATTATTGCACAGCGACTGGTTCGCAAACTCTGCCCCCATTGTCGCCAGCAAGACAAAATACCCACCATCATACCTGATAGTATCCATGAGATAGACGTCACCCCATCGGTAAAAAAACACGCTGCGACAGAAAAATCTATTTCCATCAAACAGCCGATCTCTGTCAGAAAGTGGAATGCCGTTGGCTGTGACTACTGTTTTTCTGGTTATTACGGCAGGACTGCCATTTATGAATTCCTTGAAATAAAACCAGAATTCCAGCAAGCCCTGTCTGAACATGCAAGTAATAACATTTCACATTTACTTGCCTCACAGCAGGATGCAACACTTTTCTCGGCAGGGTTGTCATTAGTGGAAAAAGGGATCACCACTCTTGAAGAGATTTATCAGATCACAGGCCATGAAACAGCATGAAAATAGAATATCTTTATGAATGGCAGGCAATTAACGGTAATGGGAAAGCCATAAAAGGAGAAACCATTGGCCACAGTAAAAAAAGTGTATTCCAACGCTTAAGCTATCTCGACTTGCAACCCTATTCGATTAAATGCAAAAAACTTATTCATTACAGTGAAAAAGAAATGGCTTATCGCCTGCATTTCATTCACCAGCTAAGTACATTGCTGACGTCAGGTATTCCTCTACTCCGGGGATTAATTATCTTATTGCAAGAGTGTAAGCATGATCTTTGGCGATGTGTATTAACTGATATGATTCAAAAGATTAGTCAAGGTGAATCATTCTCCGCAACGTTGGAATATTATCCGAAATTATTTCCCCCCTTACTCTGCCAGATTATCGCGGTAGGAGAACAAACCGGCCAGCTTGAAAACTGCTGTCAATTAATTCTTCATCGATTGGAACAGCAAGATATGTTGCAGAAGAAAATTCAGAAGGCTTATCGTTACCCCTTGATTGTCGCTTTTGTGACCTTTCTGGTTATTATTCTTATGCTGACTTTTGTCCTGCCGGAATTCCGACAAGTTTATTCTTCCTTTAATGCCGCCTTACCTCTGTTAACTCAGGGCGTTTTATTATGCTCTGATTTCTTGATTAATCATGGGGGGCTATTGCTAATCGTAATATTGACATCGCTGATGAGTTATCTATGGCTACGCCATCATTTTCCCATAGTGAAAACAAAGGAAAAAATGTTTCTGTTGAAAATCCCCCTGTTTAAGCAACTCACGATTTACCAACAAACCCATCAAATATTCCACATTCTGTTTATGACACAGAAAGCCGGATTAACATTAACGACCGGGCTAGAGTGCGCACTAAATGCCACTCATCATCCGGTTTTTATCACCGGAGTACAGTATTTGCATCGGCAAATCCAACAAGGAATTCCGATGAGTGATGCGTTAAAAAAAGCAAAATATTTTCCTTCATTGTGTCAACAATTTGTCACAATAGGTGAAGAATCCGGGGAATTAGAATTATTTTTATTTAACCTTGCAAAATGGTATCAAGAAAAATTCATCAACCTTGCTGATGGTTTAACCCAATTACTTGAACCCCTATTAATGCTGATAATGGCATTCGTGGTGGGTTTATTATTGCTGGCTATGTATTTGCCTATTTTTCAATTAGGCACAATATTGTCCTGACCATATTTTTATACCCAAAGGATTTCAAGATGCAACGCGGCGGCAAGGGAGTGAGCCAACAAAGAGGCAACTTGAAGTGTGACGGGTATACGTGTTTGTTTATAGCCCATACGGCTCCCTTGAGTTACAATTTAATTATGCTATCAGAAATATTTTAAGGGATAGAATGACTTATATTGTTGCACTCACAGGTGGAATTGGTAGCGGTAAAACGACTATCTCTAATGTATTTTCATCCCTTGGTGTCCCGCTTGTTGATGCTGATATTATTGCCAGAGAAGTTGTTGCTCCCGGCACTCCCGCATTACAAGCAATTACAGAGCACTTTGGTTCTGACGTATTACTGGCCGATAACAGTCTTAATCGCGCGCGGCTGCGTCAGAAAATTTTTGCGGCCCCGGAAGAAAAACAGTGGATCAATGCGCTCTTACATCCTCTGATACAAACAGAAACACAGCGACAACTCAACCAAGTGACTGCTCCCTATGTTATTTGGGTCGTTCCTCTATTAATTGAAAATAATTTAAGCCATCTGGCAGACCGTATTTTAGTGGTTGATGTTCCAGAAGAAATACAGATAAACCGAACAATGGCCCGCGATGGCGTGAGCCGTGAGCAAGTCGAAAATATTCTGGCTGCACAAGCCAGCCGTCATGCCAGACTGGAAAAGGCAGATGACGTCATCTTGAACCACAACAGTGAGCAAAATATTACCTCCCGTGTGGTCGAATTACATCAACAGTATTTACAACAAGCAAAATCAGTCAGACAGGAAAACCACAATGAGTGATGCAACCTCCTCTATTATTTTTGAACATCCACTCAATGAAAAAATGCGTTCATGGTTGAGGATTGAGTCTTCACTGCAACAGTTGGAAAAACAGCGTCACTTGGACTCTCAGGCAAGTAGCCTCGCATTTTTCCGTACCATTGCCGAATTGATTGAGATCTTAGAACGCGGCGAAGTCCGCTCTGAACTATTAAAAGAGCTAGATCGCCAGCAGGCAAAATTGAAACAATGGATCGGTGCTCCCAATGCTGATGCGGCCATGATCCACAACCTGGCAGAACAGCTTAAGGAACGCAGTGTTGCTTTGAATCAAGCCCCCCGGCTCAGTCAATATATCAAAGAAGACCGCATTATCAGCATGGTGCGCCAACGACTCAGTATCCCCGGAGGATGTTGTAGCTTCGATTTGCCGACATTACATCTGTGGTTACATTTACCGCAATCTGTCAGGGATGAGGCCGTCAAAACCTGGTTAGACAGCCTTCGTCCATTGCAACAGGCATTGGAAAGTATTCTGGGACTGATACGCCACTCAGCAGTATTCACGCCTAAAGCGAGTCATAACGGGTTTTATCAGGGAAATGCTGATGAGGCAGACCTATTGAGATTAAAATTAGATGTCGTATTAAGTACATTGGTTTATCCACAAGTCTCTGGCTATAAGACACGTTTCGCTATCCGTTTCTTGCCAATGGACAGTGAAAATGGCGTGGTACCCGCCCATTTGTCATTTGAATTAGCCTGCTGTTAACATAGAATTCAAATCAAGCAGGAGAAAGTAAGATGTCTGAAGTATTGACTGTCGAATGCCCGACATGCAGCAACACAGTAATATGGGGAGAAATCAGCCCATATCGTCCATTTTGCAGTAAACGTTGCCAATTGATCGATTTAGGTGAGTGGGCCAGCGAAGAAAAGAAAATACCGAGTCAAAGCGACTGTTCAGAAAATGATAGCTGGAGCGAAGATCCCGATTTTTATCAGTAATAGGGTTTAACTTTTGTGATCGATGTATAGCTGCGCCAGTTTTATTTGGCGCGGCTATACATCACCTCCAATAAACATCGCATCCAATAAACATCACATCCAATAATTTAAATAAATACGTTTTCATCATAGTGACACACTGAAATTCCTTACTCCCGCAGTGCGGGGAGTAAGGAAATGTCCTACAATTTTGAAATTTCATTTATAACTAATATTTCAATATAACCAATAAATAGTTAATTCGAGTCACCTCTTGTCAGAAAATCCACAATAGTACGGTTTGCCGGAGGAAATTCATCCGCAATTAATTCTGATTGTACAACCCAGCGAGAGGGTTGCCCTTCTTTACCAAATGGCTCATCTTTCCACTCATCAACCAGAAAAAAGTAAAGTGTGATATTTCTGTCAGGAAAATCGTATGTGATGGTATCCATCACTTCACAATGAGTGACCGTGATCCCAACTTCTTCCTTTAACTCCCGAATCAATGCCTGTTCCGGCGTTTCTCCCTGTTCAAGTTTTCCACCGGGAAACTCCCAAAAGCCGCCCATATGTGAATCAGCACTGCGCTGTGTGATAAAAATTTCATCATTGCTATTTTTAATAATACCTGCTGCAATATACAGATGTTTTTTTTCCATAATCGTTTTTCTTGCTGTTGATTATTTAACTTGGGTGATTATCTCTTGCAGACTACATTAAAATTAGCTTAAATCGCAAACGGGTATTTCCTTTAATCGATTCCTATTGCCAACAACCTCACCATATCCAACATATCATGTAAAAACAGACTGCAAACAGTGTAAGAAATTAGCCGACAAATAGCTTCAACCTACTATTTTTACTATTTGAAAAATTTAGGAAGCAACGTTATGCAGAATGATGTTCAATCATTGATCGAAGCAAAACAGATCGCCCATCAATTTTCTGGTGACGCGAAGCCCCTGTTTTCTGATATTGATATGTTCTTAAATGCAGAGCAACACGCGTTAGTGGGGCGTAATGGAATAGGTAAATCCTGGCTGGCATCAATACTGGCAAAACAGATACCTTCCTCAGCAGGTAGTGTGAAACATTTCTGTGATGTGGGTTACTTGTCACAGGGTTTGCTCCCTTTCTCCGGTAATACCGCAGATATGCTGGGATTAACCAACATCATGAGTGCCAACAAGCGTGTTCTGGCGGGAGTGGGTGATGCAGCAGATTTTGATATCATGGAAGGTCACTGGGATTGGCAATTTCAGGCCGAATCTCTGCTTGCCGAAGGTGAACTCAATCCAACCATCTTAGAGCAGCCTTTTGATTCCCTCAGCGGTGGTGAACAGACACGGGTCCGGCTATTGGCGCTAAAACGGCAAGGGGCGGGTTTTATGATTCTGGATGAACCCAGTAATCACCTTGACCGACAAGGGCGTCTTTGGTTGGCTCAATGGCTCGGGACTTTCAGTGGGGGTATTTTGCTGGTCACCCATGATAGCCAACTTTTACAACATGTATCGATTGTTTACGAACTCAGTGGATTGGGATTATCCCGCAGTATCGGTGGGTGGGATACTTGGCTGGAAAGTAAAGAGCAACTCAGGCTGGGTGTTCAACGCGAAGTCGATCAAACGCGAAAAAACCTGAAACAAGTTTTGCGTGATAAGCAAAAAGACCTTGAAAAAACCAGTAAAAGGCAGAGTCAAGGCAAGCATAAACGAGAAAATGCCAATCAGGCCAAAATCCTCCTTGATCGTCAACTTGGGCGTTCAGAAGCCACATTGTCACGGCAGGCAATACAACACAAAGAGCGAATTCAAAGACATTCATCACTCGCTACAGATGCCAGGGAGAAACTGGAAATCATCGATCCATTGTCAATTGCGGTTGCCACCCCACAAGCAGCCACCTCCCCCTTGCTTTACTTACAGGATGTCATTTTACCTTTTGGTTCAAGTTCTCCGATTAGCTTGACCATCAATAATGGTGAACGTCTTGCGGTCGTTGGAAAGAACGGTAGCGGAAAATCGACCTTATTAAAAGTGATAACAGGAGACATCCCTCCCAAACAGGGTCGTTATCGGATAACACCTTCGTATCGTCTGATGGATCAACATTTTTCATTCCTCGATAAAACCCAATCCGCGCTCTATAACTTCCAATTGCAATCACCGGGCTGGACTGAGGATCGTTACCGTACTCGATTGGCACAATTACGTATTCGCGGCGAAGAGGCGTTGAAGCCGGTTGGTTATCTGAGTGGAGGAGAACAACTTAAGGTCGCATTAGCGTGCTTGTTCTGTGGGCCATATGCCCCCGCCCTGCTGTTATTGGATGAACCGGATAATCATCTGGATATTGAATCACGCGAATTACTTCAGCAAGCATTGCATGATTATGCCGGAGCTATGGTTCTCATTTCCCATGATGATCAATTCATTGAAAATATAGGCAATATGCAGGTATCGGTATTGAATGATGGAGAAAATACTTTTTATTAATCAATTTATTAGCTATCAATACTTGTACTCTCGCCCACCTTGGGCGAGAGTTTAGCGGATAAGTTTAATTATAAGCGGCCATGACAATGCTTATATTTTTTACCAGAGCCACATGGGCAAGGATCATTGCGGCCCGCTTTACGCTCTCCGCTTGCCATCTGAGCCTCAGCTTCTGACATCAATGCACCTTGCTCAACTTCATGGCTCAAGTGCTGCTGTCTTGCCAAACGTTCAGCTTCTTCACGACGCTGTAGTTCAAGCGCTTCGACTTCTTCCGGCATTCTGACCTGAACTTTGCTCAAGGTACTGATCACTTCATATTTCAGTGATTCCAGCATATTGGCAAACATGGCAAAAGATTCACGCTTGTATTCCTGTTTCGGATCTTTCTGTGCATAGCCGCGCAGGTGAATACCCTGACGCAGGTAATCCATTGCTGCCAAATGCTCTTTCCACAGTGTATCCAAGGTTTGCAGCATGATACCTTTTTCAAAGTTACGCATCATTTCTGCACTGACAATTTCTTCTTTCTGTTTATAAACTTCAATCGCCTTCTCAAAAATGCGTTCACGCAGCGTTTCTTCATGCAATTCCGGCTCTTTGTCCAGCCATTCTTTGATTGGAAGATCCAGATCGAAGTCGTTGATTAAACGTTCCTGCAACCCTTCAATATCCCACATTTCTTCCAGCGATTGTGGCGGAATATAAGCATCAATCGTGACTTTGAAGACATCTTCACGGATGCTGGCAATAGTTTCACTGACGTCACTCACATCAAGCAAATCATTGCGTTGAGCATAAATCGCCCGGCGCTGATCGTTGGCAACATCATCATATTCCAGCAATTGCTTACGGATATCGAAGTTACGGCTTTCAACCTTACGTTGAGCATTGGCAATCGCTTTAGTCACCCACGGATGTTCAATCGCTTCCCCTGGCTGCATACCCAGTTTACGCATCATGCCTGTAACGCGGTCAGAAGCGAAAATACGCATCAAAGAGTCTTCCATTGAGAGATAGAAGCGCGAAGAACCCGCATCTCCCTGACGTCCCGCACGACCCCGTAACTGGTTATCAATACGGCGGGATTCATGGCGCTCTGTGCCGACAATATGTAACCCCCCTGCCGCCAGGACTGCATCATGGCGTGCTTGCCATGCCGCCTTGATTTTCTCGATTTCTGCTTCGCTTGGTTCTTCCAGTTTAGCGACTTCGGTTTGCCAACTTCCGCCCAACACGATATCAGTACCACGACCCGCCATGTTAGTCGCAATCGTCACTGTGCCGGCCTGACCGGCCTGAGCGATAATGTCAGCTTCCATTGCATGGAATTTCGCGTTCAAGACGTTATGTGCAATGCCGGCTTGAGTTAATGCCTTAGAAACCAGTTCAGATTTCTCAATGGAAATGGTTCCCACCAAAACAGGCTGGCCGCTGTTTGTGCGTTCTTTGATATCTTGAATGATTGCCTCGATTTTTTCCTCTTCTGTCATGTAAACCAGATCGGGTAAATCTTGCCGGACCATTGGGCGGTTTGTTGGAATGACGATGGTATCCAGTTTATAAATGGAGCTGAATTCGAAGGCTTCTGTATCCGCCGTACCCGTCATTCCAGCCAATTTTTCATATATACGGAAATAGTTCTGGAATGTGATCGAAGCCAGCGTCTGGTTTTCATTCTGAATTTCGACGCTTTCTTTAGCTTCCACCGCCTGATGAAGGCCATCAGACCAGCGACGCCCCTGCATGGTACGCCCTGTATGTTCATCAACAATGATGACTTCACCCTCTTTGACGATATAGTCCACATCACGGGTAAACAAAACGTGGGCACGCAGGGCTGCGGTCACATGGTGCATCAGCATGATGTTGGTCGGGGAATACAGGGATTCACCTTCCTCCATCATTTTGGCTTCCACCAGTAATTCTTCAACCCGTACCAGACCACGTTCTGTCAAATGGACTTGACGTGTTTTTTCATCAACAGAAAAGTGCCCTTCACCTTGGAATGTGTCTGAATCTTCTTTTTCTTGCCGGATCAGTTGCGGGATCAGCTTATCCACTTTGATATAAAGTTCAGAGCTATCTTCCGCCGGCCCGGAAATAATCAATGGGGTGCGAGCCTCATCGATCAGGATGGAGTCAACCTCATCCACCAGTGCATAGTGCAGTTTGCGTTGGACTCGTTCTTCCGGACTAAACGCCATGTTGTCACGCAGATAGTCGAAGCCATACTCATTGTTGGTGCCATAAGTGATGTCGGCGGCATAGGCTTCACGTTTCGCAGGCGCTGGCATCCCGGGCAAGTTAATGCCCACGCTCAGGCCAAGAAACTCAAAAAGTGGACGGTTGTTTTCAGCATCACGCTGTGCCAGATAGTCGTTCACGGTAACAACGTGGACGCCTCGTCCACTTAAGGCGTTAAGATAAGCGGGCAGCGTTGCGGTCAGCGTTTTACCTTCACCAGTACGCATCTCCGCTATGCAGCGTTCATTCAATACCATCCCGCCCAGCAATTGCACATCAAAGTGACGCATACCAAAAACACGTTTACTGGCTTCACGCACGGTAGCAAAGGCTTCCGGCAGAATTTTTTCCAGTGACTCTCCTGCCTTCAGACGAGCACGAAATTGATCCGTTTTCGCTTTCAGTTCTTCATCAGAGAGTTTTTCAAAATCCGGTTCCATATGGTTGATGACATCAACCACTTTGCGCAAACGGCGCAGAGTACGGTCATTACGGCTACCAAAAATTTTCGTCAGTAATTTAATCAACATAGTGAGTACTTCTCAGATAAGGCCACTTTTGTAGCCAATCAATCATTTCCTAAAAACTGTCTTATTAATTAAAAGAAAAGTAAGACAGAGGCATTAAAGTAAAGATGATTGGATGGTGATTGGCCCTGCCCTGATGCCCTGAATTTTGGCTACCCAGAGTGCCGGGGTATAGGTATCAGGATGTACAACCTGCGCCATTGCTATACTTGAGATAGTTTCATCAAAAATAGTTTCATCAAATGGCATTGGTGTCTGAGTCAGCATCGCATGCAGCGTATCCAGCATCAGTTGCTGCATGGATGGGGATGAGATCTGGCGACTTTCTTTTGCGGCTTCGTGCCTGACAGGTTCTGTCACCGAAAAAGCAAAAGAAAGTTGACGGATCACATTACGAACAGCATGTTGCTGCCAGTAATTTAAATAATTAGCGGGTTGACGTTGAACACTTTTTAATTGAAATAAATGTAATTGGAACAACTGCTCGAACGAGGAAAATGCTTGGTTCTGGTTTTCCTGAGTAGAGGAAGTATTTGTATGGGAAAGATTTTCTGTCACCCCGGCAAAAACAGTAGGAACACCAATTCCTGTAGCAACCATGCCCAGTAAAAGGTGAGACCAAAAATAACGCCTACCAAATTGTCGCCAAAGATTTAAAATACTCATTAATCCTTCATTAATAAATACTGGAACTGCCTGTATTATGCGAGATAGCCGCCCACAATCACTGGATACGCTGTTTGAAGATGCGGCGACTGTCGGAAAAAGCCCACTTCAAGTTATTCAAAGACATGCCATCGCATTATTGAAACTCAACCGTGCCGTTCTCAGTTTGCTTCCTGCCCAATTGCACCCGTGGTGTCGGGTCGCCAATTATCGCAAACAAATTCTGGTACTGGAAGCAGGAAATGCCAGTTGGATGACTCGGCTGCGTTATGAAATTCCGGTTTTGCTCTCTACTTTGAGACGCGAAATTCTACCATCTTTATCCTCAATCGACATCAGGATTAATCCATCATTAATGGTTAAGTGTGATAATAATGCGCAGGATGTCTCAAAATCGTCAATAAAGGCATTCAATAATGATAATCAGGAATTACCAAAGCGCCAGCTCACTCATGAAAGCGCCGAAACATTAATGATGTTGGCTGAACGTAGCCCTGAAAAATTGAAAAGAAGATTGGAACGATTGGCTGCACTGGCCGGAGAGGGTACCAGTACAGCCAAGAAGAAGCGCTAACGCTGGATAAAAAACATCAGCGAAAGGAGCGTAATAGATAACATAACCCACTGGTGCATCATAGGAATGATCTCAACACTCTTTAGTTAACACGCATGAGTTAATAAGCATGTTAACAGTGCGTACATGAGCCATTACGCCAACACCAAGGATGGAGCACGGAAAGCCAGTGGCATTTCAGCTTCATCTTCAAATGTGACAAACTCCCAAGCGCTTTCCTTCGCCAGAACAGTTTGCAGCAACTTGTTGTTCAACGCATGGCCTGATTTGAACGCCGTAAAGGCGCCAATGATGTTGTAGCCACACATAAACAGATCGCCGATGGCATCCAGCATTTTATGGCGAACGAATTCATCTTCAAAGCGCAGACCATCTTCATTGAGTACGCGGTAATCATCGACCACAATCGCACAATCGAAGCTGCCGCCAAGACACAAGCCTTTAGATTGCAGGTATTCAATATCGCGCATGAATCCGAAAGTACGTGCCCGACTAATCTGGCGAACAAATGAATCTGCGGAGAAGTCCAAACTATAACGCTGTGAACCGGAGTCAATCGCCGGATGGTTAAAATCGATGGTAAAATCCAGGCTAAAACCGTGATAAGGCGCCAGTTCGGCCCATTTATCGCCCTCTTCCACACGAACGCTTTCTTTCATGCGCACGAATTTTTTCGCCACATTCAGATCTTCGATACCTGCGTCCAATAGCAAGAAAACGAACGGGCTGGCACTACCATCCATAATCGGGATCTCTGGCGCATCAACTTCAACCACAATGTTATCAATGCCCAAGCCAGCTAACGCGGCATTCAAATGCTCAACGGTTGAAATCCGCACATTATGCTCGTTAACCAGACAAGTACAGAGCATAGTGTCACGCACAGATTTGGCGTCTGCCGGAAAATCTACCGGGGGATTCAAGTCAGTACGACGATAGATGACCCCGGTATTGGCCGGCGCTGGACGCATTGTCAGCGTGACTTTCTTCCCGGTGTGCAAACCGACGCCGGTCGCTTGAACAATACGTTTTAATGTCCTTTGTTTGATCATCGTTTATATCTCGCAATGTTACTTATCCTGCCAACCACTATAAAACATGACTGGCAGGATAGTTTAGCACAAAAAGCGGAGAAACCAATTTTTTGGCTATCAATCAGCCTGCTTACGCAAGAACGCAGGAATGTCCAGATAGTCAGGTTCTTTGCTCGTATGCGCATTTTGGTCATTGACGACTTTTGCTGCTGTTTTGTTCTCATCAGACAAAGCAGGAATTCCACCGGGCATCTGCGGGTAACGGCGCTCCATCGTGTTTGCCTGAGGTGCTTTGTTATTGGTCACCAACGTAATTTCCGGACGCTTATCCATCCCAATGCCGGTGGCGACGACCGTCACACGCAATTCATCGTTCATATCCGGGTCCAGTGACGTACCGATAACAACCGTGGCATTATCAGAAGCGAATGCACGGATGGTGTTACCCACCGTTTCAAATTCATCCAGACGCAAGTCGAAGCCCGCTGTAATGTTAACCAGAACGCCACGGGCACCAGAAAGATCAATATCTTCCAGCAATGGACTGGAGATAGCCATTTCCGCAGCTTCTTCCGCTCTATCTTCACCTTGTGCGATACCCGAACCCATCATGGCGTAACCCATTTCAGACATCACGGTACGAACGTCAGCGAAGTCAACATTCATCAATCCTGGACGGGTAATCAGCTCTGCAATACCTTGCACCGCCCCTTTCAGGACATCATTGGCTGCACCGAATGCATCCAGCAAGGAAATACCGCGACCCAGAACTTTCAATAACTTGTCATTTGGAATGGTAATCAATGAATCCACATGCTTGGAAAGTTCAGTGATCCCTTGTTCCGCGAAGGCCATACGTTTTTTGCCTTCGAAATTAAATGGCTTAGTGACAACAGCAACAGTCAAAATGCCAAGTTCTTTGGCAATTTCAGCCACAACAGGCGCCGCCCCTGTTCCTGTACCACCGCCCATACCGGCAGCGATGAATACCATGTCAGCACCTTCCAGTGCGGTACGCAGTGATTCACGATCTTCTTCCGCAGCAGTACGGCCAACTTCAGGGTTTGCTCCGGCGCCCAATCCTTTCGTAATGCCGTTGCCAATCTGGATAGTCTGACCAACAGCCGTCTTACGCAGAGCCTGAGCATCGGTGTTGATCGCAAAGAAGTCTACACCTTCAATACGCTCACGCACCATGTGCTCCACAGCATTACCGCCGCCGCCGCCGACGCCGATGACTTTAATCACCGCGTCATTGGTTAATTCCAGTGGTTCAAACATAATTTCTCTCCGTTTTGTGCCTTTATATCGAGGCCGGCGATATTGTCGTAGCCTCTGTATAAAAAATCAAAATTCTTTTTTCAGCCAGTTGCTGATTTTCTTAAACCAGCCGCTCACTGACGTTCTTTTATCGGCATCAGAATCTCCGCCAAGGTGGGATTCTTTGCCATAATGCAGAAGCCCGACCGCTGTTGAGTAGCAAGGCTCCTGCACATAATCTGTCAGTCCAGTGATGTTCAGCGGCCGACCAATGCGCACCTGGGTATGGAATACCCGCTGGGCACAATCGGCAAGACCATCAATCTGGGCTCCTCCCCCTGTCAGGACAATCCCTGCTGCCAGGTGGTGCTTGACTCCCTGCTGACGCAATTGCTCCTGCAATCGCAAAATTTCATCATTCACTAAATTCAGCAGTTCCGTATAACGAGGCTCGATCACCTCAGCCAATGTCTGGCGTTGCAAGCTACGGGGAGGACGCCCTCCCACGCTTGGGACTTCGACACTTTCGTCCTTGCTGACGATTGAACCCAATGCACAGCCGTGGCGAACCTTGATGGTTTCCGCATCACTTGGCGGCGTACCAAATGCATAAGCGATATCGCTGGTCACGACATTGCCGGCATAAGGGATAACCTTGGTATGGCGCAATGCACCGCCAGTGTATACCGCGATATCCATCGTCCCGCCGCCAATATCAACGACGCAGACTCCCAGTTCACGTTCATCTTCCGTGAGCACAGCGTAACTGGCTGCCAGTCCGGCAAAAATAAGTTGGTCAACTTTCAGGCCACAACGCTCAACCGCTTTTACGATATTTTTCGCCATGTCGTTATGGCAGGTAATCAAATGGACTTTCGCCTGCATACGCACGCCGGATAGCCCTACTGGATTTTTGATCCCTTCCTGATAGTCAATCGCGTATTCCTGTGGGATCACATGCAAAATACGGTGCTCATCACGAACACGAACCGATTTAGCCGTATGGACAACGCTGTCCACATCATCCTGCGTGACTTCTTCTTCCGAAATAGGCACCATGCCGATTTCGTTCTGACAACTGATATGCTTGCCGGAAAGCGCCAGATAGACTGAAGAGATTTGACAATCCGCCATGAGTTCAGCCTGATCGATGGCACGCTGTACGCATTTAACGACCGATTCAAGATCGTTGACACCGCCTTTATCCATGCCACGGGATGGGCAACTTCCTACTCCGATAATATTAACCATACCATCGGGCAGAATTTCACCAACCAGGGCAGAGACCTTTGCTGTCCCGATTTCAAGGCCAACCACCAATTTTCTGTCCGTTGATTTGATCATCGTTATTCTGCCTGTCTCTGTTTTATTACCAGTCACTGTTTGTTTTCTTGCCCGTTCATTGAAACCGGAGCGTCAGTTAATAAAGGAGCCCAACCTACCGCAGCACCACTGTCATAACGTAAGTCAACATAATCCACACGTTTCTCCGTGTTCTTCAGCAACAAGGGAGAAAGTTCAATAAAACGTTTCACTCGTTCCTTTTGATATCGACTTCCTACCTCTAATTGGATATTGTTATCCAATACCAATCGCCAGGAGTTACGCGCTGTGATGCTCAATGCTTTCAATTTAATGTGATGTTTTTCAAGCAAAGCTGACATTGTGCGGTATCCATCTAATACATCATTTTCTCTGCCTTCTGGCCCGAAAAGCATTGGATATGACCCACTTGCACTGCGTTCCATCGGTAAACTGAATACCCGGCCTTCTGCATCCAGCATTTGGGTATTATTCCAGCGCGCATAGGGCACGTATTCTACCAGATGTATTTTCAGTTCATCGGGCCATTGTTTCCGCACAGTGACTTGCCGAATCCATGGCAACTGTTCAATCTTTTCTTGAATGACGTTAACATCCTGGGTCATAAATGTTCTGGGGGCACCCAGAGACAAAATAGACTGTCTGACATCATCATTCGTGGTGTAATGACGTGTCCCTGTCAACACCAGTTTTGAGAGCGGTAACCTGTTCGAATCCTTCATCCAGTCCAGCGTCATCCAGCCTCCCCATATGATGGTGCCAATCACCATCAGGAAGAAGATCATCCCTAGCAGATAATAACCATTACTGGGACGGACTCCCTGAGCTTCACTCTCCCGCTCCCGGATCTTCCGGGCTGCCTGTGACATATCAATCAGCCAATTCCAAAATTCTCGCGACGAGTTGAGAAAAATTGAGTCCGGCCTGACGTGCTGCAATGGGCACCAGACTATGGCTGGTCATGCCTGGAGAGGTATTCGCCTCCAACAGGTAGAAATTGCCATTGCCATCATCCATGATATCAACCCGTCCCCAACCACGACATCCCAGCGTTTTATACGCCCTTGATGCGATATCTACCAATTCCTGCTCTTTTTCCACACTCAAGCCACTTGGACAGAAGTATTTTGTTTCGTTGGAAAGATATTTCGCATTGTAATCATAAAACACATCCGAGACCTGAATGCGGATAGAAGGAAGCGCCTCATCCCCCAAAAAACCCACAGTATATTCAGGGCCAAACAACCATTTTTCAACCAATACATTCGTGTCATACTGGAAAGCCAGTTCCAATGCACCACGCAGGTCAGCATAATCATTCACTTTGGTCATCCCGACACTGGAACCTTCCAGATTGGGTTTAACCATGAGCGGTAACCCTAATTCTTGAACATATTCTTTGATTTGAGAATCATTAACTTGTTCAAATTTTTGCGAATTAATGACGACATAAGGAGAAACAGGCAGTTTTGCCCCTTGCCATAGATGTTTTGTGCGCAATTTATCCATTGACAACGCAGAGGCCATCACGCCACTGCCGGTATAAGGGAGCTGCAGAAATTCCAGTAAACCTTGCAGGGTGCCATCCTCACCGCCACGACCATGTAGTGCGATAAAGACTTTATTGAATCCTTCTTCTTTGAGTTTAGTCACATCAAAGTCTTTTGTATCGACCGGATGAGCATTAATGCCCGCTTCTTTCAATCCAGCCACAACAGCCTGCCCTGATTGTAATGAAACCTCACGTTCAGCAGATGTTCCACCCAACAGAACCGCGACCTTATCAACCATGATGTTCTCCCTCATTAAAAGATGGCTGTAATTTTGTTTCAGCCAGATTGCGCGCTATTTTACCGATATTACCGGCACCCTGTACCAATATTAAGTCATTGTTTTCTATTACTTGTGATAGCAGAAGCTGAATGTGTTCGGGATCTGACACAAAAATCGGTTCCAATTTTCCACGGCTACGGATAGTGCGGCATAAAGAGCGGCTATCCGCCCCCGGAATGGGCGTTTCACCTGCGGCATACACATCCAGTATCAACAAAACATCTACCTGACCCAGCACATTGGCAAAATCATCATATAAATCACGCGTTCTTGTATAACGATGCGGCTGAAATACCATCACTATACGTTTATCGGTCCAGCCAGCCCGTGCAGCTTTAATCGTGGCATCAACTTCGGTTGGATGATGACCATAATCATCGACCAACATCACACTGCCTTCTTTGCCATTGACATGCTTAAGGGAAAACTCCCCCAGAAAATCAAACCGACGCCCGGTTCCCTGAAATTCGGCCAGTGATGCCAGAATGTCCGCATCATTGATGCCCTCTTCGGTCGCAACAGCCACGGCAGCCGTCGCATTCAGGGCGTTGTGGCGTCCGGGCGCATTTAACACCACATGCAGGTCTGGCAGATCATGCCGACGAATGGTGAAAAAACCCTGTGCTCCTTTCTGCTCATAGTGGGTAATGCGAACGTCCGCTGCCTCACTAAAACCGTAGGTCGTGATATAGCGCCCGATCCGGGGAATGAGTTCTTGCACCACAGGGTCATCACCGCACATTACCGCCCGACCATAAAATGGCAGGTTATGCAGGAAGTTCACGAACGTCTGTTTCAGATTTTCGAAATCGCCCTGATAGGTATCCATATGATCGGCTTCAATATTAGTGACAACTGCCATCATCGGTTGCAAGTGCAAAAATGACGCATCACTTTCATCGGCTTCTGCAATCAGGTAACGGCTGCTGCCTAACCGGGCGTGAGTGCCCGCAGCCTTCACCAGCCCACCATTAACAAAGGTCGGGTCAAGCCCCGCCTGCGCATAAATGCCGGCAATCATGGCGGTTGTGGTCGTTTTTCCATGCGTGCCCGCAATGGCAATACCGTGGCGGTAACGCATGAGTTCTGCCAGCATTTCCGCACGGCGGATCACAGGGATGCGAGCCTCACGAGCCGCTATAATCTCTGGGTTATCCGCAGAAATGGCAGTGGATGCAACCACTACGCTGGCATCCCGTACATTTTCCGGGCGGTGATTAAAATAAATCGTTGCACCCAGTGCAATCAGTTGCTGTGTGACAGGATTGGGTGCCAGATCAGAACCACTTATCTGATAACCTTCATTAGCCAACACCTCGGCGATGCCACCCATGCCAGCACCACCAATGCCGACAAAGTGGATATGCCTGACTTTTCTCATTTCAGGCACTGAAACTCTTAATTTCGCCAATTGTTGTGTATTCACGTTTTAATCTTCACTCGTTATGTTTACATCACCGTTCTACTTGGAACGGCCTGAATGCTTTTCAACAGCATTTATCAGCGCTGCTGACACGCGCTCGGTTGCATTGATGATAGCTATTGAGCGCGCTTTTTCTGCCATTTCCAGCAATTGTGGGCGTTGCCACTGCGTTAACAACTCTGCCACCGCTTCCACCGTAAATGCGGGTTGTTCGAGTATCTTGGCTGCCCCGACGTTTTCCAATGGCAAAGCATTCCAATATTGCTGGCGATCTTTATGCTGGAATGGAACAAAAATCGCGGGTAAACCGGCGGCAGAAATTTCGCTGACCGTCAACGCCCCAGAACGACACACAACAACATCTGCCCACGCATAAGCCTGCGCCATATCATCAATAAATTCAGTCACCTTAAATTCAGATTTGACCAAATTTTCATATTTTTTCTGGGTTTCTTCCTGAGCGCCCTTACCCGCCTGATGCCATAATGTTATTTTATCGCCCAAGCGAGCGGCGACTTCTGGCAGGGTTTGGTTCAGAATCCTCGCGCCCTGGCTGCCACCAACAACCAATACCCGCACCGGGCCTTCACGCCCAGCCAAACGCTGCGCAGGCAGAGGTAATGCCAGTACATCTTCCCTTACCGGGTTACCGACAACCGGTGCGTTAGGAAATGCCCCCGGAAATGCCTGTAAAACCGTTCTGGCGATTTTCGCCAGCCAGCGATTAGTCAGCCCCGCAATACCATTCTGTTCATGCAGGACAACCGGGATGCCACAGAGCCATGCCGCGATCCCACCCGGCCCAGAGACATATCCTCCCATCCCCAGTACCACATCCGGCTGATAACGGCGCATAATCGCTTTTGCCTGCCGAATCGCTTTAAAAATTCTAATCGGGGCAGCAAGCAGTGCTTTTATCCCTTTGCCCCGCAATCCTGAAATCTGAATAAATTCGATATCAATGCCATGCTTCGGCACCAAATCAGCTTCCATGCGATCAGCCGTTCCCAACCAGCGAATATCCCACCCCTGCTCTTTCAAATGATGAGCAACCGCCAGCCCCGGAAACACATGACCGCCAGTCCCCCCTGCCATCACCATTAAACGCCGGTTTTTGCCACTCATTTAGGGCTCCTTACGAACGCCTGTGCTTTTGTCAGGCGCACTTCATAATCAATTCGCAATAACAAAACGATGGCGGTTGACATCACAATCAGACTCGAACCACCATAACTTACGAGAGGTAATGTCAATCCTTTCGTTGGCAGCATACCTGCCGCTGCGCCAACATTGATGAAAGCCTGAAAGCTGAACCATATACCAATGGCGCAAGCCAGAAAGCCTGAAAACCGTTGGTTAAGTTGTAATGCCCTGCGGCCAATCATCATTGCGCGGAAAGCGACGAAGAATACCATTGCCAACACTAAAACCACACCGAAATAACCTAATTCCTCAGCCAGAATGGAGAAAATAAAGTCAGTGTGAGCTTCTGGCAGATACTCCAGTTTTTGGACTGAATTTCCCAACCCCTGCCCAAAGAAACTGCCCCGGCCAAATGCCATTAATGACTGGGTTAGCTGATAGCCACTGCCGAAAGGATCCTCCCACGGATTCAGAAAAGAGGTTACCCGACGTATGCGATAAGGTTCAGCGACAATCAACACGCAGACGGCAAAGATCCCACAGCCAATGATGGCAAGGAATTGCCACAATTTGGCCCCCGCCAGAAACAGCAATGCCAATGTGGTCACAAACAACACGATCACGGTTCCCAAATCCGGCTGTGCCAACAGCAAGATAGCCAATGCAATCATGACGCCCATCGGCTTGCCGAATCCCCAGAAATTATTTCTGACTTCCTCGACCTTTCTGACCAGATAACTGGAGAGGTAGCAAAAAAGCGACAATTTCGACAATTCGGCAGGCTGGATACGCAGCGGACCCACCGCCACCCAACGTGATGCACCATTGACCGAACTGCCGACAAATAGCACCAAAACCAACATGATAATGGTGACCAACAACATGACATTGCTATAACGCAGCCAGAATTCCATCGGAATGCGCAGTGTGATCAGCGATAAGCAAAAACACAGCAGCAAATAAATCGCATCACGTTGCGCAAAAATAAACGGATTGTTAGTGAGGCGCTGACCCACTGGCATTGAGGCTGACGTCACCATGACAAAACCAATAACAACCAACCCCAATATCATCCAGACCAGGGTACGATCATACATGACGATATCTGTGGTATCTGCTTCCACATTTCCCGCCAGCCAATGTTTAAATTTACCAAGGCCCGGAATGGTCATCAGCCTAACTCCTCTGCCAGACGGGCAAATTCATGACCACGATGTTCAAAACCATTGAATTGATCGAAACTCGCACAGGCGGGTGACAGCAGTACCATGTCGCCAACAACCAGTCTGGGTGCAATGTCTCTCATCGCCTGTTCCATCGTTTCTGTCAGTATTGAGATTTCAGGACACAATCGTGCCAACTGATCCCCATCACGACCAAAACAGTAAAGACGCATATTACTGCCAGATAAATAAGGCTTCAGCGGGGTAAAATCTGCCGCTTTTCCATCTCCACCCAATAAAAGATAGAGTGTGCCTTCCAGTTTCAATCCACTCAGTGCCGCTTGGGTGCTGCCAACATTGGTGGCTTTAGAATCATTCACCCAGCGAACGCCATTTCTCGTATGAATCACCTGAAAGCGGTGTTCCAGCCCGGAGTAAGTCCGTAATGCCTGAAGACTGGCTGCACGGGGGATACCAACAGCATCCGCCAACGCCAGTGCTGCCAGTCCATTAGTGTAGTTATGTTGCCCGGCCAATCGCATGTCACGGGTTGACAACACCGGGGCGTGATTAACCCTCAGTTGTTGGTGTCTGCTATCCAGTTGATATTCACCGCTATCCACACCCACATTATCCACACCAAAACTGACACAACGGCTATCTTTGCCTGATTCCGGTAACGTCAATACATCTTGTTCATTCACGACACACACTTTGGCTTGATCGTAAATGCGCAATTTCGCCGCACGGTATTGTGACACCCCTTGCGGATAACGTACCATGTGGTCTTCGGTGACATTCAGCACTGTCGCGGCGGCAGCTTTCAGGCTGTAAGTCGTTTCAAGCTGAAAGCTGGAAAGCTCCAACACATACAACTGACAAGGCTTTTTCAGTAATTCCAAAGCCGGAATACCAATATTCCCCCCGACGCCAACCTGCCATCCGGCCTCTTTTGCCATCTCGCCAACCAGAGTCGTCACGGTGCTTTTACCGTTTGAGCCGGTAATGGCAACTATCGGGGCGATGGCTTCACGACAAAACAGTTCAATGTCTCCCACAATTTCAATGCCTGCATCCGCCGCCGCCTGCAATTCAGGCGTTGCCAACGCAATGCCCGGACTGGCAACGATTAAATCGGCATCAAGCAGCCATTGTTCATTTAGGCTGCCGGTGTGACATTCAACGCCATCAGGCAGCTTATCGCTGCCCGGTGGCACGGTACGGGTATCCATCACTCGCGGAGTCACGCCGCGAGTGATGAAAAAGTCAACGCAGGAAAGACCGGTCAGCCCTAACCCGACAATGACGACTTTTTTACCCCCGTATACCGTCATGAGTTGTTCAGCCATAATTAACGTACCTTCAGAGTTGCCAGGCCAATCAATACCAACATCAGGGAAATAATCCAGAAACGCACGATAACCCGCGGTTCTGGCCAGCCTTTCAATTCATAGTGGTGGTGAATCGGTGCCATGCGGAAAATGCGTTGCCCACGCAGCTTGAACGAACCCACCTGCAAAATGACAGAGAGGGTTTCCACCACAAATACCCCCCCCATGATGACCAACAGGAATTCCTGACGCAGCAATACCGCAATGGTGCCCAGCGCACCGCCCAAAGCCAGTGAACCCACATCGCCCATGAACACTTGTGCCGGATAGGTGTTGAACCACAAGAAGCCCAATCCGGCGCCGACTATTGCAGTACAGACAATCACCAACTCACCCGCATGGCTCAAGTAAGGGATATGCAGATAGTTGGCAAAATTCACGTTACCCGTAGCCCATGCCACCAAAGAGAAACCGGCGGCAACCAGTACCGTTGGCATGATCGCCAGACCATCCAGCCCATCGGTCAAATTCACTGCGTTACTGGTGCCTACAATGACGAAATAGGCCAGCAGAATGTAAAGCATTCCCAGTTGTGGCATCACTTCTTTGAAGAAGGGCACGACCAATTGGGTTGCTGATGTCTCTTTGCCGATACTGTACATTGCAAATGCCACACCCAGAGCCAGCACGGACTGCCAGAAATATTTCCAACGGGCAATCAACCCCTTGGTATCTTTGCGAACCACTTTGCGATAATCGTCCACAAACCCGACAATGCCGTAGCCCAGCAACACAGCCAGTACGCACCAGACATAGGGGTTATCCAAACGCGCCCACAACAAAACAGAGAGCGTGATGGAGAACAGAATCAGCAATCCCCCCATCGTTGGTGTCCCACGTTTGCTGAAGTGAGATTCCGGGCCGTCATTACGTACAACTTGACCAATCTGTAGTTTTTGCAGGTAAGCAATCAGGGTTGGCCCCATCCATAACGCAATGAACAGTGCTGTCAGCAAGCCGACAATGGCCCTGAACGTCAGATAAGAAAAGACGTTAAAGCCTGTGTGATACTTAACCAAATATTCGGCCAGCCAAACTAACATTGGAAATTCTCCTTCAGTGAGTTCACTACCTCTTCCATCGCGGCACTGCGTGAACCTTTAATTAATATGGAAATCATTGCATGTTGTTCCAGTAAGGAAAGCAGCGCGGCCACTAAATCAGCCTTGTTCGCAAAATGCTGCCCCCGGCCACTCGCGTCACTGATATGGGTACTCAGAATGCCAACACTCAAGACGTTATCTATGTCTGCAGATGCGATGGCCTCTCCCACCTCACGGTGACACTGAATTGCCTGTTCGCCCAGTTCACCCATATCGCCGACCACCATGACCCGATAGCCGGGCATCTGCGATAACACATTCGCCGCTGCAATCATTGAGCCGGGATTGGCGTTATACGTGTCATCCAAGACCACTTTTTCCCCGGTGAGGTGAATGGGGAACAGGCGACCTGAAACGGCTTTTAATTCCGCTAATCCGACACGAATATTTTCTAACGATGCCCCAACCGAAATTGCGAGGGCACTGGCTGCCAGCGCGTTGGCAATATTGTGTTTACCCGGCAATGGTAATGTCAGTTCCACATTGCCGATTGGGGTATGAAGGCAAAAATGGGTTGCCAGTGGTTGCTCAACAATATTTGTCGCGTAAAAGTCGGCCCCTGCCATTGATGAAACAGAAAAACGCCATACTGTCTGTGGATCACGGATGCTGTGCTGCCAATGTTCCCAATCATGGCTATCGAGATTGATAATGGCCGTTCCGGTTGAGGCAAGCCCTTCAAAGATCTCACCTTTTGCTTTAGCAACTCCGGCCAGAGAACCGAATCCTTCCAGATGGGCAGAAAACAGATTATTGACCAGAGCACTTTCAGGGCGCGTCATGTCAGTGGTATAGGCAATTTCACCGATATGGTTGGCACCCAGTTCAATCACGGCAAATTGGTGTTCGGCCGTGAGCCTGAACAGCGTCAATGGCACACCGATGTCATTGTTGAAGTTACCTGCCGTATACAGGGTATGTCCACATTGGCGCAGGATCGCCGCCGTCATCTCTTTGACGGAGGTTTTGCCCGAAGAACCCGTCAGGGCCACGATCCGCGCTTGACTTTGCTGACGAACCCAACCCGCGAGTTTTCCCATCGCCAGACGTGTATCTTCAACGATCACCTGAGGACAATTCACATCCAGCCGACGATTGACCAATAAAGCCCCTGCGCCCGACTGCACAACATCCGCAGCAAAATCGTGGGCGTCAAATTTTTCACCTTTCAGGGCAATAAACAGGCCGCCGCGCACGATCTTGCGGCTATCGGTTTCTACGGCATGAATCTTGAGGATCTCTGCCTGCTGTGCAGTTATCTGATCTAACGTTCCACCCGTTATCTGAGCCAATTGCCGGAGAGTCAGAGGGATCATGCGATTACCCCCAGCAAACGGGCAACGGTCAGGCGATCTGAATAATCCAGACGACGGTTGCCAACCAGTTGATAATCTTCGTGGCCTTTCCCTGCCACAAGCACAACATCTTCTGCAGTTGCCTGCATAATGGCGCTAGTGACGGCTTCAACGCGCCCATGAATCGCCATCGCCCGGCCTGGATCGATAAATCCGCCCAGAATATCAGCCACAATGGCCTGAGGTTCTTCACTGCGGGGATTGTCATCCGTTACTATCACGCGATCCGCGCCCTGTTCCGCAACACCGCCCATCAGTGGGCGTTTACCTTTGTCACGATCACCACCACAGCCAAATACGCACCAGAGTTGCCCCTTACAATGCAGGCGAGCCGCAGACAGCGCCTTTTCCAAGGCATCTGGCGTATGGGCGTAATCGACGACAACGGTAGGACGGCCAGCCGCAGAAAAGACTTCCATGCGCCCGCAAACGGGTGCCAAACAAGAAGCGGCTGCCAGCAATTTTTCCAAGGGATATTCCAGTGACAGCAAAGTCGCAAGAGCCAATAACAGATTACTGACATTGAATGCCCCCATCAGGGGGCTGTTGAGCGTTCCCTTTCCCCAACTTGAAGTAAACGCAATAGAGGCGCCTTTGTCGTGATAATGGACTTCACCGGCCGATAACCAGCGCCCCGGCCAATTTTCCGGCAAGCGATCCTCCATCGTGACAGCCACCGCATCCGGTAGGCGAGACAACCATTTCTGACCCACAGCATCATCAGCATTGATGATTTTTTGTTTCACATCATGGCTGCTGAACAACATCCATTTGGCCTGTTCGTAATTTTCCATATCACCATGATAATCAAGGTGGTCACGGCTCAAATTAGTAAAAACGGCCGCCTGGAACGGCAACGCCGCCACTCTTCCCTGAATCAAGCCATGTGAAGAGACTTCCATCGCAGCAAACGTGGCGTGCTGATGAATAAGCTGCTGTAAATCAAGCTGAATATCAACGGCTGATCCGGTGGTATTTTCGCCGGGTACGACCATGCCCAACAAACCATTGCCTACCGTCCCCATCACCGCACTGGTTTCGCCAAGCCCTTGGCTCCATTGTGCCAGCAATTGTGTTGTGGTCGTTTTTCCATTGGTTCCGGTAACACCGACCAATTTCAGCTTATTACCGGGATGTTGGTAAAACTCACCCGCCAGTTTTGATAATTTATTATTTAAATCATCCAGATAGATAACCGGGATACCGTGTATTTTTTGTATCGTGCCGTTATCCGCTTTTCCCTTCGCTTCTGCAATCACCGCAGCGACGCCCTGAGCGATGGCTTGAGGAATATACTTTCGACCATCCGTTTGATGCCCTTGAACGGCAACAAACAGATCTCCGGCAGCCGCCTTGCGGCTGTCCAATGTCATTTCACGCAGCGGAAGCTCCGGTGTATCAACACCCCAGGGAGCCAATAAATCGCGTAAATTACGATCTGCCACTTTCATCCTCTTTATTTATCAATCACAAATTCGTTTTTATCGCCCACAGGCAATGCATCAGGTTCAACATTCATGGTACGCAGAACACTACTCATGATGGCACCGAAGACCGGCGCGGCAACCGCACCGCCATAATATTTACCAGCCTGTGGATCATTGATGATCACAACCAATGAAAACCGTGGATGACTCGCAGGAGCAATCCCCGCAGTATAAGAAATATGCTTATTATTGAGGTAGTTGCCATCCTGCCCGACGATCCTTGCCGTACCTGTTTTAATCGCAATGCGATAACCTTTTATCGCCGCCCGTACACCGCCGCCGCCCGGTAATGCCACGCTCTCCATCATGTGCACCACGGTTCGCATGATAGGTTCAGGAAATACCCTGGTTCCTGATACGGGGGGATCGACCTTGGTAATTGACAGAGGGCGATAAATGCCCAAACTGCCTATCGTTGCATAGACTCGCGCTAATTGTAGCGGTGTGACCATTAGCCCGTAGCCGAAAGAAAAGGTGGCCCTATCAAGATCCGACCACCGTTGTTTATTTTTTGGAAATAAGCCACTGCTTTCTCCGACCAGCCCCAAATTGGTCGGTCTTCCCATTCCGAAGCGTAAGTAAACATCTACCAGCTCGGAAGCGGGCATCGCTAACGCCAGTTTGGAAACACCA
Organism: Xenorhabdus beddingii; assembly: GCF_002127545.1. Lineage (GTDB taxonomy): Bacteria > Pseudomonadota > Gammaproteobacteria > Enterobacterales > Enterobacteriaceae > Xenorhabdus > Xenorhabdus beddingii. The sequence goes on from NZ_MUBK01000001.1 coordinate 89,917, forward strand.
ACGTTACTCGACTTCTGTAAAATTCCGGTGATGGTTAATTCAGGGCGGGCGGCGACGTCTTTGATTTCATGCCCGCGCGAACCATACGTTAATCGATATGGCCGGGTATCCAACACCGTATTTTCTTTGACTATGCCACTGTTCAGCGCACTCATCACCACCAACGGTTTCACCGTCGATCCCGGCTCAAAAATATCGGTGATGGCACGGTTGCGCATCGCATCTTTCGGCGTTCCAGCCAAATTATTCGGGTTATAAGAGGGGCTGTTTGCCATTGCCAGGACTTCACCTGTATTCACATCAACCAGTACGGCGGTACCGGATTCCGCTTTGTTCAGTGAGACGGCTTTAGTCAGTTCCCGATACACCAAAGTTTGCAGGCGCTCATCAATACTGAGTGTCAGATCGTGAGCAGCCCGGCTATCCGTAGAGGCGATATCTTCAATGACACGCCCTTTGCGATCTTTGCGTACCGTCCGGCTTCCCGGCATACCGGTCAGCCAACTGTCAAAACTTTTTTCCACCCCTTCAATGCCCTTGCCATCAATATTGGTTACCCCAATAATGTGCGCGGTCACCTGCCCTGCCGGATAATAACGGCGAGATTCCTGACGCAAATGGATGCCAGGCAGTCTCAATTTCTCGACATAATCACCGATGGAAGAATTGACTTGACGGGCAAGGTAAACAAACCGCCCATTAGGATAGTCACTGATTTTATTGGTCAATTGTTCAAGCGGAATGGATAACGCATCGGCCAATGCCTTCCAGCGGGTATCATCGGTGATGCCACCTTTCTCAAACACTTCTTTGGGGTCTGCCCAAATCGCATCAACCGGCACACTGACGGCCAGAGGACGCCCATTGCGATCATTTATCATGCCACGGGCGGTCGGGATAGCCTGAACGCGCAGGGAGCGCGAATCCCCTTCTTTTACCAAATGGTCGGGATTGATTATCTGCAAATAAGCAACACGAATCAAAAGCCCGATCAAAGCAAACCCAATGCCCCCACACAGCAAGGCAAAACGCCAGCTTACAAAACTTGCTTTATCTTCTTGCTTTTTCAACTTTAAAGAGCGTGCAGCTTTCATCGCCTACCTTTTGATTGTCAACTGGACTCATTGAGTTATCACAATATTCTCTTTACCTGGATCAACGTGTTGCATATGCAATTCGTCAGTCGCAATCCGTTCAACCCGACTGTGATCACCGAGAGCATTTTCTTCAAGGAGCAGGTTACGCCATTCAATATCCTTAGCATCAATCTGAATCACTTGACGCTCTTTCTCCGCAGTCAATAAGCGGGTCTGATGAGTGACCGTCACAACGCTAATGGCTGAAACCACAACAGCTACCAGCAAAATCAGTGGGATTTTGGCATTGCGGATGATATCCCCGCCAATCACCCCGACTAACCCATGACGTTCACCCGCCATTACTCACCCGCCTTTTCAGCAAATCGCAAAACCGAGCTTCGCGCTCTTGGATTTGTGGCCACTTCATCCCCTGAAGGCTTCATTTTGCCAATGGATTTCAGACTTCTTCCCCCCAGTGCTTTTAATTGCACTTCTGTGAGAGGCAAACCGGCTGGAACCTGTGGCCCTTGGCTGTGTAGTCGGATAAAGCGTTTCACTATGCGATCTTCCAACGAATGGAAACTGATGACAGATAATCGCCCTTGTGGTGCAAGAACGCGCAATGCGCCATCCAATGCACGTTCTATCTCTTCCAGTTCACTGTTAATGTAAATCCTGATAGCCTGAAAGCTGCGTGTGGCCGGATGTTTATGTTTTTCCTTCACTGGACTTGCCTGAGCAATGAGTTCTGCCAGCTCCCGGGTGCGGGTCATCGGCTGCTCCTGATTGCGGGTCACAATGGCTTTTGCAATACGCTTGGCGAAGCGTTCCTCACCAAATGTTCTCAGGACCCATGCGATGTCATCGGCTTCCGCTTTCATCAACCACTCTGCGGCAGACAGTCCACGCGTCGGGTCCATCCGCATATCCAGAGGCCCGTCACGCATAAATGAAAAACCCCGTTCCGGATCATCCAATTGTGGGGATGAAACCCCTAAATCCAGCAATACACCATCAATTTTCCCAAGCAGACCGGCCTCTTCTACATAGGCGGCCAATTCAGAAAATGGCCCATGGGTGATAGAAAAACGCTTGTCAGCAATCGATTTTGACGCTTCAATGGCTTGTGGATCACGATCAATCGCCATTAAACGTCCGTCAGGCCCTAACTTTGACAAAATCAGGCGAGAGTGTCCTCCCCGCCCGAATGTCCCATCGATGTAAACTCCATCTTCTCGAATGTTCAGTCCATTGACCGCTTCATCCAGTAATACACTGGTATGTTTAAAATGACTGTTTGCCATGTTTATAGTGATAAATCCTGTAGCCGTGCTGATAAAGGTTCTTGCGCGGACTGTTCAGCGGCAATGTCATTCTGTACCTGCTGATACCAAACTTGCTCGTCCCACAATTCAAATTTATTAAATTGCCCAACCAACATGACCTCTTTTGTTAGCCCTGCGTGCTGACGCAGTGTATTGGCTAATAAAAGACGCCCTGCATTGTCCATTTGACATTCACTGGCGTGTCCCAATAACAAACGTTGAACGCGACGTTCGGCTGGATTCATGCTGGATAAGCGAGATAACTTTTCTTCGATGATTTCCCATTCGGGTAATGTATAAAGCAACAGGCACGGCTGATGGAGATCAATGGTACAAACCATTTGACCTGTTGATTCCTCATTCAGCGTTTCTCTATATCGGGCTGGTACAGTGAGCCGCCCTTTACTATCGAGATTAACCAGTGTTGCTCCACGAAACATACTCAGGTTACCCCTTGATGGCCCAAATCTCCACATTATCCCACAAATCACCACAATTAAGAGTTTACGGATGGTATGAAAACCTTGTCAAGCCAGAGCCTGTGCGCTTTAGCCAGATTTACAGAAAGATTGGGAAGAGAAAAAGCAGGATTTTTGAGATTTGGCTATATTAATAATAGATAACACCATGATAATTTTGAATAAATTAATAAACATATCGAGAGCCAATTTAAGAATGGGATTTATAGCAAATACTTACCACTTAAATTAATTTATGTAACTTATATCTCATTGTTGCCCAATTGTTAATCAACACAAACCTATCAATAATAAAAGTATATTTAAGTTATAATAGTGTAAAAAATAATAACCCAATGAAATGCAATCTTCCTCAAAAGATAAAAATTTATTATATATCAATCAAATAATAAAAATACCCACAAGAAAAAGATAACCCACATAAATATTGTGGCTTAAGGGAAGGAATTATTCATTCTGTCAACTTAAATAACCCATTATCGTTTTTACCTATCATAAAATGAGGTTCAAAGGCATTTTAGTCAGAATAGTCCTAAAGTGACGCGAAAAAGTCTATTTCGCTGATTTTGGCAGAACAAACAGTACCCTCATCTTCAATGAGGGCACTCAATCAGGCTTTTCGACTCAGTTTACCGCGACGACATAAATGACGGCGCATTCGGGTTATTCCGGGAACCGGCCGTTGTTTCTCATCTAAACTGGCCAATACCAATCCCAAAGCACATTCCGCAACATCACGATGGCGCTGTGCCACAGACAAAACAGGGCATTCAAGGAAATCAAGCAACTCATGATCGCCAAATGTGGCAATGACCCACTGATCCGGCAAACGGCCACTGCGCTTGAGAATGGTGTCCATGACTCCCTGAAGCAAGGCAAACGAAGTGGTATACAGTGCCTGGGGAACGGGGTTGGTTTCCAGCCACGACGCAAAGACTTCAGCGGCGGCTTCACGCTCATAGCTATTGGCATACAGGTAGTTGACTTCCCGTGGATCATTTTCCCACGCTTCACGAAAACCCTGCTCACGCAAAAAACTTACCGATAATTCAGGCAGTGCCCCTAAATAAAGAACAGAATCTGCTGTGAATTGACGTAATTCCTGTGCCAACATCTTGGCGTCTTCAAAATCATCCCCAACAACGCTGATAAAATGCTCACTATCCAGCGCACGGTCAAGTGCAATGATCGGCAATGAGCGATTGGCCCAACGCTGGTAAAAAGGATGTTCAGGAGGCAAAGCCGTGGAAACAATGATGGCATCAACCTGACGTTGCAGAAGATGCTCAACACAGCGCATTTCATTATCAGGCTGATCTTCAGAACATGCGATCAATAGCTGGTATCCGCGCTGCCGCGCCTGACGTTCAAGATAATTGGCAATGCGAGTGTAACTCGTATTTTCCAAATCGGGTATGACTAAACCAATTGAACGGGTACGCCCCGCCCGAAGACCAGCGGCAACAGCATTAGGATGGTAGTTATGCTCCCTGACCACTGCCATCACTTTTTCAACTGTTTTATCACTGACCCGATACTGCTTGGCTTTGCCATTGATGACATAACTGGCCGTAGTACGTGAAACACCTGCTAAGCGGGCGATCTCATCCAGTTTCACATTAACCCCTCAGTAAGATGATAAAAAACCCTACCTTACAGTAGGGCTGAATGAATATCTGTATTTTAACCCGCAGATTACGATTTTTCATCGCATAATTTTATCTCCGCGAGAGATGCCAACAATGCCTGAACGCACGACCTCCACAATTTCAGCCGCCTCTCTCACGGCATGAATAAAAGCATCCAGCTTTTCGCTGGTTCCCGCCAATTGGACGGTATACAGCGTTGAGGTAACATCAACAATCTGCCCGCGAAAAATATCCACGCTACGCTTGATCTCTTCCCGACCATATCCGCTGGCTTGTAATTTCACCAACATAATTTCACGCTCAACATGAGGGCCGGCGGTTAATTCACTGACCCGCAGCACATCCACCAATTTATGCAGTTGCTTTTCGATTTGTTCCAGCACCTTGGCATCACCCTTGGTCTGAATGGTCATGCGCGACAATGTAGGATCGTCGGTCGGCGCGACGGTCAGGCTTTCGATGTTATAACCCCGCTGGGAGAATAAGCCCACCACGCGGGATAAGGCTCCCGATTCATTTTCAAGTAATACAGACAAAATCCGGCGCATGATCAGGTCCTCTCTGTTTTGCTTAACCACATTTCATCCATTGCCCCGCCACGGATCTGCATTGGATAAACATGTTCTGTTTCATCAACGATAACATCCACGAAAACCAGACGCTGATTTTCAGTGACTTCATGCAGAGCCTGAGCCAGCTTCGTCTCCAGCTCATCGTAAGTCTGGATGGCTATGCCAATATGACCATAAGCCTCAGCCAGTTTGACGAAATCAGGCAAGGATTCCATGTAGGATTGGGAATGACGGCCAGCGTATATCATGTCCTGCCATTGTTTGACCATTCCCAGGAAACGGTTGTTCAGATTCAGCACCAGAACAGGCAAACCATACTGTAAGGCGGTGGACAATTCCTGGATATTCATCTGAATACTGCCATCCCCCGTGACACATACGACCGTTGCCTCCGGTTTTGCCAACTTCACGCCAAGCGCTGCGGGCAGGCCAAATCCCATCGTGCCCAATCCACCAGAATTGATCCAATGCCTCGGCTTATCAAATGGATAATGCAGGGCAGCAAACATTTGGTGCTGACCCACATCCGATGCAAGATACGCATTCCCTTCGGTTAGGCGGTACAGGGTTTCAATGACGGCCTGTGGTTTGATCTTCACGGTCGTGTGATCATAATCAAGGCACTTGCGGCTGCGCCACTGTTCGATGGACAGCCACCAATCTTTCAGGGCATCAGGATCTTGAGTCTCTTCCGTAGAGTCCAACAGTTCCAGCATCTGCCCCAGTACCTGTTTGGCATCCCCAACGATAGGGATATCTGCCGCCACCGTTTTTGAAATCGAAGTCGGGTCAATATCAATATGCAATATGGTTGCTTCTGGACAATACTTTGCCAAATTATTGGTGGTGCGATCATCAAAGCGCACTCCAACAGCGAAAATCACATCAGAATTGTGGATCGCTTTGTTGGCTTCGAACGTGCCATGCATTCCCAACATGCCCAGACTTTGCCGATGCGTGGCAGGAAATGCCCCCAATCCCATCAGCGAACTCACGACCGGAGCATGCAAACTTTCCGCCAGCGTCAATAACTCCGCAGAACATTCTGAATTGATGGCACCGCCACCGACATAAATCACCGGTTTCTTCGCACCCAGCAGGGTTTTCAGTACCCGCTTGATCTGCCCTTTGTGCCCCTGAATGGTGGGGTTGTAAGAACGCAGCTTAATTTTTTCAGGGTACACATACTGAAATTTCAGGGCGGGATTGACGGTATCTTTGGGGAAATCGATAACAACCGGCCCGGGGCGGCCACTGGCTGCCAGATAAAACGCTTTTTTAATTGTATTTGGGATATCTTCTGCTTTTTTCACCAGAAAACTATGTTTCACGATGGGGCGGGAAATCCCCACCATATCGCACTCCTGAAAAGCATCATTACCTATCAGGGAACTGGCGACCTGACCTGACAGAACCACCATGGGAATGGAATCCATATAGGCCGTTGCAATTCCCGTGATGGCATTCGTTGCTCCCGGCCCGGATGTCACCAAAACAACCCCGACTTTTCCCGTAGACCGGGTATATCCATCCGCCATATGAACAGCCCCTTGTTCATGGCGAACCAGGATATGTTCAATTCCTCCCACCGTATGCAGGGCATCGTAGATATCCAATACCGCCCCGCCCGGATAACCGAACACATGTTCAACGCCTTGGTCAATTAACGATTTAACGACCATTTCGGCTCCTGACAACATCTCCATCGAGTTTGCCTCCAGGCTCTGTTTGCAAGTTATAAGTTAATCATCGGAATTTCATACGGCTACGGTAAATAGCCCTATTTACTCCATTTTTATTGATATAAAGTGAATTACGGCTTAACGCTATCCTGTAACGCTAAGTTAACTAACATAACGTTAGACACCAACGTTATCAAACATCAATTCACATCTTGGAAACATTTATTGAATGAGAGCCTGTTTTTTTACCCGTTATCGATCCCGATACATGGATTCAATTTCGTGCTGATAATGTTGGGAAATAATCTTACGGCGCAATTTCAATGTCGGTGTTAATTCTCCTTTTTCCATGGAGAATGCGTCAGGCAGGAGAATGAACCGTTTGACCTGATGAAACTTGACGATATTTTTCTGCATTTTTTGCAAACGCTGTTCAAATAACGCAATAATTTGATGGTGTCGCAGTAATTCAAGACGATCACGATAATGAAGATTGATCGATTTTGCATATTCCTCAATGGCTTCATAACTGGGGACAATCAGGGCGGAAACAAATTGGCGGGCATCCGCAATCACCGCAATATGCTCAATAAAGCGATCCTGACCCAACATGCCTTCAATCATTTGGGGCGCAATATATTTGCCTGTTGATGTTTTCATCAAATCTTTCAGGCGCTCAGTGATAAACAAGTGACCATGATCATCTAACCCACCAGCATCACCGGTTTTCAACCAACCATCCTCAGTAAAAGCATGTACAGTTTCCTCTGGCCGGTTGAAATAGCCTTTCATCACAATCGGCCCACGCACTTGGATCTCGCTCTCAGTACTGATACGAACTTCAATACCGGGCAATGGCGTACCAATCGAACCCAAAAGATAGTTTTTTTCTTCCCAGCAAGACACGGTTGCACAGGTTTCTGTCATTCCGTAACCATATTTGATATTGAGGCCGATAGACAGGAAGAAACGGGTGATGGCATCATCAAGGCGGGCGCCCGCTACGGGCAGAAAACGGACTCGCCCCCCCAACAGATTGCGCAGTTTGTTTAACACCAGTCTGTCAGCCAGTTGGTCGCTACAACGTGTGAATGGGCAACCTTTTTTATTCTGTTGTTGGCGCATCCGGCGGTTGTCTCCACGCTTTAATGCCCAATTAAAAATCATCCTGCGCCAAATCGGGGCTTTGGAGACTTTCTCCAGAATTGCGCTATGGACTTTTTCATAAAAACGGGGCACTGAACACATGACCGTTGGGCGCACATCAACCATCGCCTCCCGGACAAGATTTGTATCGGTTAAATAGACATTCAGGGCGCCAGTATGCATGACATAATAGCTCCATGCCCGCTCGAAGATATGAGATAACGGTAGAAAACTGAGGGAAACATCCTGTTGAGTCAGTGTCAATCTTTGGTCATGCAGGTAAAGCTGTGCAGCAATATTGCGATAATCCAACATCACACCCTTTGGCTCTCCCGTTGTACCGGAGGTATAAATGAGAGTGAAGAGATCATTCAAATTTTGATCGGCAATGCGGCTATCAAGTTCGGCTTGATATTGTGCATAATCATGGTCAATGAAAGTGGATAAATACAACGCTTGCGGGCATCCATTCAAGTCCACGGACTCATCCATGACAATCAGATGAGTCAGTGCAGGGCACGATTCAATCAATGCCATGGCAATATCATATTGCTCCTGCCCACCAACGAACAAGACTTGTGCACCGGCATCATTGAGAATAAATGCCGCCTGATCACGGGTATTGGTGGCATAAAGCGGCACGGTCACCGCCCTGAGCTTAAGAATAGCCAAATCAGCCAATGACCATTTCAGGCTATTTTGTGCAAAAATACCGACTTTTCCCTGCACTTTCACCCCCAATGACAGCAACGCTTTTGCCATGGATTCCGTTGTGCGTTCAACCTCACGCCAACTCATTTCGAATTGTTCTGAGGGTGACCATTGTCGAAAGGCAATTTTTTCCGGAAACTGATTGGCTTGCTGCTGTAATCGATTGATCAAGTGATAGGAATGCAGAGAGTCTGTTATCACAATATATACCTGTATAAATATTTTGTTCAGCGTATTCAGTCAGCATAATGCCCACTTTTCAGCTTACAGATGTTAGCTATTTTATCGCAGTCTACCTATTCCTAGTAAAAGGGGAAAGGGTATTTTTAATATCTTCTCCCTTTGAAGGACGAAATGTTTGCAGGATTTATCGAATAACGATGGATAAACAGAGATAAATGTTGTGAGGGACCCATCCGGTGAAAAGAGTCAAAAATCCTAAGCAAGAGCCTTATGCCAGTCATCATTTACCAGAATAAGGCGCTTCGGGTATGTTATTTTATTCCTGTTCGCCAAGATGACTCAGCAATGATTTCATCCACTGGTGGCCTTTATCCCGATCTGTTGCACCATGCCATATCAAATAGCAAGGGCGAGAAATTCGACCATTGGGCAAAGGTACTGAACAAATATTTAACTGTTCGGAATAATGCTCAACCATCCATTTTGGCACGATGGCAACTAAATAAGTCTGGGATACGATATTAAGAACACTATTTAAATCCGTTCCCTGATAAGAAACAGACCGCAATAATTCATTACTTTCATAGTAAGGCTTACTAAATGAATCTGCATTATCCAGTGCAACAATAGCATGTCTTTCATCCTGCAATTGCTGCTGGGTAATTCGTTTGCCAATTCTAGGATGATTTTTGGAAACGGCCAGAACCAATTCGTCATTAAACAAAGGGGAATTATGAAAATCAGCGGTATCTAATTTGGTATAACTGATGACAAATTCTATTTCCTGATATTTTAACTGCTTCTCGATATCATCACTAATTTGTGTTTTAATGACAACTTCAATATTCGACGAGTGTTTTTTTATTTGCCCGACAATTTGGGCAGCCAGACGAATATCAAGCGGGCTACAAATAGAGAGGTTAAATACCCTGGTACTATTATCGGGATCAAACCCCACGCCGGGCAGTTCATTATGCACTATTTGCAGTGCTTGCCTGAGTGGTCCGAAGAGCTGTTTTGCCCTGGCCGTCGGCTGAATACCTCGTCCATAACGGACAAATAATTCATCATCAAACATGGTCTTCAAACGTGCTACCGCATTACTGACAGCCGGTTGTGACATTCCCAATATCTGGGCTGCACGTGTAATATTCTGCATTTGCATTACAGCATCAAAAACAGTAAGCAAATTGAGATCTACGCTGCGCAATTGAACATCGCATGATTCTTTTTTTTCTGTAGTTACTGAGTTGTATTCAGTCATTATTTCACTCCACTAAACTTATGGCAGTGATCTCACTAAATAATGGAATACTGGCGGCATTTTCAATGCAACATTTCGACATCGTAAACCACCTTCCATTTAATAAGATCTACTCTCCCAATTTGTTGAAAAGTAAATTGAGATCCGTCCTTGTACAAAAAACAAATAAGCATAACCAATACATTCTTATCTACGTAGCCGTAATGTTTTTATAATCATGAATATTAATGCGTTATATATGAATAGAAATAACTCAACTTACACTAACGACTTACGCTCGAAACGACCAGCCAATAATGACAGAATGAAGAGTAGAGATAATTCATAATAAAATGACTGTATTCCAACGAGTTATCAGAACTTTCTATTAAGATCTTCTATCAGGGAAATAACCCGAAGCATTAATCAAAAATTAGTTCCTCTAATATATCGAGACACAATTTATTAATATTCTATATGGTTATGATTTATTAACCTAGAAATACCATACCTATAAGTACCATTACCTATAAATACCATGCTCAAAATCCATCTTATCTTTGTTCCTTCAAATCCATCAGTGCATACTCGCATTCACACCGTCACATTTAAACGATTGTATGAAAAAATCACATGAAAGTGACTGTATAAAATAACAGGTTACACATTTATCATCCATCAGTGCCGGATTTTACTCCATATATAGATATGAAAAATAGATAAAAACATCGCTAAAAATGTAAAAAATAGTCACTAAGCCCAAATGGTGCTCAACAAACAATCAACAGCGGACAGAATTAACGTTGAATTTATTTTTATCCTGCTTGACATTATTTTTCAGATAACGTATCTATAAATACACCGACAGTTAAAACTCGATTAACAAATTTATAAAGGTTAGCTCACATGATCCACGCTATTCGCCTACTAAGCCTACTCCTAATCGCCTTTAATGTGCGCGGTACGCTGGTAGGTGAAAGAAGAAAAAGTTGAGCTGACTTCATCTCCACCAGATAAAAAAAACCCGCGCATAGCGCGGGTTTTTTTTATCTGTACGACATCCAAAAATAAAATACCATCGCCTATTTGACAGGAGCACAACATGAGCCAGCAAGTTATTATCTTCGATACCACACTGCGTGATGGGGAGCAGGCATTGCAAGCCAGTCTGAGTGTAAAAGAGAAACTGCAAATCGCTTATGCCCTGGAAAGGCTGGGGGTAGATATCATTGAGGCTGGTTTTCCCGTTTCTTCCCCGGGCGATTTTGAATCCGTCCAAACTATTGCCCGTGAAATCAAAAATAGCCGTATCTGTGCTTTATCCCGTTGTGTTGATAATGATATTGATGTTGCTGCCGAAGCCCTGAAAGTGGCGGAAGCCTTCCGTCTGCACATGGTTCTGGCGACTTCCAATCTGCATGTCGAACAAAAATTGAAAAGAACGTTCGATGATGTTGTCGAAATGGCAGTTCGCTCTATCAAACGGGCACGTAAATATACCGATGACATTGAGTTTTCCTGTGAAGATGCAGGCCGCACCGATATCGACAACCTGTGCAGGATTGTTGAGCAAGCAATCAAAGCCGGCGCAACCACCGTCAACATTCCCGACACCGTGGGTTACACCACTCCTTACCAATTTGGCGGGATTATCAGCACATTATTTGATCGCGTCCCCAATATTGATAAAGCAATTATTTCTGTCCATTGCCATGACGATTTGGGCATGTCTGTCGCTAACTCCATCACCGCTGTTCAAGCCGGTGCACGGCAGATAGAAGGCACCATCAACGGATTGGGGGAACGCGCGGGTAATTGTTCACTGGAAGAAGTGATCATGACTATCAAGACACGCCAGAAAATGTTGGGGGTTCACACCAATATCAACCATCAGGAAATTTACCGTACCAGCCAATTAGTTAGCCAAATCTGCAATACGCCAATCCCCGCTCATAAGGCCGTTGTTGGCAGTAACGCATTCGCTCATTCATCCGGTATTCACCAAGATGGTGTCCTGAAAAACCGCGAAACTTACGAAATCATGACGCCAGAATCCATTGGCCTGAAAGATACCCAGTTGAACCTGACTTCACGCTCCGGCCGTGCCGCCGTAAAACATCGCATGACGGAAATGGGTTATCAGGAACACGACTACAATTTGGATGCGTTATATCAGGCATTCTTGAAATTGGCAGACAAAAAAGGACAAGTGTTTGATTACGATTTGGAAGCACTGGTGTTCATCAATCAGCAACAGCAAGAACATGAACATTTCCGGCTGGATTATTTCAGCATCCAATCCGGCACCAATGTCGTTCCCACAGCAACCGTGCGTCTGGCCTGCGGGGATGAGATCAAATCTGAAGCCTCTACCGGCAACGGTACAGTCGATGCCATCTATCAGGCCATCAACCGAATTACAGGTTATCCGCTTGAATTAATCTCCTATCAATTATCCGGTAAAGGACATGGGAAAGATGCCCTCGGTCAGGTTGATATTATTGTGGAATGTTTTGGCCGTCGTTTCCACGGAATGGGATTGACAACCGACATCATTGAATCCTCCGCCAGAGCCATGATCCACGTGCTGAATAGCATTTGGCAGGCTGAACAAGTAGAAAAAGAGAAGCAACGTATCTCCCAGGCGAATCCTTTGGACAACAACACAAAGGAGACAGCATAATCATGTCTGCAACTCGATCTATTTCAAATCAATCTATTTCAAACCAACCTGTTTCAAACCAGGCGATTTCCAGCAAGCAGGAGGCAATCCACCACCATATTGCTGTCTTGCCCGGTGATGGCATCGGTCCCGAAGTGATGCAGCAAGCCTATAAGGTGTTGGATGCGATCCGTCGTCGTTTCAATATTCGTATCACGACCAGTGAATATGATATAGGTGGGATAGCCATTGATCGGCATGGTTGCCCCCTGCCTAAAGAAACCATTTCCGGTTGTGAAAAAGCTGACGCGATCCTATTTGGTTCCGTCGGTGGCCCTGAATGGGAGCATTTACCTCCCGACGAACAGCCAGAGCGGGGGGCATTATTGCCATTGCGCAAACATTTCAAATTATTCAGCAATTTAAGACCCGCGCGTTTATACCCGGCTTTAACGTCATTTTGCCCGCTGCGCCATGATATTGCCGCAAAAGGCTTTGATATATTGTGTATCCGTGAATTGACGGGCGGCATCTATTTTGGACAGCCAAAAGGACGTGAAGGCAAAGGAAAATATGAACGTGCTTTTGATACTGAGGTTTATCACCGCTTCGAAATAGAACGGATCGCCCGCATTGCATTTGAATCAGCCCGCGAGCGCCGCCATAAAGTCACCTCGATTGATAAAGCCAATGTTTTGCAAAGCTCCGTATTATGGCGTGAGGTCGTCAGTGAAATCGCCAAAGATTATCCTGATGTTGAAATCAACCACATGTATATTGATAATGCCACCATGCAGTTGATCAAAGATCCGGCACAGTTTGATGTCCTGTTGTGTTCCAATATTTTCGGCGATATTTTATCCGATGAATGTGCCATGATCACAGGTTCAATGGGCATGTTGCCTTCTGCCAGCCTGAATGAGCAAGGTTTTGGTTTATATGAACCCGCAGGCGGTTCAGCGCCCGACATTGCCGGCAAAAACATCGCCAATCCGATTGCCCAAATATTATCCACGGCGCTGTTATTGCGTTATAGCCTTAAACGCAGCGATGCCGCAGAGACGATTGAACAAGCTATCAACCACGTTTTGGAACAGGGCTATCGTACCGCAGACTTAGCCGGTCATGGCAAAACCATCACGACGGATGAAATGGGTGATATCATTGCCCGTTATATCACCGGGGGAAATATTCAATAAAACACCATGGCAATAGTTTTTAAAAGGCAATCGTTTTTAAAAAGCAATAATTTCTAAAAAGCAATAGTTTTTAAAAAAATAGCCTCCTAAAAAAATCACTGCCCGAATAAACAATTTCATTCGGGCAGTCAGTGATTATTTTACTGGGGTCAGGGAAAAGGTTAACGTCTCCAATGGCTGGAGGATAATCAGCGCTGCTTTATTGATAACTTTCGGTACCGAGGAGTTTTCGCCATAGTCTATCTTAACGTCATATACCAAAGGCTGATTATCCGGCAATTCAAGATCGGTTTGCAGATCCAGATAATAGTGTGTGACTTCATCAGCCGGGTTGCGCAACGTAATAATCGACTTTTTCGGACTCCAGGCTGCCCAGCCATACACCTCTGACTCTTTGGGATCTTTACCAATCCAATGCGTATCAAACAGCACATCTTTATTTTTCTCCGACCATTTCGCCGCGTTTGCCAGCGTATCCCAATCCGCTATAGTCAACAGTTCAGGCGTAATATACATTTCCTGTAACTGAGTCCCGCTACCAAAATAGCTCCAAACCTGATCGGCAAAATCTTTGAGTAACTGTTTGTCCAGATGTTCAGCCTGCTTAGCGTAAACAATACCATGCAGCGTCAACGAATTCAGTGGGAACAGCGGCCCCTTTCTTACGACATTATGATAAGTTTCCGCATCACGATAGGTCAGCCACTGCTGCACTTTGGAACCCGCACCGTAAAATCCCACATCATGACCATCACGCCAAATAGAATCGGCGAAAAATAGCCAGGAAGGCGTGGCTTGCGGGCCTATCGTCAAGTTGATAAACAGATCCTTTCCGGTACTGCGCATATCTTCCATAAGATGAATAACGGCATCAGAATCACGGCTGAATGAACTCCCTTTAATCACGCGTTCAGTGTTATCGATTCCATCCAGCTTAAACATGGAGACGTTCTGTTGTTGAATCAGGTTGAGTACCCGGTTATGGAAATTGGCGTAGTAATTAGGGCCTGACAGCGCAAATCGGCCATTTATCACTTCATAACCAAATTCCGCCGCATGAGAAACACGTTGCTCAGCAGGTTCACTGTATCCCCCCCAAGGCGAAAGCCAAATACCTAAACCAACGTGATATTGATCGGCGGCCTGTTTAAGATTTTTGAACTCATAAGGAAACTCCTGACTAAAACCCCAGTCTCCTTTGAGGTTATCCCAACCATCATCAAACAGATAACCACTCAACGTCACACCGCGCTTAGTCACCAGCTCCTGCCCGAACTGTTTGATACGGGTCAACGCCTCTTGTTCGGTATAAAGATTGAGGAAACCAATATCGAACCAAGAATTGTAATGTAGATAAGGACTATACTTACGCGGACGTGCATTGTTCAAAAACTCATTGACGTTGCGCCGCAATTGCCTTTCCTGATAAACGCCAACATACGTCTTATAATTTAACGTCTTCCCCGGTTCTAACGGGATAGAGAGTGCCATTTTTTGCGAAGTGCTCCCTTTGTTAACCTCAGTGTTAATCAATGGATTACCGGGAACAATAAAAAAACTATCGCTGATAATCGGTGAACTGACGATAGTCCCGTCAACAAAAGGGTTTTTAGTGCGAAATGGCATCAACGAAACGGAGCTGAGTGCCAACGCCTTTTCCTGTGGTGTAATGGTGATTTCAAACGAACCGTACTTAGCTTTATCCCCCACAGTTATTATATTTTTTACCTGAATGTCGTCATATTTCAGGGAGACAACTATCCGATTGTGCTTTTTGCTGATATCAGTCACCTGAAAATCTTGAGCCGCGAGCTTTTCTCCTGATTTCAGGGTAATTTCAAACAGATTGTCAGTGATGATTTGATCGTGGTTTTTAGTATTTTCAAACTTTAATTGCGTCACCTTACCGTGTTCGTCGCTCACTGTTACACGATAATGGTTCCCCTCCAACCGCCAGCTATCAGCCCAGACCGGAGCATGGTACAGCACGGAACTCGCTAATAAACTCAACGTGATTTTCTTTAACGTTTTTATTTTCATCGCAGTTTCCTCATAGTCAAAATGAAAAAACAAAACCTTCACGCATACAGCTTGCCTGCACTACCTCAAATTCAGGATCTTCTCTTCGACTACGGCCTACATAGCCTGTTTCCCCGGCACGATATGTTAGCCTCTCAAAATCCAGATGCGGTTCACCATGATACACACCATGCGTAGAACCAAGCGCGACCACCTGAACCGTTTCCAGATTATGAACGTTAAAAGCAGGAACCGCATGGCCTTCACGCAGGGCTTTTTAAACACTTTATGACTATAAATCATAGATATACAAGATACTTAAATGCCATCCAGATTCGGGCTGTCATACCTTTTTTTCTGCTGTTCATGCCACAGGCTGGTTAATCCCCGCCGTCCACATTCCAGCGCCCTATCACGAAATGTTTCCAAGGTTCTATCTTCACGATCCAGTATCATCTCTACCGCCAATTGCATATTCGTACCGGCAATCACTTCATAACACGGCTTCGCTATTGCCAGTTGTGCCGCCTGCCGGAACGGTGATCCCCCCAGTAAGTCACTGAGAATAACCACCCCCTTACCACTATCACAGGCGGTGCAGGCTGCCTCTAACCACACCAATAATTGTTGCGTGCTGATCCCTTCAGAAAAATCAACCGCGCAGCACTGGGGTTGTCGTCCGACGATTTGTTCCACTGCCTGCAACAATCCACTGGCGAAATATCCATGACCGGTGATGACAATACCTAACATTCCCTCTCCTCAGTGCCGTTGATTAAAGAAAACCCAAAAATTTCCCTACAAGACCGAACACAACGGTCAAACCAATTAACTTGACCGGGGAAAATCCTTTTTTCATCAACCAAAACACCAATAGGGTGAAACACAACGGCAATAAATTAGGCATCAGTTTGTCCAGTACATCCTTCTGCAACGCCACACTGGCCTTACCCGCATTGACCACTATTGGCGTCGAGAGATGGACATAGGAAGCCACCAACGCCCCGATTACCGTCATTCCCACAATTGAAGCCGCATGGGAGATCTTTTTGGTGTGCTTTTTCAATAAGGTCAACGCACGGGTCCCTGTTCGATAGCCATAATGCGCCAGACCAAAGCGCAAGCCGAAATGCACCACATTGAACAGCAACAGGAATATGATGGGGCCGAACAGACTGCCCTGTAGCGCCAGAGAGACCCCGATACCCGCGCAGATGGGCAGCAGAGTAAACCAGAACAAGGCATCACCAATGCCACCTAACGGCCCCATTAACGCCACTTTCACGGCCCGGATCGTAGAAATTTTCTCCTTATTCCGCTCCATTGCCAGCACCAATCCAGACAAGAAAGTGACGTCAAACGGGTGCACATTGATAAATTCCATATGCATCTTCATTGAATTCGCCAAATCTTGCGGATGCTTGTGGATCTTGCGCAGACCCGGGATCACGGTGTACAACCAGCCCCCCGCTTGCATACGCTCATAGTTAAACGATGCCTGTAGCAACAAAGAGCGCCACGCCATCCGGTTCAAATCGCCTTTGGTCAGATCCTCACCCGGCATACTGTCCTGATAATCATCTTGTTCAACCTGACGGGTTGCCGGTGCCTGCGCCATCCTGTTCTCAGCTTTGGCTGCCATAGCCTCATCGGTGTCGTTAAATGCCATCTTCCATCTCCTTAGATTGGGTGGTAGGTACGCTGCGTTCAGCGGCTTCCTCCATACGGGAACGGTTAAAGAAATCGATCAATGCAATCGCGAAAGCGCCAAGCGCTACAGCAATAATCGGCATATTAAGGAACGTGACTGAAATGAACCCCAGAATGAAATAAGCGATATAAGTCTTTTTCATCATGATTTTCATCAACATAGAAAAACCGATAGCAGGCATCATGTCACCCGCAACCGCCAGACCTTCCAACAACCATTGCGGCGCTTTCTGTACCATGGCGCTGGCGGCGTCAGCACCGAAATAGACCGGCATAAATGCCACAATAAAGTAGAAACAAAACAGAATGGTGATCCCCAGATAGTTCACCCGTTCCACACCACGCCAGTTCAACGCTTTCACCATCTGATCGCACTTATGCATCATGGGTGAAAACACGGTAAACAGCAGGGTAATACAGCCTTGTACCGCAATGGAAAATGGCACCGCGATACCAATCGCGACCTTAGGATCAGCATGCGTTAAAATGGCAAATGCCGTACCAATCACCCCGCCAATCACCACATTTGGCGGCTGGGCACCTGCCAGTGGCACCATTCCCATCCAGACCAGTTCCAGTGTCCCGCCCACCAACAAACCCGTCTGTACATCCCCTAAAATCAGCCCGACCAACGGCCCAATCACCACTGGACGATGAAAATGAGTCAACCCATCGAACAGATCCACCCCCGCCAATCCGGCCAGTAATCCAATCAATATCGCATCAGTCAGCATAACTCCCCCCTAAAACCAGCAACTTGGCGATAGGTTCTCCCGCTTCATCCGGAACTCGCCGTATTTCGCAAGTGACGCCCAGTTGTTCCAGTTCACGAAACACCACCACATCACTGTCATCTACCGAAACCGTCTTATGGATTTGACGCTTTCCTTCAGCAAAATGCATGTTACCCACATTCACGAAGCGGATCGGTACTCCTCCTTTTACTAACGTCAGTACATCCTGCGGCGTTTTACAGACAATAAAAATCTTCTGGCGCTCTGCCGCCTTATAAATCACATCAATGGTTTTTTGCAGGGTGAAATAGCGAGTCTGAACCCCATCGGAAACCACCATATCCATCAAATCTTGCTGTATCACATCACCGGCAGCTTGATCGTTAGCGACCAATACCAGGTTGGCCCCCAGTGAATTAGTCCAGGTCACACCGACTTGACCATGCACCAACCGGTTATCAATTCGGGTCATTAAAATATTCGGTATCGACATCATCACTCCTGCTACATTTTTATTCTTTGTGAAGACGGTGGAAGATAGGGATAAATTTCGACCCCCTTCACCACACGGTTGACTTCCCCTGTCGGGCATGGATTGTCTGGCGTTATACCCAGAGCCAGCGAGGTTTCAAACGCTAACATCTGCAAAAATATCAAATAGGGGAACAACAGCCAGATATCGTCTTGCTCACTGTTAACCACCGTGAACCCTTTCCCCGGTGTGCCACTGAGTGCCACGATGTGACACGCCAATCCGTCATGATCCAGTTCATGCCACAGATCGAGATCATAGCGACGACAATACGGATCAGCGGAGAGCATCATCACCACCAGCGTATCCCGTTCGATAATAAACTTCGGCCCATGACGCACCCCCATTGACGAATCGTAATGGGTAGTGACATGCCCGGCGGTCAACTCCAGCATTTTGAGCGCCCCCTCCTCTGCTACCCCAGTAAAACAACTGGAACCCAGACACATCATGCGGTTAAAACCGCTACAGGCCAGTCGCTTAATCTGGTCCTGCCACTGCCTCCTTTCCCGCTCACACAACGCGATCATCGCCATCAATGGCGCATCACACTGTTCCAACGTCAACGGCCCCAGCAGCAGGACAGTGGCTAGCGTCATACAACTAAAACTGGAGGTCATAGCAAAACTCTGGTCATGAGAACCCGGCGGCATATTCAACGAACAGACGTGAGGGCACCCTTCGGCATAATGCGCTAATGCACCATCAGGATTACACGTCAGCATCAGGTGATAACAGCGTGGCAGGAGCTGATCCGCCAGTTTTACCGCCGCCACACTTTCCGGGCTATTGCCCGATCGCCCATAAGAAATCAGCAAGGTTAAACGCATTGGATTAAGATATTGCAAAGGAGAAGGCACAATGTCTGTCGTGCTGTACGCGACCGCATTCAATCCACACTCCCCACGCAACCAAGGTGCCAGTGTGCGCCCGATAAACGCAGAGGAACCGGCACCACACAACACTATCTGCAACTCTGGATCGGCTAACAAAGGCAGCAAAAAAGGTTGCCACCCCTCTTCCTCACGTTGCAGATTTTGATATAACTGACGCCAAAGCTCAGGCTGTTGATGGATCTCTGTGGCAGTATGCAACGCATGATGATCACGCAACCAGACTTCGGTATAGGAAAACAGCTCATTCATACAAAAGCTCCTTGTACCTCAGGCTGACAAGCCGGCGCATAAATCAAGAGCACAGAACGAATTTTATCCAACTTTCCGGCATTCACGGCCTGCGCCTGCTCCGGCAGATACTGACTCAACGGTGAAAGCGAAACCGGGCGACAACGCAGGTTATCTATTAAGGTATTCACAACCCTTCCGTGAGATCCCTGACTCCCCGCGCTACGGGGGAATCAGCGATCTTCAGGAGTTAAGCGCCTTACTATTATGAAAAGATATTTAAATGAAATTGTGATCAGCATTACAGTCTATTAAATAGACAAAAACAGGTATAAATGATTTCCACCAGAAACCAAACGAAAAAAAGAGTAAATCTTCTGATTACTAACGGATTACCCAACAATCCGTTTTCAATCATCAGTTACAAGGTTTTATTTCGTCAGGTGATAAGGATCACAAATTGAGTATTGGATGTGAAAACACTGAATTGTCTTCTGATTGTGATCCATTTTTGTTGACCACAGCAACCTTTGGAGGGTTTGATTTTAAATCTGCCTGATTTACGCCCCCAGAAGGATAATTCACAGGAAAAGCTAAAGTTATAAACATTTATTGTCTGGCAACAACCATTTTATTCACTTTTTCTGTGGATATGTTTGTGAAAAAGTGAGGGGTAAGGCGGGTATACTTTTATTGTCTGTTTTCTAACGCTCAATAAGCGATAATAAATACCCATTATTTTTCATTATGTTAATCTATTTCACCCCCCTTTTTGCGACGCAGATCACTCGATAAAATGTCCATCTTTGCTCACACTGGGCAAATATCAACCAATGGTGATTTTATCCACAGGATATGCCTTTTAGTTAAACAAAAATCGCCTATTTTTGCAGAAAACCCCCTTCATTAGCGCTGTAAATCAAACCAGTGATCGTACTTTTTATCACTTATCCCATAAATCTGTGGATAACATGGTGTAAGATCCTGTTTATTATTACTGGGAATCCGTGAACAATCATAACAAGTTTATTTTTAATCCAGAGAACATAAATTAAAAGATCTTTTATATCATGCTATTATCAAAATAATGATCATAACGATAAATTAGCAATGACTTTCAATCATCAACAAGAACATTTTTTAACCAGAAAAAAATATACTTTATAACATGTACTTTACACCTCCGACACCACCTGAAAACGAGCAACAATTATTCGAACGCGCCCATTGTCTGGCCGGTTTATCCATGGGTGAACTCGCTACACAAGCCAATCTCGCCATTCCTCCCGATTTAAAGCGTGACAAAGGCTGGGTTGGTATGTTGCTGGAATATTATTTGGGAGCGAGTGCCGGCAGTAAACCCGAGCAGGATTTTGAACACATCGGTATCGAATTGAAAACGATCCCGGTGGATAGCAAAGGCTCCCCATTGGAAACAACCTTTGTCTGCGTTGCCCCTTTAACGGGTAACAGCGGCATTACCTGGGAAAATTGTCACGTCAGGCGGAAATTATCCCGTGTCCTGTGGATACCCGTTGAGGGGGAAAGAAGTATTCCACTTTCTGAGCGCCGCGTGGGTTCCCCGTTACTCTGGAGTCCGAATGTCATTGAAGAAGCGTTGCTGCGTCATGATTGGGAAGAGCTGATGGACCTCATTGTATTGGGTAAAGTCGAGAGCATCACCGCCCGTCATGGTGAAGTGTTGCAATTGCGCCCGAAAGCCGCCAATAGCCGGGCAGTGACAGAAGCCATAGGAGAATACGGTCAGCCAATCATGACGTTGCCCAGAGGTTTTTATTTGAAGAAAAACTTTACCGCACCGTTATTGGCTCGCCATTTCTTCTATGAGTAACTACTTGTAAACCTTAATGGGCGCAAGCCCCCTATTATTTTAGTACACAAATAGATTTAAAATTGCAGCTAATCCCTGAATTTCCTAAACGAGAATTGTAATGGTTTGCTACGCCAGTTTATTCCCAAAGGGACGGACTTACAGAAAGTCAGTGATGAAGAGATACAGAGAGTGGTTGTCTCCATCAATTATCGGCCGAAGAAACG
Organism: Xenorhabdus beddingii; assembly: GCF_002127545.1. Classification (GTDB taxonomy): domain Bacteria; phylum Pseudomonadota; class Gammaproteobacteria; order Enterobacterales; family Enterobacteriaceae; genus Xenorhabdus; species Xenorhabdus beddingii. The sequence goes on from NZ_MUBK01000001.1 coordinate 112,024, forward strand.
TCTGGGTTTTAGGCAACCCAAGTGGTTTTTGACGAACTACGGCAGGTAGCATAGGTGGCGATTGCACTTGAAAGTTGAATCCGCCAATTCATCCCAGATCTATTGGCCGCCCTTTGATAAATTCAGCTCCATTAGTGATCACCTTCCCCTTGAATAGCCTCATCTGCTAAACCAACAGTATTACTTAAAGGAGATTTTTACTCAGCTAGAAGCAGAACGATAGCCACGCAATGCGCGTTTCCAAACTAATCGTGACACGATAAAGAAAAAGGTAGCTATTCCTAGCGAGCCCAGTGCTAGAGGTAAGGTCAATCCCCCTAACAGCGCCATAACTGGTGCACTGGTCATGACACCAATGGGGATCAGAAAACTAAAGATTATCCGCCAAGGCATACCAAATAGGTGGATAGGCCAGCGAGCAAAACCCAATAACGAAGAGATAACATTGGTCAAGTTTTGTATGCGAATTAATGTAAAAGAGGTAGCAATCGCCAGAACAAACAATGCGTAAGCTGTGGCAAGTCCACCGATTGATAAAATGATAGCCATAGTGACGTTAATAAATGATGGTTGAATATCGAGCTGTATAAAAGCATAAATAATCAGGCCAAGCCCAAAGAAAAAATCGATCACTTTCCATAGCCTGATATCAATAAGTGAACAGAGGAAAAGCGAATCAACCGGGCGGATTAAAATATAATCAAACAAACCTGTTCGAATGCCTGAAATGGCAGAGGAAAGACTGGGAGCAATTAAGCCTTCGACGGTAGCAGTTAACATCATATACCAGCCCATTAATACCAGCATTTGCTCAAATGACCAACCTGCAACAGAACCTCGTTCGTTAAACAACACGAACAACGGTAAGAGTTGCAATACCGCCATGGTAAGTGAGAGTAAACCGTCTATTATAAAATCCCACCGGTATTGCATTGAACGTTTTACACTTAAGAGAAACGCCATACGAATGACTGAAAGAGAATATCTCATTATCCAAACGCCAAATAACGGCGGACGCCTTGCCGCCAGACAAAAAGTGCAGTAGCGCACAGCAGTGCTACTAGTATGAATTGTAAAGTTACCCATTGGGCAGCAATAAGCAGGGAATGTTTTCCGGTTATTATCTCTACTGGCAGAGAAATCACAAATCGGAACGGTAGCCAAGTGGCAATCTTTTCTACCCATTCTGGTAATAAGGCCAAAGGAAACATATAACCTGATAGAACACTACTGGCAGCCACATACATTTTATGTATAACCAATGAACGCTCGATCCAAAAAGTCAAACTCCCGATCAGCAAATGGATACTTTGATTGATTAAGAAAGCCCCCAATAATGCTAATATAAATAAACCAAATTGAGGTAAAGTGAATGGTTGGCTCAGGAAACTCATCACCAGAGCCAGTATCAAAATAGGTATCGCAACAATCAGGCTTAATATCAATTCGGCAATGGTAATTGCCAGGTAGTTGATAAAAGGATGAATAGGCCGCATTAACCAAAATGAAAGTTCACCAAGACGGATATTTTCGTTAATTTCCCAGACACTATTACAACTGGTTAATATGGTGGTAACAAGGACGGCAATGTAGTAAAGATTAAAATCCTCAGAGCTATAGCTCTGAAAAGGACCATTTTGAGTTACCGATCTCCAAAAAATTAACATTATTAAAGGCATACTGAGTGTTACTAGCCAGAGTAAAAACTCGGCTCGAAAGGAGAAGGTTTCAAATAATCGGGTTTTTATAAGAGCAAAAATCATGTTAGTTCACCTTGATTAGTCAATATATTGTTTTCGATTTTATTTTGACTAGGATGACCAAAAATCTGGCGCAATATTTCTTCCAGTGGAGGATCTTCTATGGTGAGATCAATTGCCAGTTGCTGTTCAATCAGAAAATGTATAAGTTTGGGGACATGGTCACGATGAATCCGAATTTGAGAACGCTCTTCTGTTTGTGAGATAAGTACGCCAAAACGTGCAAAATCGGGAATATTGATCTGACGATTCATAGAGAAAGATATTATTTTTTCAGGGGATTGTTTCGCCGTGAAGGTTCGCAGGTCTCCATCATAGAAAATCGTACCGTGGTCAACAATAATAATTCTTTGACATAATACTCGTACATCTTCCATATAGTGTGAAGTCAGCAGAATAGTGGCGTTATGGCGGTGATTATATTCAGCAACAAAATCACGCAAAGCGGCTTGCATGGCGACATCAAGTCCAATAGTTGGCTCATCAAGAAAGAGCACCTTAGGTTGATGTATCAATGAGGCCGCCACTTCACATCGCATACGTTCCCCTAATGAAAGCTGACGGGTAGGTTTGGTCATGATGGTACTTAGTTGCAGTAATTCGCCCAATTCTTTCAGCGTTTTTTTATGTACAGGTAAGGGAATTTCGAACAGTACTCGGATCATTTCAAACGTATCAATGGGCGGCAAATCCCAGATTAATTGTCCCTTATTACCCATAACAAGACCAATGCTATGCAAAAAAGTTTTTTCACGCAGATAGGGTGTGTGTCCCTCGACGGTGATTTGTCCACTGCTGGGATGTAATAACCCACTGAGTAACTTTACTAATGTGGTTTTGCCTGCACCATTGGGACCTAGTATTCCCACTCTCTCGCCATCTTCTATCTGGAAGCTGACATTTTTTAGCGCAGCAACTGTTTCATACTTCCTTTGCCAGAGTGAACGTAGTGCAGAATGGAAACTTTCGTTACGTTGATGCACTTGATAAATCCTAGAAACTTCTTCTGCTCGGATCATATTCAGTCAACTCCAACAACATGTTGTGCAACACGTAATGCATTTGCTTGAATAGTGAGAGTGGGATTTAATCCACCGGGAAAAGGCATAAAGCTGCCATCCACAACATAAAGATTTTCGAGTTCGTGGACTCGACAGTTAGGATCTAAAACCGAGCGGGTCGGATCTGTACCACTGCGGCATGTGCCATGCAGATGGGTACTTCCTTCTTCAGAACGTGTGCGCTTAGAATGAATTTGCGTGGCACCTGCTGCATGGAGTATATCTGCACTGCGTTCTGCCATATAGGCTATGCGCGCCAGATCACAAGGTGCAGCTTTATAGTCGATCATGATTTTAGGGATACCCCAAGCGTCACGATGGGAAGAGAGTTTTACTCGATTTTCATAGGCAGGCGTATCAGCAATGATGGCTTCGAGTTCTAATGGTATCTGCTCAGGAAATTTTGTGGCAGCAGGGAAAGTGCGTGCCTCGTATATTAATCCTCCCATTCTACTTGGGCAATGAGCATCAAGGTAGTGATCCAAAATAGCCATCGTGGAAAATGGGCCGCGTAGCCCAACCCCATGATCACACATAGCATGAGTCACTGGTACCATGCCACGTATACGCTGACTGAGCTTCATACACAATCCACGTCCAACGAGGTCATGTCGATTTCCAATGCCGTTGGGTGCAAAAGGCGTTGTTGATCGTAATAAAAGCGCTGCACTCTGTATTGCGTTACAGGCCACAAAAAAATAACGAGCTTTCACATTACGAATGTTGCCATCTTCCAGATCTAGGCATCGTAGCGCACTGATTTGTTCGGAGCGTTCTTGTTCCAGTGCGACTCCTCGGACACCAGACAGGAGAATAAAATTGTTGTGAGTGATCAGTTGATTGATATAAATGTTGAGAACATCACTTTTGGCACCGCTGGGACATTGGAAGTCAATACAGCGTTTTTCCTGTGTACAACGTTTAGGATCAATTGCCATCGGTGTCGGGAAAGGATGATAGCCTAGTTGTTTTGCCGCTGTTGCCATGATATCAGCCGGTAACGACATTGGCAGGGCATTACCCCCTTCTTTCACAGAAGCGGCATGTGGCCCGCCACAGATATGTAGCTGCTTTTCGATAATGGCATAGTATTTTTCTAAATCTTTAAGATGAATTGGCCAGGCAATATCAAGGCCTATTCCTGATAACCAAGGTCGAGCATCGAAATCACAATCCTGATAACGAAAAGAAGCACCACCATAAAAGAGCGTTCCCCCACCTACGTTTCGTGTACTCCAAGGCCACCCTCTCTCTTCCCAGCCATTTTTGCCCTTAATCTCTGCCATCGGAGAAGAACTATCTACCTCTTCTTGTGTTACTTGAGGTGCAAGTAGGTTTCCTTCTTCTATCATAATTACCGACCAGCCACATTTTTGCAGTGCATTAGCGACTACTGCACCACTGGCACCACTACCTATCACACAAGCATCGGAAATTAACTCATCAGGTGCATGTTTGAATCCATGAAAATGGTGTGCCCCTAATAGTAATTTTTCTTGAGTTGACATTTTGTTGTTTTCTCCATGATCCGTTATCACTACCAATGTTCATTTCGGTTGAGTAAGCTGTTTTCATTGGTATTGTGCTGCTATGTTGTTTAGCAATTGGCTATAAGCAACCCCCACGTCATTCCATGACCAGTCAGATCGTGGAACTGGAGTCAGCCTTTTAATACCGTCTTCTTTCAACCAATCAAGTAAAGCGTTGTTATCTTCAGCAAGATGAGCCGCAAAACGACGAGTCGCGCCCGAATGGCTATAGGCCACAACGGGTATGCCTAGTTGTACGGCTTCGGCGGACAGAAAATTGAAAGTCTCGTAATAATCACTTAATACCAGTGCGGCGCAAGTTCCACCAAAGATGCGTTTATGGTCTTGTTCCAGATCGTAATAATCAAAAATCTTGTGCCGTTCATCCAACTTTAAGCGATTAAAATAGCGTTTGGCTTCTTTACCTCGCTTCGACCAGTTGTTAAATAGGATATGCAGATGCATCCCTTTCGCCAGACACGCCTCAATAATCGGAGAGAGCTTCTCAAGCCCCACTTTGCCTGCCAGTAAAACAACCGGGCCGCTGGGAGAATGATAATTATGAGCGGGGATATGATTAGCTGCCCAAGGGATGTAATGGCGTTTGGGGAAGCAATATGTCCAAGGGGCTTCATAAAAAAAGATATCAGCAGCATAAGCATCTGGGGATACGGCACTTGCTAAGCAATCTGCGGAATTTGCTCTGGGCTGATGAGCATGACAGGCAGACAAACTGACATGAGAATGGGTGAGGAACGAAACATCATGCCAGATTCGGATTGTACGCTGTCTCAGAAATTCTGGCGCTTGTTGGCCAGCGCGAAATAGCTCACTTTCCATTAAAGGAAATAGGGCAGTGATATTTTGGAGTGAGACTTGCTCTGCTAACTTATTAAGTGTGTTGTATTCTTGAGCAGAATACCAGATAACCTCAATACCATAGAGAGGTAATATATGCCCAAGATTCCAATAAGCTGTTTCTATTCCTCCCCATCCACGGCGATCAAAATTATCTGGATACCGCTCTATCAATACCGTATGTTGTGGTGTTTTTTTAAAGGACATAATCGAACGCCTCACTTTTTTGATGTGAGCGATTATTGCAACGACGGCAAATTTCCGTTGCATTTCGATTTCCACATGAGAGTGCTTCACGAGCCTGACGGAATTGAGGTGAATTCCAGATTTCCATGATAGGGCTGTCAAAGATATTGCCGAGAACTACTTCCTCTTTGTTATCCTCATAGCAAAGCACGACATTCCCTGTGATAGTGATAATCAACATGTCTGAGGGAGCAAAACAGGGAAGATTTGAGACAATTTCTGGTCCGGCGATCACATTGCCCGCACGATTGGTTAGCTATAACTGATCAGGAATAAGCCAGATAAGATCAGGTTTGGGTGCGCCGGGTTTGCTGTCGTGCTGAGTGATAATAAACTGTTTAATGCCATTTTTATGTAACAGTTGATATTTTTCATCCGTCAGATAATCACCATTACTATACAGGATTTGTCTGACTTCCGGCAGCCGTTCAGTGACTCGGGAGACAAATTGCGGTAACTTAGGATGTAGTAGCGGTTCATTATAAAAATGGTAAGAAAGTCTCCCGGTAAAATTCGCTTCTTCCAGTCTGTCGATAACACGCTCAAATTGCTCGGGTTTCATTCTGTTAGGAGCATCCCGTGGTGCTATGACATTAGGACAATACACACAACGTCGGTTACATCGTGAATTGATTTCAATCTCTACCATAGAAAACATATACTTTATCCTTACGAGAGTTATTTGGTAACAGATTGCTCTACTAGCTCTTGATAGATATTTTTTAATCGAGGCAGTACAGTGTCTGGTGCAAAGATTTCTATCGGATTTTTATTGTCATCACTATCGTTGATGATGGGAGAGCGCTGAGGTTGAGTCAGTACACGGTTAATACAGTTAACTAATTGGTTTATATCTCCGGCAGGAGCGAGCAGTTCAGGTGAAATTTTTCCCAGTATTTCGTTAATACCGCCAACAGCATAGGCCACCACCGGTACTCCTACCGAAGTTGCTTCAATGGAAACACCACCAAACTCTTCGTGTTCTGACGGCATAACAATGACATGACATGCAGCAATTGCGGTTGCCACTTGATCATTGGGGATAAATCCCGTGATAGTAAATTGGGACTCTAGATGATGTTGAGCAATAGCCTCTTCGAGTCTATGTCGTTGTGGGCCATCCCCCACGACTAAAAAATGTAGATCAAGATGACGCAGCCGATCAGCCACAGCAACAAAATGTGTCCAACCTTTTTCTTTTGCTATACGCCCAATAAATCCAATGTTTTTTGATTTTAATCCATATTCTTGCCGAAACGCCTGTATTGCTGATTCACCTGGATGTCGGAACTGTTTGGGATCGACAACGTCAGGAATGATCTCTACACGACGAGCATAGGGACGAATGACATCAGTAGTGCGTTCAGGTCGTTGTTGCAAGTTTTACCGCTTTACGCTCCAGAAAACGAGCCAATTTATGTGTCATGCGATCCCAGATTGACATCGGTTGATAAACGGAAAGCCGTGAACAGTGGATTGTCAGTATCAGTGGACAAGGTAACAATTTAGGAACTAGATAAGCGACCAACAATGCAGGGATTTGCCCATCAAGATGGAGATGAATCAGATCAAAGGGTTTTTGTCGTGCTTTCTTGCGGATCGTAAATAACGTCGCCAGTGCCCAGGATAGAGTGAGTCCCTTTAACCCAGATAATTCTGAACGGAATTCGGGTAACTGGATATAAGTCCGCTCTACACAGAGTTCGGGGTGTAAATGGCGTTCGCGTGGTAGTCCAGGAAAACCGATGGTCATTACATGCTGTTGTACCCCTTGTTGAGCCATCCACATTGCTTGTCGCCAAATTTGGATCTGCATTCCCCCTACGGAGTCATATTTAGCGGGCCAGTTCTTGACATCGGGGTGGTGAAAAAAAGGTGTTAACCGCAATACACGCATTACTATTTCCTCTCTAGCCATTTAATCATACAGAGCCATACGGTCACGTTGGTTATTAAATTCCTGATGAGAAAGACAAGTACCACATGGGAAGTTGTTGTATTCTCGTTCGTCCTGTAATCCTTCAATTTCTAAATGACTGGGAACGGGGGAGTAACAATCACACTTCACCATGGAGATATTTTCACCCTCTATGTAATAGTTGAAACCATTGCGGATCTGGTCACAGATGAAATCACCACGGCGCCCATGTTGATAAATATGATCCCAGCGATCGAAAAATGCCTTACGCTCCAAAAAGGGCGCTTTATGGAGTTGTTCGTAATTGAGATGTACAGTGAGTGGCCGGCCTTTAGTTGCTAATAGGGGTAAAAAATGCAGACGACCAGTGAAATTACGAGCCTGTAAGGTATCTATAAATTCATTGATCTCTTCAATGGATTGACCGTGATAGACGCATTGTAGTTCAGCAGAAAGGCTAATGGCATGGTCTAAAATAATATCGATTTGTTTTTGTTTTAAGCCACGAGCCTTATTCATCTGCTCAGTATGTCCGTCAACAGAAATGACCCAGAGCAAATCAGGACGCAGACAGGCAGGAAAACGCGTGCCATTTGTGAGCACTTCGATGAAATATCCTTTTTCCACACATTCTGCCAGAAAATCGAGTATTTTTGGGTAAAGTGTAATCTCTCCATCCGCTTCAACCCGAAAGAGCGTATCACTCGGATTAAAACGTGCCATAATTCGTGTTATTGAATTAATAACCGCTTCCGTGTTCACTTTAGCTCGCTTTACCTCACAATAGCTGCAACGTAAATTACAGGAGGTTTTAATCACAATATTACGATAACGGCGTACCCTGCGGGTTACGGGAGGCCAAGCTGAAGGTGGTTGAATACTATGTATTACATTAGTTATATCTGACATAACATCCCCTAAGAATCTGGTTACTGCGTATAGAACACATTTGTAATAACCTCTAGAACGGGAGAACGCTAATATGGTACTGATCAGTTTTAACTTCTTTTCTGCGCGTTTCGTTGAACAAGTGCCGGACAGACTGTAATCAGATTACGATTAAACTTTCAGATTACTTAAAAATATGCTGCCGCAACATTGATTCAACTAAATCAACAGGCACAAGCGTTAAGGGATGCCCTTCATTACTCCAAAGGGGGACCCCTAATTCATTTAACAAAATCATCGGAATTTCATTGGGATTAGCGTGTAAATAGCCACGTTTATTATCAGATTGCAGTATCTGCATAATAGCTTCTGGTGTTGTTCCTACTGGTGCCTTGATATCGACGCCGTTAAGGTGAATCAGACGGTAGTGCATATCGCGGGCTTGTGATGTCAACAAACCAAAGGCGTGAGAAATTTCGGCGGCAACTATCATGCCAAGTGCCACGGACTCACCATGAGTCAGTCTTCCATTACAGCTTAATTCGATAGCATGCCCCACCGTATGGCCATATTCGAATATAAGAGCATGATGCTTTTCCCTCTTATCGTTAATCATGGCTTTTTGTTTGGTGAGAACACCCGCTTGAACGATGTGAGCAAGTGTTTGTTCGTCGTAATGCGCTTCTGCATTCAGAGTGCGGATTAAAAATGGGATATTTTCGGTTTCTAATATCAACACATTTTTAATGATTTCGCATAATCCTGACCGCAAGTGTTGGGACGGTAAAGTCAGCAGAAAAGCAGTATCGGCAAAAACGGCTTCGGGTGTATGAAAACAGCCCATAAGGTTTTTGCCTTGTGGCATGTTCACTGCTTGTTTAAGTGAAATAACAGAATCGCTCATTGCAATCAGGCTAGTGGGAATATGCACGAAGCGAATACCACGGAAGAGTAGCGCAGCCAGCAATCCTGCTATATTTCCGATGACCCCCCCTCCCATCGCGATAATCACACTTTTGCGGTCAATACCGGCGTTAAGCAATTTATTTGCAAGATAATCTAATGTGTTTAGTGATTTGTTGGCTTCTCCTTCTGGAATTGACCAGACCCAAACCGGCACCTTTGTTTTTAGTGTTAGCCGTTTTGCGAAAGGTGTAGCATGAAGCTGGTTGACGGTATCGTCAGTAATGATATGCAGAGAAGATGCCTCCATTTCAGCTAAATATGCTGAGATCTCCTCTGTGCAGTGCCCCCCTATCCAGAAAGGGTAAACAGCATCTTCAAAGTGCAATTCAATTTTATTCATAGAATGCGCATTATCTTGAGATGAACAGGATAATATATTGCTTTTGTCATTTGGCTTATGAGTATTAATGGATATGGTAATGCAATTTTTTTCATTATTTATCATGTTATTACCTGTGATTAAGGTGATAATGGCATAAGGTCATCAGATGATTGTGCATTAAGTTTCTTGTTTATTATTTCCGCGAGGTGATTAATTTCCATTGATAGATGTTCGTATTTCGACCAGCCCAGAGTGCAGTCAAGGAGGGCTTCCAGACGTACCATAAATTCAATGGCATCCCGTGCAGGGATCTCTAACCGTCCTCGCTCGATTAATACTTCTGCATCATCTCCCGTTGTTTCACAGGCGATTTTTATAATTAATCGACGAATATAACCTACTGATATTGACATATTTTCTCCCAAAATCTTTCTGCATGGTGAACGGTTTTCCCTGTATGGAAATACATCTGTGCCAGACGCTGTGCATGAGCAATGATTGCATTAATCGTTTCCTGATCGGTTTGGCTAGCATAATTAGATAGTGCTGTGTACTTATCCGCTAATGTTTGATCAATACTGATGGTTTCTAGTACTCTTAATTTTCGTTCCGTCAGCTGCTTTTCCAAAATATCCAGTGTAAATTCATATGCATAGGGTAGATCTTCATAAAAAACGAGTTGCCATTGATTATTCTGTAATGAGCAAATAGCATGATGGACAATCTGGTGGTCGATATGATGACCAATGGCGGCTGGCGCAATCACAATATCAGGTCTAGACTCCGCTAAGACTTGATGTAGCTTCTCCAATACGATTGAAGTTCGTATGTCATCAGTAAGTTGTCCCTGAGTAAATTCCAATTGGCGTTCATTTCCATCGTCATAGCCAGACAAGCTGGAATCGGATAGCCCAAGAGGGTATAACTTCATCTTAAAATTTTGACAAAAAGTCTGCTCTTCTTTTACCCGTACTTTACTAATAATAGCGGCCCCCGAATTGCGCAGTGATTTAGGAAGCGCCCATCGGCTTTGGGTAAATACGGTCACAACCTCTAATGTAGATACAGCCGCAAGTTGTGAGACGAAGCCGCCTATCGAATAAGCAATATCATCGGGATGTGGAGCAATTAGGGTCAGGCGTTTACCATACCAGTCTTTTATTCTGCTCATATTGCATTCCTTTGTAACCAATGGATAGCATCGGCAGCAGGCATAACATCACTGGCACCATCGATCATATTGAATGCAGCTTCCATTTGCCGTTCAATAGAGACATGGATTTGATTATGCATAGAAAAGTGCTGAGCAAGTTCTGAAAATACCTGCTTGAAACGTATCTCCAATTCAGTTAAAACGGCTTCAGTTGCCAGCGATATAGCCTGATTATCAAACTTATACAGTAATAGCCGGTGCTTAGCGCAAGCCATATAGAAAGCTTCATCCAATTCTGGCGTTGCACAAATAAATTGTAGTAATGGCCCATCTCCCATCACTTTTATTGGCAATTTTGCCTGTGCAATCAGTGTGCGTAATGTGTTTGCCAGCATTGACCCACATGTCGCTAGACGTTTATAACCTTGTTCGTTATGCATATATTTCAATGTGGCTAAAGCTGCAACAATAGGTACGGTGTCAAAGTAGGCGGTATAAGTCATGTGTTTAGTTTTTTGCATCATGTCAGAAGGTCCGACGAGACAAGATAAACGTTGCCCATTGCATAGCCCTTTGGCAAAGGTATAAAAATCAGCCTGTTCACCAAGAACCAGTGATAACGCAGAACCCGCCACTGAACGATAACCATTCTTGACTTCATCACTGCAAAATAGAACTCCATATTCACGGGCAAGATAGGCTATTTTCTTTAATGTTTCTGGTTTGAGATGTACATAATCAGGAGAAATCATCACCATTGCGACTTCGCCATGATAGTTTTCTAACACATCTGCCAGTAATTCGGGTATGAAGTAGAAATCGATAATGCCGCTTTCATTTGGTTGCAAAAAATGGGAAGACGAAGACCATAAATCTCCCCAACCGTGGTAACCTGCGCTGACGATGATTTTTTTTCCTGTTATCTTCCGGGCACACTGGACAGCGGCACGGCAGGCTTCAGTTCCTGAACTGAAAAAAGCAACTTGCCCATTGGGGATACCACTGTCAGCAATAATAATCTCTGCGAGAGCTTCAAAAGACTCTGACCAGCAGGTGGAAGATCCCAGTTTATTATTTAAACTAGCGATGATTGCTTCTGTGACTGCCGGATGATGGTGTCCCAACGTGATGCTACCTTTGCCATTCATTAGGTCAATATAGTCTCTTCCATCACTCAGTCTGACAGTAGCGCCACTTGCAGATAAAGCATGTAAGTTTGGTGCTGGAACGGCGACATCAGAAGCGATTTTTTCAGATTTACTCATAGGCACTCCTCAATATTTCAGTCGGTTGCATACTTTCGATAATCAAGTCGTGATACTGGGTCAAAGTTTGAAATAATAAGGTGATATCTTCACATAACCGTATCTTACCTATAGGGCTAAATTGACGTACATCCCGGCGGAAACCGTCGAGTAGTAAAAGCAGTGCAACAGGTAAGGAGGTATATATCACGGGTGAATTATCATTCTCTGCCTTGTTATCGCTGTACAGCAGCTGTAACGTGGTGGGCGGTAGCTGATATACCAATAGAAAAACTGCCATCTCCAGTTCTGGCCAGCTTATACCTCCCCAATTAGCCTCTTGCTGAAAACGGTAGAGATGCCCGTCATTATCAATTTGCCAATGCCAATCACCAAAGGCATGACTAAGGGAAGAGCGTCTTGGTCGGGTACTTCCTGCAAAAAGAGGAATATTGAGCGAATTTAGCCAGATAGGTAAGTCAGGTAATTTGTATTCACCTATTTTGTGTTGTAAGCGTTCCCATGCATGACGAATGGCTGCGCCTATTGGAATCTGAGGTAGCTGGCCGGAAATAACCATCAATGGTGATTGGCTAGTAGACTGAATAACAGTGTTGCACTGTGTAAACCAAACCTGCTGATTTTCATGAGATGTTTCAGCTATCAGATCACGTAATGGACGTAATCCCGGAAGATGTTGAGATATATGATAACCATCAAAAAACCACGCCTTAGGATGGGCAGTGTTGGCTTGCTTTATTCGATTGAATTCAGTCAGCCCATAGATACTTTCTCCTATAAACCTCAAGTGCAACAAGGGTTTTTCATGTCTGTCCGTAACTAACAAGGGAGTTTTTTTGGGGTTAATCAGCCTTCTTGCATATTTTTCCATTGCGGACGAATTCCAGGGCAACCAAGCCTCACCCAAGCCATATCTCTTTTCCATTGTTGGACAATGGATAAATATTTGTGTATCAGTGTCGTTTATTACTGCCGGATTCAGTAAATCAGATGGAGGTATTGTGGACGCTAGCGTAGAAAGAAAGTGGCAGTGATCATTTTTTAACAAGAGTTGCCAAAGTGGGCGCTGTTCACGTACCATCAGCGGTGATCGCGAAAAAACGGTTGACCATGAAGCGGATTTTGTGATTTTTCTCACATGCCCAATGCTAGCAAACCAGATGTTTTCAGCTTTAAAGGCTAACGATTGCGCAAGTATTTTAACAGTACTGCCGGTATCGGGTTGATCATCAACAATCACAACGTCTGGACGTTCCGATTGCGTGTCAAGAAGACGAAATAGAGAATCCAGCTCCGAATGGTGATATTGACAATAAGCATTAATATTCCTTAAAGGGCGTAATGTTAGCCATTCAGGGGACACTCCATTAATCTGCGTTAATCCTGCAACCCAACGTGGAGTGAGAAAACTCCCACCACTGCGGAGGCCGACAACCACGATGGGGCGCCCGGAGGCAAATTGGTGGGCGAAACGAATTGCATCATCCACACAAACTTCAGTATCCCCTAAATCATAGCCATAACACTCTGGCAAAGGGAGAGCTAAAATACGGGTTAGCAAGTCCATCCAAGGAGAAAACTGCCCCTGCAATACAAGGCTTATTTGTTGGGAACACGTCGTTTCTGCCGTGATTTTGTGGCCACAAGCGATAGATAAAGCAGCCTGTTGCGCATGTATAGCAGAAAATTTGGTTTGATGGCGGATTGATGACGACTGTTGACTCGCTTCAGCAAGAAGATTCAGATCACTCCATATTTGTCCTAGGGCGCAAGCTGATACATAACCATCGCCATTTTGAGCATATTCGGTGGTGAATAATTTCGCCACTAATTCTGAGGGGGTAATCTGTATTCTGGCGATATTGTCAGGATGTTTGGTCATTTTGCCCTCATTTTGTGCGTATCGCACTAATAATCGCAATCGGATCAACTTCAGACAATTTAAAACGACCTTTCTCCTCTACAGCAATATGAATCAAAGCTTGTTGAATACACATCTCAATTTCTTCTGTTACGCCATAGGGGACAAGATTGAGTTGCCTGACAAACTGTTGACGCTGACTCTCAGTAAGTACATTCGCATGATAGGCAAGTAAATACTCCTTGCAGCGTTTAAATTGACTTTGCCAGATAGCTATTTCATCTGCGATAGCAGCGGCTGAGTTAGCATTCACTGCAACATAAGGAACGTGATGCAAGACTAAATTACGCAATCCCGTATTTTCTGGTGCGGTAATTAACTGTTGTAACGTGATCACCAAATCACGACGATGTAACAGACTGACAGCAATGCGTTCAGCAGCAACAAGAGATAAGGGTTCCTGTACCATCCGCATAAGGGTTTGCTCTGGCCATTTTGCTGAAAAGAGCAATCCTATTTGTCCGGCGGTGGTATGAAGACACTCCCACTGTTCCTGATCATCTTCTGTTTTTTCCAATTGCTCAATAATACGGTGAAAAATCTCCCAGGCACGGTCAAAACCAGCAAGGTAAGCGCGAGTGACCTCATCACGAACAAATTCATTCAAGCAGAGTGCAGCGAGCATTGACGCAAAGGGCAATGAATAGACTGTGATACGTTGGACAGAGAAATCAATCACAGATCGATAATCGACATAAGTCTGGAACAATTCACGCCAGGGAGAATGACCCAGCATTTCATGCACATGTAAAACTTCATCGTTAGGTACATAGGAGAAATCATAAGCGGTATCGAACAATACCCGCAGCCAAAGCACCAATTGTTCCAGATCGTTGTCCTGCCAATGCAAACCATCAAAACGCTTTAAGCGCAGGAAAAGTGTCCAGGTGCCGAACTGACAGACCTGATTTGATGATATCTGCCATTGAGGATTCCATTCTGCGATGCGTGACGCTAAGGCATTGAAGACATGTAAACGACCAATATCCTCTTCCGGTGCATTTGGAAGTTCGCAAAATTCCACAACCAATTCTTTCTGATTAAAGAGAAAGCCAGCTTTGTGTACGACAAAGGGGAGTGAAATCTCAAAGAGATTATTGGATAACCTTAACAGGCAAGAACGAGCATCACCAAAACCATCTGCGATACTGATCAATTTGCGCAAGCGAGTAGGTAACTCAGGTCCTGATTCAGCCCGGAAACGAACTAGCATCCATTGATGTAATAAATTATGCAACTGGTGCGCATTTTCTATCGGTAGTTGTTCCGGTGTCATATTACCTGCAATGGGTATTAAGGACTGCCAACGTAAGAAATCATCCCCCAAAAGTTCCACAGTATCTTCTTTTAATTCAAGGTAAAAGGTGTCAGGCACTGGAAAATGACGCGCATGTTCTATCCAGTTTTGAAAAGAATATAGTGCTGCTTTTTCAGTGACAGAAAGTGTTGATAGCCGGGCAAATGCCATCCAACCACTGAGTAAATCCAGATAATTTTGATACGTTTTCACATCGCGTCTATCAACCAAATCGGCTAACACTGCCTT
This sequence comes from Xenorhabdus beddingii, assembly GCF_002127545.1. Lineage (GTDB taxonomy): Bacteria > Pseudomonadota > Gammaproteobacteria > Enterobacterales > Enterobacteriaceae > Xenorhabdus > Xenorhabdus beddingii. The sequence continues at coordinate 127,457 of NZ_MUBK01000001.1, forward strand.
GAGCACCTGATCATAAGTATCCACTAAACCTATACGGCAAAGTGCTCTCAAAGTGGATAATTTCGCTTGATATAGCGTTTTCATCATACGGTCTGTGGATTGTAGTAAATCGGCAGCTTCACTTGCTTCAGCCAGTGCAGCGGCGGCTTTAAAACGTCTGAGTGGTGCCAGAAAAGCAACATAATCAGCAAATGCTTTGGGGGTACAGACCAAATTAGCCAGTGCGGTAGGTGGTAGCTGACCATGATGAATGACTTCAAGCAGTTCGTGAACAGAAAGTGAGGATCCCACTTTATCAGCTAACGCGTGTAAAATGTTTACTCGGTCAGTATCTTCATAAATGGGAAGAATCTCTGTATCTGCAAGCACATGAAGCATACATTCCAGTAATAGAGGTCCATCCCCATTTGGGGACATTATTGCCGCATCAACCCATTGTGCTAATGGTAGAACAGGTATTTTCTCAATCCATGCTTCGGTTTTGATGAATAACATAAGCAGACGCAGATCATTTAGTTGATTAACCTTCTCTGCTAACATAGGGATCGCCTTGCATAAATGCGGTAATGTCGATTGAGGAGCTGTTTTGGCTCTGAAAGCACAGAGATAATAGGTTGTTTCTTCCGTTGCTGACCAATAAGAAGGGTAAAGCGTCATCACTTCCTCGCCCATTTTTGCGAGCAGCCAACCCGTTAAACTTGGACTGCGGACAGTATCACCATGATGTATCCAAGCGTCCGTTGGGAAAAGGCTACGTTGTCTGAGTTCAAGACCTACTTTTTCCTTTAAAACTGGCAATCCCGCCAGCGTATTTTGTAAGACATCAGAAAGATATTGAGAAGTCAGCTCTGTAATAGGTGGTAAGGACTCACTATCGTCAAATATACGCTGCACAGAAGCAGGCAAATTAACCGTTTCAGTGGATTCTGTTTTCAATTCGATAAGCGGTTTTTGTGTACTGAAGTAGGCTTGCTCTCCCACACTATCAATGACAACCCATGAAACCGATGGGATATTGGCTAACTGGGTAAGAAAAACCGGTAATTTTTGCTGGCGGAACATGATACCGGCATGTTCACTGGCAACACCGGATTCAACGAAGACAGCAACAAGCGTGGATTGTACTGACGGGGAAAGACTCAGGTAACGCGACCATGCATCGTCTAATGTTGATGTTGAAAGAAAAGCGCCTAAAGCGGGCTTGGTAGGATGCAGTAATGCTGCCACAGGAAATACTTGCATACAGCGTGCCAGATCCGTTTTTATTTCAGAGGTTAATTGTTCAACCTGACGTTCAAGTGCATATCCCGGTGCGGGGCGAACCTGCACTAACCAAATCTTATCCACATGAACCTGGCGTAATTGCGTACCATGCCACAGGGGAGAGGTTAAAGTTGGCCAATGATAAGCAACAGAATTAACTCTCGAGCCGGGAGATTGTGCAGACGCAAAACCAAAACCGAAGGCCAATTCTCCCCGGACTCCTTCAACGCCATTTAACGTTAATCCGGTCACGGATACCAGACCATGATCTGTTTCCAATACCCACTCAGTATCTAATGCTGTTTCAGAAAAATATTGATGTAATTTATTGATAATTTTATATAAATTATGACATTCATTAGCTATAAGATAAGGAGCCTGTAAGGAATCCATGATAGGCGGAATATCTTCTGACGGTGCATCTTCAATCAATTTTTGAACGAAACAACTGATAGGTTGTGGTTGATAATCAGGATCACTTAATCTCTGTTGTTCAATGGACTGAGATTCAAATCCACTGAAAGTTACCGCAGAAAGTGTATCGCTAAAATCTGCCGAGCAATGACAGATGATACTGGCATAACCTCCGGCATTGACGAAGGTATTACCATCTTCCAAACCGGCACTACGAATAATCCAGGGGGGAGGGCCACAAACTTCCTCTACCTGTTTAATCCAGTCAAGGTGTTCAGCGATGTCATTACTGTAGAGAGTGCGTAACAACATGTTATCAACATGTGGGTGACTTTCTACAATGGCAAGCGCTTTATCAGCTATAAATCCCACTAAAGGTGGAATAAATGTTGAAAAATCAGGGTGCCGGGAAAGTTGTTGTAATCGTTCAAATTTAACCGTCATACGTTTCTCTTCTTACCCTTAAAGCCATAATCTCAAGTGATTTTTCGCGTTAGTAAGTACGAGCCGCGATTTTCCACCTATCTCTTCATTCTCTATAATATGCAAGGCACTATTACTGATGCGTATACGCCAATGGCGCAGCAGAGAGACTTCTAATCCCAGCAACACAAAAATTGCCAGTTCTATAGTGAATGCATGGGAAACGATCACAGTGACTTTTTCCTTGCCGCGCTCTTGGTGTCGTTGGCATAAAAAATCAGTCACCCGTGCTTTTTGTTCAGCGACAGTTTCTACTTCGGGCCTTACATTAATTGTAGGGTTATCTAAACGCTCTTGTAGCATTGCATCCCATTCAGACAGAGTTAATGCTGGTGTCAGTGAGGGTTCTATGCGTACTTCTTCCAAACGCTCATCAGAGACCAACGGTAAATTATGTCGTGTTGTGAGGAAGTTGGCAGTTTGCATTGCTCGGGTCATTGGGCTACTAAATATCTTTCCTCCAATTAATTCCTTGGGGATACTATTGGCCAATAACTGTGCTTGTTGCTGACCAACCGTAGTCAACGAAGAGTCCGGCATTACTGAACTGATTAATACATGTTCATCCTGTAGATTACATGTTGCTTCTGCATGCCGGATGAAGACAAAACGATGGTTCTTTGTTGAAGCCATGTTGGCTGATGACTCACAATTGCTCAGCATGGTGCATGACCTTATTCAGAGCACGTTGTACATCAAGCATGTCTGGTTCTTCAGCAAGCAAAAAGCGATGTGGTAATGTAATATGGCTGTGAGCAAATGCTTCCGCTATTGGCAAACTAAAACGCTGCGGCTGAACAGCTGACTGAAAGTCTTGGTTTAATGCGAAACGCCGTCTACTCGAAGGTTGGTATAAAGAACATTGAGTTAGTGATGCATACATCGGTTTACAGGGGAGATGAAGCTCTGCTGATAGAGCTTCTGCCAGTTTTTCCACTGAGGATTTCGCTAAGACCGATTCAGGTAACCTAATGGCATAGTTATAATAAACACGCTCTGTGGTTCCCGGAGTAGTTTGCTGAGGAACACAGCCAATCTGCTGCATTAATCCATCCAAATATTCGGCATTGCGACGCCGGGTTATATTTTCTGCATCAAGCTTTTCTAACTGAGCGAGTAAAATGGCGGCATGAAATTCAGACAGGCAATAGTTTGAACCCATCAGTTCAGCTGTTTCTAATAGCTCCATATGATCTAACGGAGGTGGCACATTGCTAATGTGTGCGTCCATCTGCACGCAGGTGGGCTAATCGTCTAGCAATTTGTTCATCATTAGTCAGAACTGCACCTCCTTCACCACTTGTCAACAACTTGCTGTGTTGCATGCTGAACGTTCCAGCTATCCCAAAAGTACCAACATGTTGACCAGCAAAACGAGCCCCATGCGCCTGAGCGCAATCCTCAATGAGTGGCAGATTGTATTTTTCTGCGATATGTAACAGGGCATTTAAGTCAGCAACTGCCGAACCGAGATGCACAACGGTAATAGCACGGCAGCGAGGAGTGATAGATTTTTCAACAGCATTTGCATCTAAGCAACCCGTCATCGGATTCACATCAGTGAGCACGGGAATAGCATTAATGCTAAGGACGGCTGATGCTGAAGCAACCCAAGATAACCCTGGTACAATCACTTCGTCACCAGCACCAACACCAATGGCTTCTAGAGCTATAGCTAGACTAGCAGTTCCGCTGGAGGCCGGAATACAATAATGAGAATTGGTATAACGAGCATACATTTTTGCAAAACGTTGTTCAAAAGAAGGTGTTCCGCGATAAGGGCCACTTATTGACCAACGTTGACTGTCTAAAACAGAAAGTAAGTTATCTACAGTCTGGGGAGTACTTATAGGCCACCCTGGCCAGGACATTGTTCGAGTAGAAGAACCGCCATGTATTGCAAGTTGGGACACCATAAATAATCTCCTTTTTAATTAAGGCGATGATTAATTAGTTTATGTTATATGAGAAGGACTAATTATTTAAAAAGTGACAAAGTTAAATACTTTACTAATTAAAACAAACATAATTTTGTTCTGATTTATACTATATACTCAAGAGAAATAAACAACATGTTAATTATTTAATGTTGAATATTGTGATTTTCATCATAATAACTGATGAAATTGATTAACATAAATTATAAAGTGTTTTGCAATATAGACACCAAAAGGAGTAAATTTCATGAGTGGATCATCCAGTCATCAGGAAGCAAAAAGTTCCTGCTTTTAAGGACTATAAAGTCGGAAATTTGTGAGGATCAACGCCTCATCTCACAATTACGGCACTGTGCCAAGGGCTAATTTGTTGAGATACGTTCATTACATTCGCCCGCAAGGGGATGCATTGTAATGTGATACATCTGTGCACTTTTGGAAGCAGATATCGTCGAATATTTAACCCACCGTCTGGCAATGAAAGTCCTCCAATGTTACTCATAATCGGCTTATCCACGTAATAGAGACAGAGCACACACCACTCTGTCTCACGCTGGGCGGCCAACGTCCAGAACACGTCCGCACAGGTTTTACGAACCATTGGATCCACGCCTTACTCAAAATAACCCATTGTCTCGGGCATTTTTCTGCTGATCCATTTTATTCCGTTTGCTCTTAAACCCTCCCCCCTTCAACAGGCTGATGCAGTAAAAAAAGAAATCACACGCTGGATTAACACAATAAGTGCAGCATACAATCTTTTTTCTTTCAGGCATTAATAATATTAGTTATTTTAACTTTATTGATATTTGTGATTATTAAGATCCACTTATTTTATTTATATAGGAAATACTAATGCTTTATAAGTATGCAAAAAAATTAATTAAGTTTTTTAGTGTATTTCTAATTTCAGGAACGAGTTTGTCCACATGGGCTATCACTAGCTTAGACAAAAATGGGAGCGAATTAGAAGAAAATGTAATAAAAGTAGGTATTACCGAATTTGGGGGAGCCCGTAGACTTATGCAAGATCAAACGGAAGCACTTCGTACTGCATTGAATAATAAAAAAGCTCAGAATGTTATTTTGTTCATTGGTGATGGTATGGGGGATTCTGAAATAACTCTAGCACGTAATTATGCTAAAGGAGCAAGGGGAAGATTCAAAGGAATTGACGCACTACCTTTTACAGGACAATATACTCATTGTTCTCTGGATAAAGAAAACAAAAAAATAAATTATGTTTCGGATTCTGCATCCTCAGCTACTTCCTGGGCGACAGGGATAAAAACTTATAATGGTGCACTATCGATTGATGTTTTTGGTCGGCCTCATCAGACTTTATTTGAGTTAGCAAAAAAGAATGGAAAAGCAACCGGTAATGTCACTACAGCTGAAGTTCAAGATGCCACACCTGCAGCATTATATGCTCATGTCACAGAGCGTGGATGTTATGGGCCAATAGAAACATCAGAAATATGTCCCAATGATGCTCTCGAAAAAGGTGGTAAAGGTTCTATTACGGAACAACTTCTGGCTATACGTGCAGATGTTACATTAGGAGGGGGAATTGATATCTTTTCCCAGCGGTCAATGGCTGGCATTAATACAGGAAAGACTCTGAAACAACAAGCGTTGGAACAAGGATATCAATGGGTAACAGATGTCGCATCATTGAACATGGTTAAAGGTGTAAATCAAAACAGCCCATTATTGGGATTATTTAATGAGGAAGTTTTGCACGAAATGTGGGTGGGACCAAAAGCGATTTATCATGGAAATATTAACGAAGCTCCTGTGAAATGCAAACTGAATTCGAAAAGAAGTCCACAGCAGCCGACACTAGTACAGATGACTGAAAAAGCGATTGAACTACTAAAGACCAATAAAAATGGCTTCTTTTTGCAAGTAGAAAGCGCGTTGATTGATGATTATGAGCACTCGGCAAACCCGTGCGCACAAATTGGTGAAGTAATTGCTTTGGATGAGGCAATACAAGCTGGTTTGAAATTTGCAAAACAACATGGGGACACATTAGTGATTGTCGCTGCAGATCATGGACATTCTAGTCAGATTATTGAACCTAATGTTAAAGCTCCTGGTTTGACCCGTTCACTGATTACTAAAGATGAAGCCGTTATCACAGTCAGTTATGGTAATTCAGAAACAACTTCTCAGAAACATACTGGTACACAATTACGTGTAGCAGCTTATGGTCCACACGCTGCAAATATTGTTGGATTAACCGACCAGACTGATCTGTTTTTTACCATACGGGATGCCATGGGTTTGAAATAATATAGATATAACAGTTTGTTATATAATCAACTCGCACAACATTCATGCTGCAATAGTGATCTTATTTACCCCGAATTCTGCCTAAGCCATCACTGGAAAATCTTCTTCTGAGCAGAAAAATTTCAGTGATGGTTTTTTCCATTTAAGGTATTAAGCAATTACACCATCTAGAACGGCCAATAAAAATCCTTTTAATGTGTATTAGTTCAGATTAGATCTGACACTTTGTTGTGGCACGACCTTGAAAACGTTAAAAAGCGCCTACTGGCACTTGAAAAACATGTTGCTTAAAGCGGGTCATTTCCATTCGGATAGGAGGAATCAATACGCCAGTCATCATTATCACAACAAAATGAAATATAACGCATTAATCTGTTCAATAAGAGGGGAAGGTTGTTGTGATGACAATGCGGCGATGGAAAGCGTCTACCACACGCTGAAAACGGAGTTGATGCGGGGTAAAAATTTTATCCGACATTCCGCAGCTATATCTGTAATTCATTGATCTTAAAATGATTGAATGTATTTTGACCGTGCATTAATTCTTAATAAAAACAATAAACTATGAATAAGGTGCGGAATGACGGTTTTATCAGCAGAGAACAGGCGATGAGTGCAATATTCAATTATATCGAAATGTCTTACAATCGCCGCAGTAAACACTCGACTCTAGGCTATCTGACACCAGTGGATTATGAGATAGCGGCCTAAATTAGGTGAGAATAATTTCAGGAACAGATCAATTTTTCCTACTATTGAGATATTTCTTTACTTTTTTCAGAGCCATCTGCCTTTTCAGTGGTGACAAATAATCGATAAAAATAATGCCCTGTAAATGATCGATTTCATGCTGCATCACTATCGATAGAAAATCCTCACGCTCTATCGTTATCGGCTTACCATACCGATCCCATGCCTCTACCTTCACTTTTTCAAACCGTTCAACATCGGCATAATATCCCGGTACTGACAGACAACCCTCTTGATTCAACACCCGGCGCTCTTGTTCAACAATCTTAGGATTGACCAAAACTAACGGCTGATCGCGGTCTGGCGAAAGATCAATGACCAAAATGGCTTCTTTCCGCCCAACCTGTGGCGCTGCCAGCCCAATACCATTATCGGTGTGATACATCGTCTCCAACATATCATCAATCAGCGTCTGAACTTTATCAACATCAGTGACATCAACGCATTTTTGCCTCAGCCTTTCATCCGGAATGGTGAGAATATCTAAAATTGCCATAACTGATTATCCTCTTTTGGAAGTTGAACATATCTTATTCGCAATAAAAATGCCAAACGAAAATATCACGTTTGGCATAATGTCTTTGGTTATACTCTTTTTACTGTTATACGTTCGCTTTCTCAAACGCCTGAGATAAATCCGCAATCAAATCATCAGCATTTTCAATGCCTACGGAAATACGGATCAACTGCGGCGTAATACCGGCCGCCAGACGTTTTTCCAACGGAATGGACGCATGGGTCATGGTAAATGGCTGACCAATCAAACTTTCCACTCCCCCCAAACTTTCCGCCAATATGAATAATTGCAATGCCTTAATGACCCGGCGCGTGTAATCCTCATCACCTTTCAAAACAATGGAAATCATGCCGCCAAAACCCCGCATCTGACGTTTCGCCAGTTCATGCTGAGGATGGGAAATAAGGCCAGGATAATAGACTTTTTCAACCTGTGGCTGCTGCTCTAACCAATGCGCAATCTTCCCTGCACTGTCAATATGGCGTTCCATACGCAGTGCCAGTGTCCGAATGCCACGCAGGACAAGGAAGCTGCTAAACGGATCAAGGATGCCACCAATGGAGTTTTGCAGGAATGCAACCTGCTCTGCCAATTCTGTGTTGTTACCCACGACAGCAAGGCCCGCAACAACATCAGAATGTCCGTTAAGGTATTTGGTTGCAGAATGAACAACAATGTCAAAACCCAAATCGAGTGGACGCTGAATGTAAGGGGAAGCGAAAGTATTGTCTGCGACACTGATAATGTTGTGACGCTGCGCAATCTGTGCGACAGCTTCCAGATCAACCAATTTCAACAGTGGATTGGTTGGCGTTTCCACCCAAATCATTTTCGTATCGGGCTGAATCGCGGCTTCCAGAGCTGCAGTATCTCCGGCTGCAACGTAAGTGACCCGTAAACCCGCTGTCCGGCGACGCACTTTCTCCAAAAGTCGATAAGTCCCCCCGTAAAGATCATCCACGGCAATGATATGGCTATCTTTATCCAGTAACTCAAGAATGGTTGAACTGGCCGCCAGGCCAGAACCAAAAGCATAACCACGAGTTCCATTCTCCAGTTCAGCAATCGCTCGTTCCAATGCATCGCGCGTCGGGTTTCCACTGCGGGAATACTCATACCCGGTATGCTCGCCGGGGGCGGGTTGGGCATAAGTCGATGTTGCATAGATAGCCGGCATTACGGCTCCCGTATGATCAGGAACATAGCCTGCATGAACGCTTTTTGTATCAAACTTAATCTGATTAAACTGAGTCTTATTAAACTTAGTCATTAATTTATTCCTGAAAGAGAAATGGTTCAATTGAGTTGTTGACGCCATGCGTTCAGCACATCGGTACGAGTTACAAGGCCAAGGAAGCGATTGTCATCATCAACAATCAAAGCGACATGACCCGCATCAAAAGTCGCAATCAACTGCGCCAAGGGTGCTTTTTTATGCAGAGTCTGAATCTGACTGGTCATCGCTTGAGTCACAGGCAGGGAAAAATGGCGGGAATTAGCCTGAATGGTATGCATGAGATCCCATTCATCAATAATGCCGACAACCTGATCGTTTTCGATCACCGGCAGTTGTGAGATGTCATAAAGACGCATGCGGCTATGGGCGAGTTGCAGAGTGTCCTGCGGTGCAACTGAAACCGTTGCCCCATCCCGATAACGATAGGTGATGTAATCACTTAAGTTATTTTCTTGTGGCAGTGAACGTAGCCCCTGCTCCAATAACCAGTAATCATTAAACATCTTCGACAGATATTTGTTGCCGCTGTCACAAGCCAGCGTGACCACCCGTTTCGGCGTTGTCTGTGCACGGCAATAACGCAGTGCCGCCGCCAGCAATGTCCCCGAAGAAGAGCCAGCCAAGACACCTTCCTTCAGTAATAAATCCCGCGCACTGGAAAATGCCTCTGCATCGGTAATGCTATAGGCGTGATTAACCTGAGAAAAATCACCAAGGGGAGGAACAAAATCCTCTCCGATACCTTCCACAAACCAACTGCCCGCTTCGTCATAACGACCATGTTCAACATAATCGACCAGAATGGAACCCTTGGGGTCTGCGAGGACAAACTCAGTCTGGGGGGAAACGTCCTTAAAATACTGACTCAAGCCACCCAGCGTCCCCCCCGAACCCACACCAACGACTATCGCATCTACATGCTGTTCCATCTGCTGCCAGATTTCCGGGCCTGTCGTTGCAGCATGAGCGGAGGAATTCGCAGGATTGTTGAATTGATCAATATAATAAGACCCGCTGATTTCTTTCGATAAGCGCAGCGCATAATCCTGATAATATTCTGGATGCCCTTTCCCCACATCAGAGCGTGTCAGGCGCACATCCGTTCCCAGTGCCCGCAGGTGATAAATTTTCTCCCGACTCATTTTATCCGGCACGACCAAAATCAACTTATAACCTTTCATTGCGGCGACCAATGCCAGCCCGATACCGGTATTACCCGCCGTGGCTTCAATGATAGTCCCCCCCGGTTTCAACAAACCCTGATTTTCGGCCTGTTCAATCATTGAAAGCGCAACACGATCTTTAATCGATCCACCCGGATTTTGGTTCTCTAACTTAATGAACAACCGGCATGGACCGGTATCCAGATGAGTAAGTTCTAGTAACGGTGTATTCCCTATAAGTTCAAGAACCGAACGTGGTACTGCCATTATTAGCCTCTTGAGAATCGGTAAAATTTGCAAATAAAACGTTTAGATTGGGGGAGAATAACGCCGCATGGCAATTAATATGAAAGAACAAATACAAACTACATATAACAAAAGGTAATTAACTAATTCGATATTGGTAGATAAAAATCGCTTTGGCGACAGACTTGCCCTAGTACTACAGTCGTAATTGCTCTGTCATCATAGGGTTATTCCGACGACGATAATGACATTGTTGTGCATAGTATTGGTGTCGTCGCCACCAGTCTGACCAATGTAAAATCGGTTCGACTGCCTCTCCCGTTTTTTTCCTCAATTTTGACAACAGCTTACGTAGTTTCGGGATACCCAGGGCTACCAACCCCGCCGGTGTTTTTTTCTCCTGTATTCGCAAGACGCCAGAACCGCATGAGCCAATAGCGATAAGGTAATGTGCCGATACCAACTGTGCCATTGCCGCACTTCATCATGATCCAAGCCACATTCCCCTTTCGTTTCCTCAAAACCACTTCCAATTTCCCAGCGACACCCTGCCACCTGAACCAGGGTTTTCAGGTCAGCCTGTTCTCTGCGGGCATAGACGATATAATAAGCCCGCTCCTGTTTCTCATCCCGGCGGCACCCAAACCCAGTCGTACCAACGTTCTCCCTTGGTCCCCGATCCCGCAGAGTGTTTTTCCCAACACGGGAAAGGCAAACTGTCCACAATCCTGTCGGCTCGGGTATACATAGGTCCTTGCCACCACACGCTTTCATTTTGGTGATTGCCGATAAAGGGTATGATAGTGAAGCACTAAGAAAAACGATCAGAAAACAAGGTGCTGCTCCCGTGATCCCGTATCGAAAAAACACCCGCGAAAAGAACAAAAATATCGATAAAGGATTATATCTCTATCGGCATTGGGTAGAAAATGTCTTTGGCAGAATTAAACTTTTTCGAGCAATAGCAACAAGATACGATAAATTAGAACGAAACTATGCCAGTCAGGTAGCACTGGCATTTATAGTAGTTTGGCTACCAATGTGGGCTGTGTAAATGATGAACGAAAAACGTCAACAGCCCCTAGTATTCATTGGTTAGTTCCCCATCAACGCACGTAACGCAAGAAAAACCAGATAACCCACTAAAATGATGCCGAAGAAGTTTTTCATCCGCGTCGCAATGACAACAGTTATCAGAGTCGCCAGCATAAAGGCATTACCCAAAGAAAGGTTCAATGTTTCTGTCTGAGTGTCCATCATCACGCCGTTGGCGATAATAACGGTTAGGATGGCTGGTGGCAGTAGTTCAAATGCATCCTTAATTACCGATGGCAGCGTAATATAATTAGCAAAAATAAACGCTACGCTGCGCACAGCAAACACTGTTACGCCCATGGCTAGGATCACCATCATAGTATCACTCATTACTTCTCCTTCTTTATTATCTGCCGTTGACGCTGGCGCAAATTTTGTACCAATTTAACAATAATCACCGAAGCAGCACAGGCAACCAAGATGCCAAGGTTATAAGGCAGATGAGCGCACAACATCCACACCACTAGCGCAACCAGCGAAACTGCAAAATTGCGGGGTATCCTCAGATAGGGAACTAACATGGCGACAAACGTGGCGTAGGCAATAAACTCTAGTCCCCAAGCAGACGCAAAAGCCGACAACATATCACCGAGAAACAGACCGATAGCAGTGCCTATAATCCAGTTAAAATAAAAAATCAGCACACAACTCATAAAATAGATATTCTTATCAGCCTGCTGCCCTGATTCACTAAAGCGTTCTTTCGCCATCACAAATACAGCATCGATCAGGCCAAATGCCAGTATAATGCGCCAGCTGAGAGGGATCGCCTTCACTTCATCAACCAACGAGATGGCATAAAGAAAAAAGCGCAAACTCAGAAGCAAAGTAGTGATCAGTGCTACCGTCAGTTCGGTATGAGATAGAATCAGTTGAAGTCCGACAAACTGGGCTGCCCCGGAATAGATAAACCCAGACATTACCAGGCCGTCTTTGATAGTGAGACCACCGGCGATCACCAAAGCTCCAAACACTACTCCGGAAAGAGTTGAAGAAATCAGAAGGGGTGAGGAGCGCCTAAAAGCCAGCATTACTTCACGTTTAATCACATTACTCATGTATCGATCAACTCCCGCTATATGCGTCAGGGAAAAAGTCATAAATGCATACTTTATCCTCAGTATTGAGAGTCTCCAGTAATTGTTGCGCTACAGCCAGATCGAGAATCCCCATACCAAACGGCGAGAATATACGTGGTCGGCTGTTATCTGGAGCAACACGTCGTTCAATTAAATCAGCGATTCCTCCCGCCATAAAATCATGATGACCTACTTGCAGGCTGGCGAGATGGGGTGAAGTCTGTGCCTTCAGGCAGTGGCTGACATCATCCGCTATGTTCTGCCCTACCAGAATGATTTCCGGTGCCAGATCACGCAACGACATATGCAGCACGGTCGGCGCATGGCTGAACCAAGCGGGAGAAGTAATATAGGGCTGGGTTGCTGAAGTAGCAATCAGCACCATATCTGATTCACGGATGGTGGATTCCAGAGGCGCACTGTAACTGGTGCCGGTCCAACCAACAGACTTGTCGCGAAACATCTGACTACGGGTTTCACTGAGATCGCACATACAGAGTGTATCGATTTCCCATCCCAGCTTTACTAGCAGTTCCAAGGTACGGTACGCAATAGGTCCGCAACCTACCACGCCCAGCTGTTTAATTTTTTTCGGTGTCGGATGCAAATAACTGGCTCCGAGTATCGCCGAGGCGGCGGTACGCGCCGCGCTGATCAGACTACCTTCAAGACAAGCGCGGGGATAACCAGTGTGTCGGTCATTTACAATCAACACTGTCGAAGCACGATCCAATCCCTTATCAATATTTTCTGGGAAGCTGGATATCCACTTAATGCCCGTAATCGGATTGTCGCTTTCAATAGAAGCAGGTAGAGCGATAATTCTCTGTCGTGGGTGATCTGGAAAACGCAGGAAATAGCTGTCTGGGTTGATAGTATTATCATGTGCGTGTTGCAGGTAAGCCTGTTTAACTGCCTTCACAAGTGCATCAGGGTTCGCATCCAGCCAAGGGGCGATTTGTGCAGCACCAATTACCGTAAAAGAAGGTGTAGTATTTGCCATAATTACTCTTTATTTGTGTGTTATTCAAAATGTCTCAGGTAGATTCTGCGACTGGCGACAGAGTAGGAAAGTGAGTTTTGACCCAATTAGGGTTATAAATGGTATCAATACAACGATCGCCCATGTCCGGTAAGATTGCCACTACACATGCTCCTAAGGGCAGCATCGGTGTATATTGTTCAACACCCGCCAGTACCGTACCTGACGATCCACCTAACAGCAGACCACGTTGAGCTAACCGATGACACATAGCCACGGCATCAATTCCTGGAATCATCAGCAATTCATCAAAGTTGGAGTGGACACGGATTGCAGGAGGATTGCTAGTGCCAAGACCTGGAATAAGACGTTTTCCTGCTGGTTGACCAAAAGTGACGGAGCCTTTACTATCCACCGCGATTATACGGGCACTGGGCGCATGTTCCCGAAGATAGCGTGATACCCCGCCTAATGTGCCGGTTGTACCGGCACCGATAAAAACATAATCTGGTGTGGGAAAAACGCTCAGAATCTCCGGTCCGGTTGACAGGTAGTGGGCTCTGACATTTTCCTCGTTTTCATATTGGTTAACCCAGAGCAATTGTTCATCCTGCGCAAGCATGGATTTGATCAGGTTGATACGGGTAGCAAGAAAACCGCCATTTTCATCCCGTTTCTGAACTATAATCAACTCTGCGCCGTAGGCCTCAATAATGCGTGCGGTCTGCGGTGAAATGTTCGGGTCGCTGATACAAGTAAATTTGTAGCCTTTAGCGGCACAAATCATTGATAATGCTAAACCCAGGTTTCCCGAAGAGCTCTCAATAATTCGCATACCCGGAAGTAGTTTTCCTTCATTTTCCAGTTGCGTTATCATATGCAGTGCTGACTTAAATTTTATCGATCCAGTGGCCGAAAATCCTTCTAGCTTCAGGTTTACATTAATTCCGTCAGCAATATCTATCTTTATAAAAGCCTTTGAAAACAGTAAATCGTACGGGTTGTCAACAATCATTTATTCTTTCCCATTCACTATTTTTCTACACACCTGGATGATGTGAAGCATGTTAAAGATAAAATAGAAACATGTGATATTTATTAAAATATTATTAAAATAAATGACACTTTTTTACCATGTATTCTGAAGATAAAAAACAGAATATAAAAAAAACAAAATATTTTTTAATACAGGAATAATACCTTGGAAAAGACCAAATGATGGGTCACGTATTCAACCCGTTGATGTTTGTACATAATCGCCATTTTTTCGGAGAAATGAAATGGCGACGGTTGAAGTAAGATATCGATTTTGTCAGCAAATTGAATGCGTCAAAAAGCATGGCAAAGGCGATTCGGGGTATCAACACTATCGCTGTTTCTCCTGCAAACGAACCTTTCAACTTGATTACGCCTATCGGGCGTGCCAGGCAGGTATAAAAGAGCAAGTCGTTGATTTTGCCATAAACAACGCCGGTATCCGTGATACTACCCGTGCATTACATATCAGTATTAGTGCCCTTGTCCGTGTTTTAAAAAACTTAAACCGCAATGCGTAACGCCGCTCCCCCTGGATAATGTAAACGTTCAGCTTATTTGTGAAGTTGATGATGCGTGGTTATTCGTCGGGAATAAAAAATGCCAACGCTGATTATGGTATGCTTGCGAGCCTCATCCGGAACGGATCATTGCTCATATGTTTGGAGCGAGAAGCAAAAAACACTCAGGAAACTTCTCAAAAGCTCGCCTCGTTCAATGTTGTTTTCTGGTGTACAGATAATTTCAAGGCTTACAATCTATTACCAAAAAGCCAGTACTTTGTCGGAAAAACCTTCATGCAGCGTATCGAGTGGGAGAATTTGACATTACGCAACCGACTTAAGCGACTCAATCGTAAGATACTGGGGTATTCTAAGTCGCCGGAAATAATGGATGGATGTTCTCATTCAGCAGTCGGCATCAATGTGCCAAAATGGCAGAGTTAAACATAGTCATTTGATTACGGGAGCGTCCAGGTAGATGAAGCTCGTAATTTAGGGATCAACTTATCAGCGACACTAGACAAACTGTTGTCCTATGTTGTTCATGAGAAAAGAAGACAGCAATGGAAAGCTGAAAATAAAGTTGGTATCGACGTTTTCAATGAATTTTAGCGTGATGCAAGGCTATTTACCGATGATGATGAATATGGGGTTATTTGATGACTCGGTACGCTGTTTACCGTAACAAATATTAGTCGATTATGATTCACGGGTAATAATGCCGATTGCTTTACTGTCAGATAAAAATACACGCGTCAAAATGTTAACACTAGTACTACAGTCGTAATTGCTCTGTCATCATAGGGTTATTCCGACGACGATAATGGCATTGTTGTGCATAGTATTGGTGTCGTCGCCACCAGTCTGACCAATGTAAAATCGGTTCGACTGCCTCTCCTGTTTTTTCCCTCAATTTTGACAACAGCTTACGCAGTTCCGGGATACTCAGGGCTACCAACCCCGCCGGTGTTTTTTTCTCCTGTATTCGCAAGACCGCCAGAACCGCATGAGCCAATAGCGATAAGGTAATGTGCCGATACCAACTGTGCCATTGCCGCACTTCATCATGATCCAAGCCACATTCCCCCTTCGTTTCCTCAAAACCACTTTCAATTTCCCAGCGACACCCTGCCACTTGAACCAGGGTTTTCAGGTCAGCCTGTTCTCTGCGGGCATAGACGATATAATAAGCCCGCTCCTGTTTCTCATCCCGGCTGCGCCGAACCCGCAGATAATGACCATAATTCCGTTCTTCCTCACTGAGTTGCAAACGCCAAAGCGGCACCCAAACCCAGTCGTACCAACGTTCTCCCTTGGTCCCCGATCCCGCAGAGTGTTTTTCCCAACACGGGGAAGGCAAACTGTCCACAATCCTGTCGGCTCGGGTATACGTAGGTCCTTGCCACCACACGCTTTCATTTTTGAGGCTCGCCAGTACAAACTGTTGATATCGGGATTCCAACCCGCACCGTAGGCGACGATCTTGACCATAAACCGTATCGGCGGTCACCCAGCCACAAGGAACGCCGGCATCTAATGCACGTTCCAGCATCTGTTGGGCAAGTTGGGGTTTGGTGGCAAAGGTGACCGCGTCAGGAATGCCGGCGGCTTTACAGCGGGGCCGGTCATCTGTCCATCGTTCAGGCAGGTATAAGGCCCGGTCAATAAAAGCATGGCCGCCCTGACTGGCATAACAGAGAAAGACGCCTGTCTGACTGTTTTCTACCCGTCCGGCGGTACCGCTATATTGGCGTTGGACGCCAGCAGAATGGGTGCTTTTTTGATAAAACCGGTTTTATCAACGATAAGGATCCCTTGCTCATCACCGAGATGGTCAGTCACATAGTCGCATAAGATATCGCGGGCCGCCTCGACATCCCAATGGGCCCGTTCCAGAAAATACTGAATGCCATCAGGCGAGGCTGCGTTGCTGTGGACTGGCATGGTGAAATAACGGTATCAGACGCGTATGTAATGAGAGCTGTTCTTGTTCCCAAAGGTTGATAGGTGAGTGTATTGAACACCTCCCCCTATTTTCAGGAAAAATATATCATGAGCGATCATGCCACAATGGAGCGTACGACTGTAGTACCAGGCAGGAGTTTACGACGATTTTCGTTAAACAGAACGTCACTCAATCTGTTTTATCGCCTTTACCACCCGCAAAACGCCCAGAGAAATCTACAATTAAATGACAAAAACAAAACAATCACACAGCAATGACACAACTATAAGAATAAAAGGATCATGATATGTATACAGAAAAAGAAGCCGCCGAACTTGCATCGTTAGTGTTATACGCATCGGATATGAACGCTCAATACTACAATGATCCGACTCCCCCTCCTGATCCGCGCATTGAAGAAGATGAATGGGAACTCAAGGGGTATATTTGGGGGAATGATCTGACGACCAAAACAGATCCGGAAACGCATGAGAAAACACTTTTCCATCTGCCGACAAATGTCTGTTACGGATACGTTGCAGAGATGAAGCGGGGCAAAGGAAGATATGTCGTTGTTATCCGTGGGACAGACCCGACAAACTTATTAGAGATCATCCAAAGTCTGGATAGCAAGTTGGTTTCACCGTGGATTAACGTTCCAAACCAAAAAGTGCATGCGGGTTTTTTTAAGGCATACAGGAAGTTAAAATTCAAGCCACGAGAAGCCATGCCCGGTTATGATTACAATCTGGTGGATTTACCCAATGGACTTGCTGGTTTTATCAGCTTAAAGGGGGGATACACAGTAACGATCATCGGCCATAGCCTTGGGGCAGCAATCGCCTCTTACCTCATGTATGATATCGCCCCCCTGTTCCGCCGTCGTTTTGCCTGTTTGTTTGCCTGCCCACGGCCAGGGAACCAAACATTTGCTAACAGCATTCAGGAATGTTTTTTCAACAATGCAGCCAATTATGAAGTAATTAATTATACAGAAGACCTCGTTCCTCATTACCCGCCAGAGGTTTCAGGTTACGCTTCACTATCACATACCACCCATCTCTCTACACCGGATAATGTGAATATTCCTGATGGACTGGTATGTAACCATATTTTAGCCAGTTACATTGCCCGATTGGATTTTGATAAATATAAAAAGATCATGGCAAGCAGCCATACCAAAATACGAGATTCTTGCGTGCGCCTTTAGTCAAAAAGCAAGTAGTTAAAAAGCAAGTAGTCAAAAAGCAGGCAGTCAATAACAACACCATAAATAATGAATGGAATCTTGATTTTTCTCCCGACTGCTGCGATACCTATTTGATGTTAGAAAGGGTGAGAACCTCATAAATAGGAGCATAAAGATGAATTGGCGTGGTTACACATGCAATGCAATGTTATTGGCAAGCAGCCTGTTTACTCCGGCATTATGGGCAAAAGGGGAAGCTCATTTGCTGTTTCACATGGGGTTGGGTGCCAATGGTCAGTTCTTTGTAGGGGGTACATTGCAAAATAAAGGCGATCAACCTGTGGCGGGTGGATATCTGGCCGTTTTGCCGCTCAATGCTAAATGTGAACCCGGGACACTGGCCGTGCACGCATTTGAGCCATTGGCTGTGGGGGAGAAAAAAGAGTTTCGTGTCCCAGTCAATTCCCCGTTAAGTGGTTATCGTTTAATCGGTTTTGGGGCTTATGATGATATGGGCTTTCCACTTCCCACCGTAGATGAAACAGCAAAAATCATTCAAGAGCGTGAACCCGGCGAGCGTAAAGCGTGTCAGTCAGCCCGGAAATCTACACCGGCAAATAAAGCCGAATCCCAAAAACCAGAATAGGTTTTTTTGCATCATCTCAGGATGGTTTACTGCTTAAATCATCCTTTTTGTTACCCATTATTTTCTGTCACTCATTATTTTCTGTCACTTAAAAAAATAATTGGGTAAAGCCAGTTGGCCGGCCCCTTTTACTGCCTGACATCGATAGAGGGTGGCTTTCAGACCTGTTTTCGCTTCGTAGTGCTGTTCGATCGCTTTTCTCACGTTTTCCACTAAATCAGGGGCAACCAATGCGACGACACAACCGCCAAAACCGCCCCCCGTCATGCGAACACCCCCACGATCACGAATGACGTTTTTCACAATATCAACCAGCAGATCAATTTCACTGACCGTAATTTCAAAGTCATCACGCATGGAAATATGGGATTCCGCCATAAGCTGGCCCAGGCGAAATAAATCGCCGGCTCTCAAAGCCTCTGCTGCTGCTTCAGTGCGCGCATTTTCTGTAATCACATGACGGGCACGTCTGGCGAGTAGCGCATCGAGCCGCCCCCGTTTAGCATTAAAATCATCAAGGGAGATATCACGCAGTGCCTTCACTCCCAGAAGACGGGCGGCCTCTTCACATTGCTGCCGGCGAATGTTGTATTCGCTACCCACCAGACCACGCCGTTTATTGGAATTAATGATCATCACCATCATATTATCCGGCATGTGCACAGCCTGAGTTGCCAACGTGCGGCAATCAATCAACAAAGCGTGGTTTTCTTCTCCACAAGCGGAAATTAATTGATCCATAATACCGGAATGGCAGCCCACAAATTGGTTTTCTGCCTGCTGCCCATTTAATGCAATCATTTTGGCGTTGATATCGAGCTGATAAAGCGATTTGATCGCTTGCCCAATGGCAACCTCCAACGACGCTGACGAACTCAAACCGGCCCCCTGTGGAATATTGCCACTGACGGCAATATCCATGCCACCAAATGAATAGCCGCGCTCCCGCAAATATTTCACGACACCACGGATATAGTTCGCCCACATTTTTTCTGGTTGGAACAAAATCGGCCGGGAGAGATCAAATTCATCGCGCGCATTGTAATAATCAACGGCAATAACCCGAATCCATGTATCCTCACGTTTCGCTGCGGCAACGACTGTCCGGAAATCAATGGCACAAGGTAAAACGAAACCCTCGTTATAATCGGTATGTTCACCGATAAGATTCACCCGCCCCGGAGCCTGACAAAAGTGCGTGGGGGAATAATCAAAGCACGCCTTAAAAGATTCAGTGACGTTTTGGATTAACGTTTTCATGCTATTGTTTTTTATCTTTTTATTTTTCATAACATCACTTTTCCTCCCAAAACGGGCTTTATCAAGGACTAGCGCATTTTAAAATGGATATCACTGACATCACGCAACCGCTCCGCCGCTTGTTCCGGTGTCAGGTCACGCTGAGGTTCCGCCAACATTTCATAACCCACCACGAATTTGCGGACAGAGGCTGAACGCAATAACGGCGGATAAAACAGTGCATGTAATTGCCAGTGATCGATATCGTGTTTTTGGGTCTTGAGAGGGGGATCGCACTGATGTTCGAAGAAAGGCGCAAAATGCCACCCCATCGAATAGGGAAAAGCACATGCAAACAGATTGTCATATCGGCTGGTCAATTTTTTAATCGCCACCGCCAAATCATCACGTTGTGCTGCTGTCAGTTCATTCATGCGACGGACATGGCTTTTCGGCAATAGCATGGTTTCAAAAGGCCACATCGCCCAATAAGGCACAACCGCCAGCCAGTGTTCGGTTTCCACAACGGAACGTGAACCCTCTTTCCGCTCTGCCTCGACGTAATCCATCAATAAGTTAGAACCTTGTTGGCGATAATAGTGTTGTAACAATTCATCTTTACGTACCAGCTCATCGGGCAGGAAATCACTGGCCCAAATCTGGCCGTGGGGATGCGGCTGAGAACAGCCCATCATTTCCCCTTTGTTCTCAAAAACCTGAACCCAGGTATAACGCTGGCTCAGTTCTTCAATCTGCGCATTCCACGCATCAATGACATGGCGGATCTGCGCCAATGGCAGTTCCGGCAATGTCTTGCTGTGATCGGGAGAAAAACAGAGTACCCGGCAAACGCCGCTCGCGGGTTCAGCTTTAAACAGCGGGTTATCGCCAGATGCAATGCCAAAGGCTTCGGGTAACAAGGCAGAATAATCATTCTGGAAGACATAAATACCCGGATAATCTGGATTGCGGTCACCAGAAACCCGGAGGTTATTCGGGCATAAAAAACAATTTTCATCATAACTTGGCACGACCGCGTGGAGTGGTTTTTCATCAATGCCACTCCACGGCCGTTTAGCCCGGTGGGGTGAGACAATAATCCATTTCCCTGTCAAAGGGTTATATCGCCTATGTGGACAATCAACCGGGTTGAACGACATCTTTGACTTTGACATAGTGGGTTTCTCTTGATCTTCATCAAATCGGGTCTTCACCCAACCGAAAACCGGGACTTTTTATTATTTCACGCTATAACCATTGGGATTCTGGGACTGCCAGCGCCACGCATCGGCGGTCATGTCCACGATGGTGCGATTGGCTTTCCAGCCCAACTCACGCTCGGCTTTTTCCGGGCTTGACCAGCACTCGGCAATGTCCCCCGGGCGACGCGGACAAATTTCATAGGCAACGGGCTTGCCACAGGCATTGCTGAAGGCTTCGACCATCTCCAGAACGCTGGTGCCTTTTCCGGTGCCCAAATTGTAGATATGTAAACCCGATTTTTCCCCCACCGCATTCAGTGCAGCAATATGTCCGTCAGCCAAATCCATAACATGAATATAATCGCGAACCCCAGTACCATCAGGGGTCGGATAATCATCGCCATAAACGGACAGTTTTTCCCGGCGGCCTACCGCGACTTGGGCAATATACGGCATCAGGTTGTTAGGGATACCCTGTGGATCTTCCCCCATCGTGCCCGAAGGATGAGCACCAACCGGATTAAAATAACGCAATAACACCACAGACCAATCATTTTCTGCGTGATGAAGATCAGATAAGCAGCGTTCCACCATATATTTGCTGGTGCCATAAGGGTTAGTGGTATTGCCCACCGTGGATTGTTCGGTAATCGGCACGACATCCGGATCGCCATATACCGTTGCGGATGAACTGAAAATGAGGCTTTTTACCCCGGCTTTATGCATACTGCGCACCAGCACCAGCGTTCCATTGACATTGTTGTCATAATATTCGACAGGTTTAGCGACAGACTCCCCAACGGCTTTCAGGCCGGCAAAATGAATCACGGACTGAATTTGATGGCGGGCGAAAATGGCATCAAGGAATGATTCATCACGAATATCCCCTTCATAAAACAGAGGCTGCACCCCCGTCAATGCCTCGATTCGGGCCAACACTTCACGATTGGCATTGCACAGATTATCGACGATGATCGGCGTCATCCCTGCTGCAAGCATTTGAACACAAGTATGGCTACCGATATATCCCATCCCACCTGTCACTAATATTTCCACATTGACCTCTTTTTTAAAATGATAACAGGCAAAGTATAAAAAGAATCAGAGCACTAGTGAACAAAAACCAAAATCAGGCAATAATCATTTTCACATGCTCTACTACCGATAATCACAACTCATAATAAAAGCCAATGATGAAAAAAATTACGTTTACCCCTGCCCAGATGACCACCACTAATGACAATTTTTTCAATGAAATACAAACAGGGATACTGTCAGGGTGTCCTGATATTCCAATCATGCTGACCTACTTTGATCCGGTTTGCTATCGGGATAGCTTATTTGATGAATATGGCATTGCCTACCCAGACAAATTACAGAATGCCGTCAATAAACGGCGGGCGGAATATCTGGCCGCCCGCTATTGCACTCAACACGTTTTAAACCATCTGGGTTACCCCGGCTTTCAGGTCACCAATGCTCAAGATCGTTCCCCAATCTGGCCTGATAATATTTGTGGTTCCATCTCCCATTCCACCCACTGCGCCATTGCATTTGCCGCTTCCTGCGATCAATACCGAATGATCGGCGTGGATATCGAACAAGAGATTAAATCAGAGACCATCGAGAGCATTGCAGGCAGCATCATCAATGACCATGAAGCGGCATTACTGACTGAATGTGCATTACCTTTCGAACAGGCATTTACCCTTGCGTTCTCCCTCAAAGAAAGTCTGTTTAAAGCACTGTATCCCCATGTCAAATGCTTCTTTGATTTCCACGCGGCTGAGATAACGTCAATCGATGGTGATGATCGCACAATGAAGATTAAGCTGTTGAAAACATTATCTGATGAGTCTCGGGCGGGGGCGCAATTTTCTGGCAACTTTGCCCTGATGCCCCGGCAACAAGTGCTGACGTATATTGTCGGCTGATATGCTTCGCCCGCAAGAATTTGAATTTTCACAAGGGAAGCGATGTTTCATGCAGATGACGCCATATCACCTGATTCTCTTTCCCTAATTCAAACACGACGGTCGAAAAGCGCAATGTCGCATCCTGATCAGGAAGCTGCTGTCGCTCCTGATAAGTCACCGTGGCTCCTACTGAACTTGCGGAAATCACTTGCATGTTTTCGATTTCAATTTCCAACCCAGCTTTTGCGCCACACTGAGTGCTGAAGAATGCCCTGAGCGCCTTGTAGTCTAGCTGACCTCCACCTGGCGTCACCATAGAATACGCCGGACTAAAACGAGCCAGTAAGTTTTCACACACGTCTTTGGACGTGCTGGCATCTCCTAACCAGCGGCGAATCAGTTCATGCGCATCTAATACTTCCTGAAAATAACGATTCATTACTTCTCCTGATTTAGCGTAAGGATCACGTTGCGGTTGGCTATCCGAAGACAAATTAAAACGGGAATGATGACGCTGCTGGCAGCGAATACAAAGCACAGGTGATAGGCTTGATTTTGGGGAATGCCCGAACTATTAAGTAGTACGTTGAGTAATAGACTGATCAGCGTGACCCCGAAACAAAAACTCACCTGGCGGTTAATGTTCCATAACGCGCTGGCATCAGCCAGTTCGGGATTTTTTATATATATAAAGGCTGAGCTTTGTGCTGTACTACTGCATAGACTCCCCCCGAAACCCATCAAGGCGTATGCAGATACTGTCAATATGACGTCACTCGCGCTGCTAATCAGGACCAATAGTCCAATCCCCACGCCTTGTACCAGACAGCCTGTGATAAATAGAGGCCGGGGCCCTAAGCGATTGAACGTCTTGCCAGTCAGGCTGATAGCCGTAAAGGATGCCAGAGCCCAAGGTATCATCATTGCGCCAACGTGGGTTGCGTGCATACCAAGCTGGTTCTGTAGATAAAGCATGGCAACCAGACTGACCCCGGTAAAAATGCCGGGGATGAATTGATAGATTAGCATTGCCGTTCTCAGCATCGGCTCCTTAACTAACCGAAGGTTGAGTAACGGCTCTGTTTTACGTAAAGAGCGGCGCACATACCACATCATCAATGCGATGCCAGCAACGAACATCAACGTACCTTGACTCAAATATTGGGTTTCACCCATGTATGTCAGTCCCAACAGAATGAGGGTTAACGCTGAACAGGCGGTAATTAGGCCGCTTACATCAAGTCGTTCTGTGGATGTTGTTTGAATGTCTTGTTTCAACCAGCAACCGGCCAGTATCAATGCCACGAATGCCAGGGGCAAGCTGGCCCAAAATACCCAGCGCCAGTTGACACTGTCAACAAGAATACCGCCGATGACCGGGGACAACGCTGGCGCCATCAGACCTACTAACATCACTGCAGCAGACAGCCTCGCCCTTTCGTGGCGACGGTAGAGCAAATAGGTCATTGTCTGCCCAATCGGAATCAATAATCCTCCCCCCAATCCCTGCACCCATCTCCAGCCAATGAGGTTTTCCACTGAAGAGGCACTGCCAACCCCAAATGTGCCGATGATGAAAATGACGAGTGAAAGCATAAATAGACGCTTTGATCCGAGGCGTTTTGCTAGCCAGCTACTCATTGGAATGACCAGAGTAAGCCCTAGAATATAACCGCTACTCACCCATGCCAGTTGACTAACCGGCACATTGAAGTGCCGACCAATGTCAGGATAGGCAACATTGGCGATGAACATGTTGATCAGATCGATAAAGAATCCCAGCAGATAAACGCTGGCTACACGCATCCTATAAGTCATCATTTTTCCATTAAAAATAGTCTAGAGCGCGCAGCCTAACGTAATAAAAGTAAAGTATAAATCGACGTTTATCCGTTATACTGTCAAAATAATTTTGACAATTATTGTCTCCAATAAAGGAACGCCCATGTTAAACATGCAGCGACTTGAGATATTTGTGGCGGTTGTAGAAGCCAGAAGTTTTACCGTTGCAGCTCAGACGCTGGGGCTGACCAAAGCTGTTGTGAGTTTTAATATTAAGCAACTTGAGGAACAGTTGGGAGTTTCATTGCTCACCCGCAGCACCAGACAAGTTACCGTAACCGATACTGGCGAGCGTTTTTATCAGCGATGTTTACAGCTTCTTCAACATGCCGAGAAAGTTCTGGACGATGTTCGCAGTGACCATTCCGGTCTCGATGGTATTCTCCGAATTACCACTACCCCGGAATATGGATCGCGTGTAGTCGTTCCCGCCCTCTCTGCGTTCGCTGCCATTCATTCGAAATTACGCATTCAACACGTTGCCTCATCAAAAAATGATGACCTGATTTCTGGACGTTTTGATGTGGCAATTCGCTTAGGTCATCTAACCGATTCTACTCACCATGCAAAGCTCATTGACCGGTTCAACATTTTACCTGTTGCCTCTAAAGACTATCTAAAGCGACATCATGGCAATGCGATCGTTGATTTAGAGCAACTTCAATGCGCGCGATGGATCGCACACAGCCGCCTCACGACGCCTTTAAGTTGGCAAGTTCTGACGCCTGAGGGGAATCACATACTTTTCAAAGCGAACACTTCCCCCATGCTAATGGCGGATAGCGCCGCTTCGCTTTTAGCATTTGCTCTTAGTGGTGCAGGCGTAGCCTTGCTACCGGCCTGGTTGGTGCGGGAAGATATCGTCAATGGGCGTTTAATCCAATTACTTCCCCATTACCGCTTTCCCCGACAAGGAATTTATGCTCTCTATCCCAATACCCGCCATGTACCCGAGAAAGTACGTACATTTATCGACTTTTTACAACAACGGCTTGAAACATCAGGGACTATTTGATCTTTCAGGAATTATCGGGTTTTTCACCATACCCCTCACCCGCGCTGGGCGAAGGGTGACGGCGGTTTTTGCTAAACCTCTTTCTTAGAAGCCTGCAAATACAGCAATTCCAGCCCAATCGTGGCGGCGGCCAGCGCCGTAATTTCGGATTGATCATAAGCCGGAGCCACTTCCACCACGTCCATTCCGACGATATTCAGCGGTTGCAAGCCACGCACGATTTTCAATGCGCGATCAGAGGTCAATCCACCCATCACCGGCGTCCCCGTCCCCGGTGCAAATGCCGGATCAAGGCAATCAATATCGAATGTCAGGTAAATCGGCAAGTCACCCACCACCGTTTTGATTTGCTCAATCACCTCATCCACACCGAGATCATTGACCTGCCCTGCATCCAACACCGTGAAACCATTACCCGTATCATGTTCAGTGCGGATACCAATTTGTACTGAATGATGGGGATCTATCAGCCCTTCATTTGGCGCATGGTAAAACATCGTACCATGATCAAATTGACTGCCATTGGGATACGTATCCGTATGGGCATCAAAATGGATCAGCGCCATTTTGCCGAAATGTTTCGCATGGGCACGCAACAGCGGCAAAGTGACGAAATGATCACCACCGAAAGACAACATGCGCTTGCCCGATGCCAGCACCTTTTCAGCATGTGCCTGCAACTTATCGCTCATGTCCTGGGCATCACCGAAGTTAAACACCAGATCACCGCAATCCACCACATTCAGGCGCTTGCGCAAACTAAAGTTCCACGGCCAACGGCTGCTTTCCCACGCCAGATGAGTCGATACCTGACGAATGGCCGCAGGCCCGTGGCGACTGCCCGCGCGTCCCGAAGTGGCCATATCAAAAGGAACGCCGGTAATGACCCATTCCGCATCACTGGCATAGGGTTGGAAGTTTAATGGAAAACGCAGGAAACCGAAGGCATTTGAAACCAACGAGTTATCAATTTGGTTTCCTAAAGAGCTAATACTCATGATATATCCTCAAAAGTCCCATACCGGCTTATTACCCCTGTCCAAGATTGACAAGATTCAATCATTGGCGGTAACAAGGCGGTAACAAGTAGTACGGGGGCTTGTTTATTTAGGTTAATGACTAATCAGAATGACTCATCTTCCAAATAGGTGTAACCATACAGCCCATTTTCAAACTCTTGCAGGAATTGTTCCTGTAGATTTTCATCCAGATCCGTCGATTTCACCTGATCACGGAAGCGGGTCAGCAATACCTGCGGCTCCAGTTTGACATATTGGAGCATATTGGCGACAGAATCACCTTCTTCGCTCTGCTGATAGGTTGCTTCGCCTTTCTCTGAAACATACACATCAATGGCGGCCGTATCACCAAACAAGTTATGCATGTTGCCCAGAATTTCCTGATACGCCCCAATCATAAAGAAACCAATCAATGGCGGGCTTTCGGGATCATAAGCCGGCATTGGCATGGTGGTCGCCACCCCATCGCCATCAACATAATGATCAATCGTACCATCAGAATCACAGGTGATATCCAACAGAACAGCACGACGATCCAGCGGCTTATCCAAACCCTCAATCGGCAGGACCGGAAAGAGCTGATCGATCCCCCACGCATCCGGCATCGACTGAAACAACGAGAAATTCACGTAAAGTTTGTCTGCCATGCGCTCCTGCAATTCATCAATGATCGGACGATGGGCCCGGTTGCTGGGGTCAAGATCCTGCTGAATGTGGCGGCAGATATTTAAATACAGTTCTTCCGCCCATGCCCGCTCCGATAAATTCAACATACCGTGGGCATATTGAGTATGGACATCATGCAGGTCAAACTGGCTGTCATGCAGCGACTCACGCAGGGAGCGGCGGCTGCCGTCAGATTGCATCTCCAACCATGTTTCCCACAGGCTGGTCAGCGGGCGGGTGGCATTTTCTGCCGGCGGTGTTGTGCCAGTAAATTCATTACGTTCCACCCCAATCACATTGGAGACCAGAACGGTATGGTGGGCGGTCAGTGCGCGACCAGACTCCGTAATGACGGTTGGGTGAGGCAAGCCATGCTCGGCACACGCATCACCAATCCCCCAAATAACGTTATTCGCGTATTCATTCAAGCCATAGTTAACCGAGCATTCTGACTGAGAGCGGGTGCCTTCATAATCAACCCCCAAACCACCGCCAACATCGAAGCACTGGATATTGACGCCCAATTTAGAAAGTTCGACATAAAAACGGGCTGATTCACGCACGCCGGTGGCAACATCACGGATATTCGCCAATTGGGAACCCAAATGGAAATGCAGGAGCTGCAAACTGTCCAGATGCCCTGCCGAACGCAGAATTTCAACCAGTTGCAATACCTGTGCCGCCGCCAAACCAAACTTGGATTTTTCACCGCCACTGGCCTGCCATTTGCCCGACCCCTGAGAGGCCAGGCGCGCCCGTACTCCCAAACGAGGGATGACATTGAGACGCTTGGCTTCTTCCAGCACCATCTCAATTTCAGACATCTTCTCGATAACCAGATACACTTTGTGCCCCAGCTTTTCACCGATCAGTGCCAGACGAACATATTCACGATCTTTGTAACCATTACAGACAATCACCGTGCCGGTCATGCCCGCGTGCGCCAATACTGCCATTAATTCCGCTTTGGAGCCGGCCTCCAATCCAACAGGTTCATCCGCGTTTGCCAGTGTTTCAATCACACGGCGTTGCTGATTGACCTTGATCGGATACACCAGAAAATAATCCCCTTGATAACCATAAGATTCACGCGCACGTTTGAAGGCTGCATTAATCGAACGCAAACGATGCTGCAAAATCTGGGGAAAACAAAACAGTGCGGGTAAGCGCAATTGTTCTTTTTCTTCCTGAACTCTCTTCACCAAATCGGCGAGGTCAATGTTGGCTTCCGGTAAATCAGGGTTTGGACAAACACTGACATTGCCCAGATCATTGACATAGTAATAGCTGCCGCCCCAGTATGCGATGTTGTAGGTTTGTCGCATTTTGCGAGCGATATTATCATTCATGGCAGTCTCCTTTATGGAGTCGAGATTTGCCTTCACCCGTCAATCACCCAAGACACTATTTTATCGTGCGTATCTTGCGCATTAAACAATGTCAGGGAACAGCATGCTCTAAAATTATAGGAACGTTTAGAAGGAACTAAACAATATATTTACTGTGTGACGATATGATGCCAACCCGATATTGCCTGTTTGCCTATAGGCTGCGGGTAACATCGAAATGAATTCGTATCTGAAAGGAAAGAACAGGATGTGGATACATCAATGGCATAATGTGGCTGTTGGCCGTTCGTTATCAGCAAATAATGGTTCATAACCCCATTCACCCCACATGGCTCACCCAACGGAAGCCGTTTCTCAATTGAGAAGCAGGACACACGCATATCTCCTGCAAACGCCCGTAACTTCAAGTGTAAAAATCACTCATGTTACGCGCGCAGTTTATACCTGTAATCCAATAAAATTGCAAAATGAAATTGATGTGGCCGGGTTCCGATAAATCCATCGTTTTCAGTCACGAGAAGTAAAATGTCACACCATGAAAGACATTTAAAATTAAAAAAACTGGTATCCTTAACCATAGTGCCTTAACATAGCCATCTAGATGGTAAAACATCCGCCCTTAATCCAAGATTATATTTAAGGTAATCAAATATAATGACTACACATCTTTTTACTTCTGAATCTGTTTCAGAAGGACATCCAGACAAAATTGCCGATCAAATTTCCGATGCCGTCCTTGATGCGATCTTAGAACAAGATCCCAAGGCACGTGTCGCTTGCGAAACTTATGTTAAAACCGGCATGGTCATGGTTGGTGGCGAAATTACTACCAGCGCTTGGGTTGATATTGAAGAAATTACTCGCCGTACAGTACGTGAAATCGGTTATACCAGCTCAGATATGGGCTTTGATGCCAACTCCTGTGCCGTGATCAGTGCAATTGGTAAACAATCGCCTGATATCAATCAGGGGGTTGACCGAGCCGATCCGCTGGAACAAGGTGCCGGTGATCAGGGTTTGATGTTTGGTTATGCGACCAATGAAACTGATGTTCTCATGCCCGCACCGATCACTTATGCACACCGTTTGGTTGAGCGTCAGGCTGAAGTCCGTAAAAACGGCACCCTGCCGTGGCTACGCCCTGATGCCAAAAGTCAGGTCACATTCCAGTACGATAACGGCAAAATCGTCGGTATTGATGCGGTAGTGCTTTCTACCCAGCACGCCGAAGATATCGATCAAAAAGTGCTGCAAGAAGCCGTGATGGATGAAATTATCAAGCCTGTACTGCCGGCTGAATGGCTGACGTCAATGACCAAATATTTCATCAATCCAACAGGTCGTTTCGTGATTGGTGGCCCAATGGGTGACTGTGGTCTGACTGGCCGCAAGATCATTGTAGATACCTACGGTGGTATGGCGCGTCATGGTGGTGGGGCATTCTCAGGTAAAGATCCCTCCAAAGTTGACCGCTCTGCTGCCTATGCCGCGCGTTATGTTGCTAAAAACATTGTTGCCGCCGGTCTGGCTGATCGCTGTGAAATTCAGGTGTCTTATGCCATCGGTGTTGCAGAGCCAACCTCCATCATGGTGGAAACATTTGGTACAGAGAAAGTCTCCACTGCAACGCTGACCCAATTAGTGCGTGAATTCTTTGACCTGCGTCCTTACGGTCTGATTAAGATGCTGGATCTTCTGCATCCAATTTATCGTGACACGGCGGCATACGGTCATTTTGGTCGTGAACAATTCCCGTGGGAAGCGACGGATAAAGCAGAACTTCTCCGTTCAGCCGCAGGATTGAAATAACGCTTTGCTCATTGGTGAAACCCGCAAATATCATGCGGGTTTTTATAGATAGCTATCTACTTATCAAAACTTGAAAGCTGGATTAACACAATAAGTGCAATCAAATCGCTATTGAAGATCCATTCAATATTGAAAATAGACTATGTAGCCGTGATGAAATCCGTTAGCGTACCCCTTTCCTTACAGCAAGCTGTTATGCGTACCCTGCGACACAAATTGGCACTGGCCAGTGATTTTCTACAACAAACGTTTCCTGAACCTGACGTAACCTATCGGCAGCGAGGCACAATTGCAGGCTGCGCCCGACTGCAAGATTGGGAAATTCGCCTGAATCCGATTTTGTTGATCGAAAACCAGCAAGCCTTCATTGATGAAGTGATCCCCCATGAACTTGCTCACTTATTGGCTTATCATCAGTTTGGCAAGGTGGCGCCACACGGAAAAGAGTGGCGTTTCCTTATGGAAAGGGTGTTTAAAATACCCGCCAACCGAACACATCAATTTTCTGTGAATTCTGTCCGCAGTAAAATATTCATTTACTCTTGTCACTGCCAGCAACATGAATTGACAATAAGGCAACACAATAAAGTCCTTCGAGGAAAAAGTTGCTACGTTTGTCGGCAATGTGGGGAGAAATTAGCGCTGTTGGATAAATATAGCTAAAAAGTGCCCCTGAATCCGAGCACCTTATTTAAAAAATTCTAATCAATATCACCCTGTGGGGGCGACGTAATACCATTATCTATTGATTATGTTAGTTGCTTTAATCTTTTCGGCTTCTTCAATGATCTGATCGGCAGTTTTACCATGCAGGGATTGATAAAATTTCTGCTCTAACTTTTGCATATCCCCATATTTTATATTGCCATTTTCGTTATCCTTGAATAGCTCATCAAAATCGATACTCTTACTCATGGCAGTATTCAATGAATCATCAAATTGTAATTTTTTATCTTCTGATAGCGTATCTCTGATTTTCTCAATGGATGTTTTTACCGCAATTTCGTTGGTGCCATCAATTTTGAGCTGATTATCACACCCAACCAATGCAACACTAAACAAACAAGTAATTAACAATTTTCTCATGCTCAACCCCGCTTATTACCGATGGGGTAATAATAGCAGATAGAGAACCAGTAAGTTGTTTTAATAAAATTTTTATTATTAAATCAGGAATATTTATCATTTTTTTGTTGATTACCTTGCCATATTAGCGATAAGTCGATGTCAAAAAATAAGTCTCTGGATTCTGTTTTTATGTTATATCAGGGAGCCGTCTTTATTCATTCCTCATCAACAGATGGAAATGAAGATAAATTATGAAAAAGGAGAAAAGATGCCTTCGATTCATTATGCCGTAAAATATTTTCTGTCCATATTATTAATATCATTACCGATATATGCTCAGGCAGAGGAAATTACCGTCAAAGATGTTGCCGGGCGCACCGTTACCGTCAATGCGCCCATTGAACGCGCTATGCTGGCGGATAGTCGGGTGCTTATAGCCCTAAATATTTTGCATCCCTCAGAACCCCTTAAAGGTATTGTCGCGTGGGATAACGCGCTGGAGAAAAAGGCACCTGATCTGGCCACCGCCTATGAAAAGAAGTTCCCTCAGTTAAGGAAAATACCGATCTTCCTTAATCCTTATACCAGTGATTTCAGTGTCGAAAAAGCCATGACTTATCATCCCGACTTGGTTATTTTCGATATTGGTTTGAAGCCCAAACTGGATAGCAGTAATACGATTAACTTATTGGAAAAAACCGGTATTCCGGTTATTTTCATCGACTTCCGCCAACGTCCTCTATCCAATACGGTTCCCAGCATGAAATTATTGGGGAAAGTCTTCAAACAAGAAGAAAATGCCAATAAGTTCATTCAGTTTTATGAAAACCGCCTGTCCATGATTAATAAGCGTATTGCCACCTTATCCGCTAAACAAATTCCTGACGTTTTTATTGAGCGTCATGCCGGTATGTTAGGTGAAGATTGTTGCAATACCTTTGGCACCAATAGTTTTGGCGAGTTTGTTGCTACTGCGGGTGGCAATAATATGGGTAGCACATGGTTTTCGGGTATGGGAGGAAAAATTAATGAGGAACAATTACTGACGACCAATCCCGATTATTATCTGATGACAGCGGCAGATTGGGATACTGTCCATTCAAACAGCCAATCTGTTCCATTAGGTTATACCGGAGAACCGGCAACAGCCGAGAAACGTTTCCAGAAATTGCTGTCCCGCCCAAAACTGAAAGTGCTGAAATCGTATCAAGAGAAACATGTCATGGCGGTTTATCATCAATATTATGACACGCCATTCAATATTATTGCGCTAGAGGCGATTGCGAAATGGTTACATCCTAATCTCTTTAAGGATATTGATCCTCACGCAGATAATATTTATGTTCATCAGACATTCACGGCACTTGATGGCGGCGGTGTTTTCTGGATAACAGCCAAATAATATCTTCTTCATTCAAAACCCACGGAATTTCTCTGTGGGTTTTTCTTAATAGCTATACCAAAGCGCGTATAGCCTGAGTTGCTGACATTACCGCTAATACCCCCAATATCACAAGGACAAGCCTGCGGAAATGCAGCGGGCTAATCCGGGTTCTCAAACGAGTGCCAATAATGAGAGACAGCAGTGATAACGCCGTTAATACGAGTATTATCCATAAGTATTCCGAAGAAAACAGTTGGAAGGCTTCTTGATGCAGCACCGCTAATTGACTGATTTTACCCAGCAAAAAACACAAATTTGCTGCCCGTGCAATTTCATGATGATTTTGACTCATTGCCAACAGGCACATGATCAATATCGGTGACATAGCATTGGTCGCCCCGCCAATAATGCCTGCCACCAAACCCAATGATGCCAGAACGATTGCATTCTCTGGCAAGCGCTGATGGCTGCGACGAAGACTACTGATGATATAAAAAGCAATAACCCCACTCATCAGTAACTGCAAATAAGCCGGATTAACCAAGAACAAAAGTTTGGCGCCGATAAAGCTACCTAACAATGAAAACAGGGCCAGTAAACTGTATTTACGCAAGAGAAAACCGATTTTTCCGCCAGAAGCCACACTCCAGACATTGATCAGCAGTGTTGGCCATAATGCCAGGATCACCGCTTCTTTTAATGGCATAAACAAACTGAGCGAAGCGGTACTGGCAATAGGAAAACCAATACCGCTGATGCCGTGCAACAACGCAGCCATGATAAATAACAATGCTAATACCGTCGTATTCAAGATAGTGACCTTTTAGAGAAATTTATTCTTCATTTTAAATATTTTCATTCAATCCAAATGGCGTTTTTTTATTGGTCAACTCATTAAAAAAAGTGGTTA
This sequence comes from Xenorhabdus beddingii, assembly GCF_002127545.1. Taxonomy (GTDB): domain Bacteria; phylum Pseudomonadota; class Gammaproteobacteria; order Enterobacterales; family Enterobacteriaceae; genus Xenorhabdus; species Xenorhabdus beddingii. Next base: position 161,658 of record NZ_MUBK01000001.1, read on the forward strand.
ATTACAAGTACCTATTTAATTTAAAGGGATAATTAACATCTAAAACTGTAATTTGCATTTATTATCGCAATATATTTAGGATGTTTTATTAAACCGCTCCCTCTTCTTTGCTGACTTATTGTTTCAATAAGGAATTAATTTTTATCTCTCTCATTTGTTAACACAGATATTTTATATTTCGTTTCAATTTTGTTAGAAAATCAAGAGGTAATCTAATAATAACGTGGAAATTTATGTCCTAGCATACAAAAACCAACGTACCCGGAGAAAATAGAATGAAAAAGCTACATGATATTGCGAAAGAATTGTTGCCGGCTAAATCTTATAAGATGTTGATTAATGGAGAGTGGGTCGACAGTGTTTCAAAAAATACGCTGCAAAGCTATAACCCCGCAACCGGTGAATGGTTAACAGAATATGCCGCAGGTAATGCCGAAGATGTCGGGCTTGCCGTCAACGCTGCCCAAAAAGCCCTGCCAACATGGGGTAAAACCTCTGCCGCAGAACGGCAATCTCTGTTACTGAAAATTGCGGATTTACTGGAAGCAGAAGCGGAGCGCTTTAGCGTTCTTGAAACATTAGATGCAGGTAAGACTCTGGCACTATGCCGCAATTTTGATATTCCTTTTTCCATTGATCATTTCCGCTATTTTGCCGGGGTTATCCGTGCCCACTCTGATACCAGCGATGTTATCGATAACGAGACGCTCAGTTTAGTGATCAGGGAACCAATTGGCGTAATCGGGCAGATTATTCCGTGGAATTTCCCGTTATTGATGGCGGCCTGGAAAATCGCCCCTGCCCTTGCGGCCGGAAATACGATTGTCATCAATCCTGCCAGCCTGACCCCAATCACTCTGCTTGAACTAGGGCGCATCATGAATCAAGTTTTGCCCCCGGGTGTTGTCAATATTGTCACGGGACGTGGCTCCATCGTCGGACAAGCGATCCTTGACCATCAAGGCATTAACAAGGTGGCTTTTACCGGCTCAACAGAAATCGGTTACAACGTCGCCGCCGCCGCAGCGAAAAGACTTATTCCTGCAACACTGGAATTAGGCGGTAAATCTGCCAATATCGTTTTCCCTGATGCCAATCTGAAAAAGGCCGTCAAATACGCGGCCAACGCCATTTTGCTCAATCAAGGACAAGCCTGTGAATCCGGTGCCCGCCTGTTCCTGCACAAAGAGATCCACGATGAGTTCCTGCAATCACTGAAAAGGGTATTTGAATCCGTCAACGTGGGTGATCCGATGCTGATTGAAACGGAGATGGGCAGCCAGGTCAGTGAAGAGCAGATGAATACCATTTTAGGTTATATCGATCTGGCAAAACAGGAAGGCGCAACCATTTTAACGGGCGGAAAACGCATGACAGGCGAAGGATACGATGATGGATTCTTCATCCAGCCGACGATCCTGACCCATGTCACCAATAACATGCGGGTTGCACAGGAAGAAATTTTCGGGCCAGTGCTGTGTGTCATTCCATTCAGCCATGAAGAAGACGTCGTCGAAATGGCCAATGATTCCGAATATGGCTTGGCGGGGGCTGTCTGGACCCAGGATATTAACCGCGCCCTTCGTGTCGCCAAGGCGGTAAAAACGGGCCGGATGTGGATTAATACCTACCACGAGCTACCTGCTCATGCGCCTTTCGGTGGCTATAAGAAATCCGGGCTTGGGCGTGAAACCCACAAGATGATGCTGGATGCTTACACTGAAGTGAAAAACATTTATATCAGTACCAAAGAAGAGTAAAAACAATCGCCACCCTGACAGGTGGCGATTTTCATCATTTTTATCCCATCATTACAGCCAGAAAAACCACGCAACCGCCGAAATAATGGCAATACAGGCCAGATTCAGCACGATACCGACTCTGACCATTTCTACTTGTTTGATATAACCAGAACCATAGACAATCGCATTAGGAGGTGTTGCCACAGGCAGCATAAATGCACAGGATGCGCCGATACCAATGATCATGGTTAAGACCATGACGGGCATTCCCAATGCTTCTGCAACCGTGGCAAAAATAGGCACCAATAATGCTGCACTCGCCGTGTTACTGGTGAACTCAGTCAGGAAGATAATAAACGCTGCAATCGCAATGATGATCACAAACCAAGGGCTGGTGCCAAACGTCGCCGCCATGCCATTCGCCATCACTTCACTGGCACCGGAATTTTTCAGGACAGCACTCAATGTCAGCCCCCCACCGAACAGCATCAACACGCCCCATTCCGTGTTGTTTTGAATCTGTGACCATGTTGATACGCCCGTAATACCAATCAGAATCGCAGCACTCACCGCAATAATCGTATCCAGATCTTTTACACCGCCAAGTGCATCACTGATCACTGAACTAAAAAGCCAGCACATTACGGTTAACAGGAAAATAATCATGGCAATCAATCGCTTACCATTCCATTCCAAATACTCAAGTTCCAGATCAAACTTGTGATTGAGATTGGGGCGCAGCATGATGTACATCACTCCCACCATGACAGGCAACAGGATGATCACCATCGGCACGCCATATTTCATCCATGTGATGAAATCCATGCCCAATTGAGCCGCTGCGATGGCATTCGGAGGACTCCCCACCAACGTACCCAAACCCCCAATACTGGCACTATATGCCACTCCCAGCAGTACGAATACAAAGGTATTACGCTCAGAGCGGACATCCAGATTAGCCAGAATACCGAGAACCAGTGGCAACATCATTGCGGCAGTCGCCGTATTGCTGATCCACATAGAAAGTAGTGCAGTAATACCAAATATCAGCAATACCGCCACAGACAAACGCCCACGGGCAATCACCAGAAGACGGTTAGCGATTAATCTGTCCAGACCTTGGATATGTAGCGCTGTCGCCAGTGCAAAGCCACCGAAAAACAAAAAGATAATCGGGTTCGCAAAAGATTTCAGCGCGTCACCGGTATTCATTAACCCCATTCCAACCGCCAGAATGGGAATACACAGTGCAGTGATCGTAACGTGAATGGCTTCGGTCAACCATAACACACCAACAAATGCCATCAGTGCCAGACCCGCGTTGGCTTTTTCTCCATAAGGCAAAAACTTAAGCAGTACCACAAGCAAGATGATATCCAGCGCAAGAATAATTAAGCCTCTTTTATTTGAGGGTGTAGGCCCAATCGCTGGGGTTAAAGATTCAGAAGCGTCCATGAAGACTCCATAAAACAATGAAACATAAATCTGTAATGTAAAAAGAATTATTGATGAATCATTGCCATAAATGTTAAAGAATTACATTACATGTGAAATAATAAGGAGTATCAACGAGGAAGAAAATACGAGTTATGTAATTTTGGGATCTACTACGCGGGATTTGATTAATTATTGAGTGGTCGCTCGGAATTTATACTTAAATTCTGTTGCCACATCACATTTTCAGATTGTAACCGTTTGAATAATCACCATAGTAAATAAATTTAATGACATTAAAAATGGCGAAAGAGTTTAACCCCTTTCGCCAAAACATAAATATTATTTACTTTTTATCCGGATCAACCGGCAATTATGCCTGACCTTTGACTTCTTTCAGACCGTTGAAAGGCGCACGGTTACCCAGCGCTTCTTCGATACGGATCAGCTGATTGTATTTAGCAACACGGTCAGAGCGGCTCATAGAACCCGTTTTGATTTGACCCGCTGCAGTACCCACCGCCAAATCAGCAATGGTTGCATCTTCGGTTTCACCAGAACGGTGAGAAATAACCGCAGTGTAACCTGCATCTTTTGCCATCTTAATCGCAGCCAGAGTTTCAGTCAGAGAACCGATCTGGTTGAATTTGATCAGGATGGAGTTTGCAATGCCTTTTTCGATGCCTTCTTTCAGGATCTTGGTGTTGGTGACGAACAGGTCGTCACCGACTAACTGGATTTTGTTACCCAATACTTTCGTCTGGTAAGCAAAACCGTCCCAATCAGATTCGTTCAGGCCATCTTCGATGGAAACGATTGGATACTCTTTGGTCAGACCTTCCAGATAGTGGGTGAATTCCTGAGAGGTAAAGGTCTTGCCTTCGCCTTTCAGTTCATAATTGCCGGTTTCTTCGTTATAGAATTCGGAAGCGGCGCAGTCCATAGCCAGAGTCACGTCTTTACCCAGTACGTAACCCGCTTTTTCAACGGCTTCTTTGATAGCGGCCAGTGCTGCTGCGTTGGATTCCAGGTTTGGCGCATAGCCACCTTCATCACCTACCGCCGTACTCATGCCTTTGGCTTTCAGCACTTTTGCCAGATTGTGGAAGACTTCAGAACCGATGCGCACGGCTTCTTTCAGGGTGCCTGCGCCAATTGGCTGGATCATGAATTCCTGAATATCGACGTTGTTGTCAGCATGCTCACCACCGTTGATGATGTTCATCATTGGCAGCGGCATAGAGAATTGACCCGGAGTCCCATTCAGCTCCGCAATGTGCTCGTACAGAGGCATACCTTTCGCTGCCGCTGCTGCTTTGGCGCTCGCGAGGGAAACCGCCAAAATCGCGTTAGCACCGAAGTTAGATTTGTTTTCAGTGCCATCCAGCTCGATCATGATCTTATCAATATTAGCCTGATCTTTCGCATCCTGACCAGCCAGAGCCTGTGCGATTGGGCCATTAACGGCAGAAATGGCTTTCAGTACACCTTTACCCATAAAGCGGGATTTATCACCATCACGCAGTTCCAGCGCTTCGCGGGAACCGGTTGATGCACCTGATGGCGCAGCCGCCAGACCGACAAAGCCCCCTTCCAAATGGACTTCTGCTTCTACAGTCGGGTTGCCACGGGAGTCGATGATTTCACGGCCAAGCACTTTGACGATTTTGGACATTAGGTTTTCCTCAGTACAAGTTAAATTCCGGGCAACGGATTGAAAAAAAGCCAATACTTAAAAATCAACCCATTGCCCCATATCTTATTTCAACTGGCCTTTCTGATATTTACCAGCGGCTTCGACAAAACCGGCAAATAGCGGATGACCATCGCGCGGTGTTGAAGTGAATTCCGGGTGGAACTGACATGCCACGAACCAAGGATGTGCCGGGTTCTCAATGATTTCCACCAACTTGTTATCAATTGAACGGCCAGCAATACGCAAGCCTGCATCTTCAATGCGTTTCAACAATAAATTGTTCACTTCATAACGATGGCGATGACGCTCAACGATGTCATCCTGACCATAAAGGTTACGTACCAGACTATCTTCGGTCAGATGGCACAACTGGCCACCAACACGCATTGTTCCGCCGAGATCGCTCTCTTCGCTACGGACTTCTAAGTTGCCGTTCTCATCACGCCATTCGGTGATCAGAGCAACAATCGGTAATTGACATTCAGGATCAAATTCAGTCGAGTTAGCCCCTGCCAGACCCGCAACGTTACGGGCAAATTCGATCAGAGCCACCTGCATCCCCAGACAAATACCCAAATAAGGGATTTTGTTCTCACGGGCATAACGCGCAGTCATGATCTTGCCTTCGATACCACGACCACCGAAACCACCCGGTACGAGAATCGCATCCAGATCTTTCAGCACTTCAACACCGCGTGTTTCGACATCTTGTGAATCGATCAGCTTAATGTTGACCGTCAGGCGTTTTTTCAGCCCGCCATGTTTCAGTGCTTCAATCACTGATTTATAAGCATCCGGCAGTTCAACATATTTGCCCACCATGCCAATGGTCACTTCACCCGATGGATTGGCTTCTTCATAAATAACCTGTTCCCATTCGGACAGATCCGCTTCCGGGCGTTCAAGGCTGAATCGTTTACAAATATAATCATCTAAGCCCTGAGATTTCAAGAGGCCAGGGATTTTATAAATGGAATCAACATCTTTTAAGGAGATAACCGCTTTCTCTGGTACGTTACAGAAAAGCGCGATTTTTGCACGTTCATTGGCAGGAATGACGCGATCTGAACGGCAGATCAGCACGTCCGGCTGAATACCAATGGACAGCAATTCTTTCACGGAATGCTGGGTCGGCTTAGTTTTCACTTCGCCCGCTGCGGCCATATAAGGCACTAAAGTCAGGTGCATGAACAGCGTGTTTTCACGGCCGACTTCCACCGCCATCTGACGAATGGCTTCGAGGAATGGCAGGGATTCGATATCACCGACAGTACCGCCGATTTCCACCAGCACAACATCATGGCCTTCTGCGCCACGGATGATGCGGTCTTTGATTTCATTGGTGATGTGAGGGATAACCTGAATGGTTGCCCCCAAATAATCGCCACGGCGTTCTTTGCGCAACACTTCAGAATAGACACGGCCAGTGGTGAAATTATTGCGGCGTGTCATTTTGGTTCGGATGAAACGTTCGTAATGACCTAAATCGAGATCAGTTTCAGCGCCGTCCTCGGTAACGAAAACTTCCCCGTGTTGGGTTGGGCTCATTGTGCCTGGATCAACGTTGATGTACGGGTCCAGTTTCATAATGGTGACATTGAGTCCACGGGCTTCGAGTATAGCCGCCAAAGAGGCTGCGGCAATGCCTTTACCCAGAGAGGATACGACCCCGCCGGTCACAAAAATATAATTAGTTTTCATGCTGAACCTGAAAGTTTAGGTTTAAAAGGATGATGAATATAACAGGACGGGAAAGCAGTATACCCTAACCTTAATTTCGCTACAAACCATCTAAACAGTTTAAAGTGCCACACCCTCAGTCATACGGCGAAACAATCGCCCTGCTTTCTCTTTAAATTCATCAAGTTATTAGGGTAAAATTTTTTCACCCGATTCAGGTTATTCAGCCATCGATGCGACATCCTTTTCGCTGTTTCTACGCTGTTTTTTGTTATCGTTGCCTTGCCGCTACGGCTTTTTCACTTGTTGCCACAGGGCTTCCATCTCGTCCAGTGTAGCCGTTTCCAGTGACAAACCTTTGTCGAGGATCAGTTTTTCGACGTTGCGGAAACGATTTTCAAATTTCTGGCAGGCTTTTTGGAGTGCCATCTCCGGTTTATGCCCTAAATGGCGGGATAAGTTAACCACCGAAAACAGCAAATCGCCCAATTCTTCTTCCACGCGGGTGTCATCGACGACCGCCTGTTGCGCTTCATCCATGACTTCATCAATTTCTTCATAGACTTTATCCAATACCGGCCCAAGGGTATCCCAATCAAAACCCACTGAAGCACAGCGTTTCTGGATTTTATCGGCTTTCATCAGTGCCGGCAGGCTGGCAGGAATATCATCCAACACAGAGTGTTGATCTTTTTCTGCCCTTTCTGCGGTTTTACGCTGTTCCCAGCTACCGATCGCTTCTTCACTGCTGATCCCCGCTTGTTGATTGAAGATATGCGGGTGGCGGCGCTCCAGTTTGTCACACACCGCCTCACAGATATCGTCAAAGTCAAATTGTTGCTGCTCCTCGGCCATCCGGGCGTAAAACACGATATGAAACAGCAAATCCCCCAACTCTTCTTTCAGGGCATTGGCATCATTGCGCTCAATCGCATCCAGCACTTCATAAGTTTCTTCCAGCGTGTAAGGCGCAATTGTGGCAGAAGTCTGTACTTTGTCCCAGGGACAACCCTTTTGGGGATGGCGCAATTGCGCCATAATCCCCTTAAGTCGTTCAATAGAAATCGGTTTCATGGTATCCCTCTTTAATCAATTACCGTGCAAACGTCTGGCTTCAATCACATCAGGTAATTGATTGAGCTTCGCCAATACCCGCCCAAGCACTTGTAGGTTGTAAATTTCAATGTTCATATCAATGGTAGCAAGCTGTTGCTTAACATCACTGCGGCTGCTGACCCCCAATACATTCACTTTTTCGTTGGCGAGGATGGTTGTGATATCACGTAATAATCCGCTGCGATCATTGGCGATGACCCGCACCACAAGGGAGTAGCCGCTGGAATAACTTTCCCCCCACACCGCATCAACAATCCGCTCCGGTGAACTGGCTTCCAATTCAGCCAACTGATCACAATCAGCCTGATGGATGGAAATACCGCGCCCGCGTGTAATAAATCCAATGATTTCATCGCCCGGAATCGGCTGGCAGCAACGGGCAATGTGATGCATTAAGTTACCGACACCTTCAACAACGATACGGCCATTATCTCTGGCGGTATTACGTGGTGCATAGGTTTTGTTCTCAAGGGTGCGAAGCGCCTCGCGATCTTCTTCTTCCGCCGTCGTTTTATTGAATTTGCCTTGCAGGAAATTCACCAATTGGTGGATGCGGATATCCCCGACCCCAATGCCCGCCAGCACTTCTTCCAACGAATGAACGTTGTAACGGGCAATCAGCTCTTTCTCGGCTTCCTTGAGGGTGATCCCCAAGTGCGCCAGCTCGTTATCCAGCATTTGGCGACCGGCAATGATGTTTTTATCGCGATCCTGCTTGCGGAACCAATTGTGAATTTTCGCGCGGCCACGGCTGGTCGTCACATAACCCAGGTTAGGATTTAGCCAGTCGCGGCTTGGATTAGGCTGTTTCTGGGTGATGATTTCAATTTGGTCGCCCATCTGGAGCTGATAGCTGAATGGTACGATGCGCCCGCCAATTTTCGCCCCAATGCAGCGATGCCCGACATCACTGTGGATATGATAGGCAAAATCCAACGGCGTGGAGCCGATTGGCAGGTCAATGACATCCCCTTTTGGCGTAAAGACATAAACGCGATCATCAAATACCTGACTGCGGACTTCATCCAGCATTTCGCCGGTATCCGCCATTTCTTCCTGCCATGCAATCAGCTTACGCAGCCATGCAATGCGGCTTTCATAACTGCCGGATTTACCGCCCATGGCGGTGCCTTCTTTGTATTTCCAATGCGCCGCCACCCCAAGCTCAGAGTCATCATGCATCTGACGGGTGCGGATCTGGATTTCAAGGGTTTTGCCATTCGGCCCCAGAACGACAGTATGAATGGACTGATAACCGTTCGGTTTCGGGTTGGCAACATAATCATCAAATTCATCCGGCAAATGACGATAGTGAGTATGCACAATCCCCAACGCCGCGTAGCAATCCTGTAACCGATCGACCACAATCCTCACGGCGCGCACGTCAAACAACTCGTCAAAGCCAAGGGATTTCTTCCGCATTTTGCGCCAGATACTGTAGATATGTTTGGGACGACCGTAAATTTCGGCTCTGACCCCTTCTTTCAGCATGTACTTACGCAGGGTGGTAACGAATTTCTCGATATATTGTTCACGATCAATCCGGCGCTCATGCAGCAGTTTGGCAATTTGCTTATATTCATCAGGATGCAGATAACGGAAGCAGAAATCCTCCAGCTCCCACTTTAACTGCCCGATCCCCAGCCGATTGGCGAGCGGGGCATAGATATTGGAACACTCTTTGGCCGCCAGAACCCGCTCATCTTCACTGGCATCCTTCACTTCCCGCAAATGGGCGATGCGCTCCGCCAGTTTGATGATCACACAGCGAAAATCTTCCACCATCGCCAGTAGCATCCGGCGAACATTATCGACCTGTACCGAACAGGTAGAATCCGTATGAGTGGCTTTCAGTTGGCGAATGGCATCCATTTCCAGTACGCCATTGACCAGATTGGTGATGGACTTGCCAAACGTTTCTGTCACGGTTTCGCTATCGAGTAGCCGGGAATTAAGGATGGGAAAGAGCAGCGCAGCGCGCATACTGTCATTATCCATACTCAATGTGGACAGGATTTCCACCATTTCCACACCGCGCCATAGCAACCGTTCTGCATCGGGGTGATCTTGGACTTTTGCGTGACAGTAATGCCATGTGCCAGCCAGTTTTTCACTGGATTGAGGGTTAGTGATGTTTAAACTCGCGATCCACTTTTCGACAGCAAATTCACCTGCCGGCGTGAGATGCGCACTTCTTACCGCAACCATAATTTCTCCCTACTCGATAGTCATCGGCTCACGGCTGAACAGGGCCATGGATTCCAGATGACGGGTGTGCGGAAACATATCCAGCATCCGCACACTAACAAGATGATAACCAGCCTCCAGCAAAACTTTGCTGTCCCGTGCCAGTGTCGTGGGGTTACAGGAAACGTAAACCACTTTTTCGGGGGCCAGTTTTACAATATGTGCCATAACACCCGCCGCACCTGCGCGGGCGGGGTCCAGCAGCACTTTATTGAACCCTTGCACGGCCCAAGGCTGCTGATGAATATCCGCTTCCAGATTTTCATGAAAAAAATCGACGTTATTGAGTTGATTGAGCCGGGCGTTATATTGCCCGCTCGCCACCAGCGCAGCAACCCCTTCCACACCAACGGCGGCCTGCACTTTATTGGCTATCGGCAAAGTAAAGTTCCCCATACCACAAAACAGATCCAATACCCTGTCTGTCGGCTGCAAATCCAGCCATGCCAGCGCTTGGGATACCATTTGTTGGTTAACTTCATCATTGACCTGAATAAAATCTCGCGGGCTGAACACCAATTTTACCCCAGCGACCTGATACCATGGCTCAGGCTGCTCTGCCAGCAAAGGCGCAAGAGATTTTTCATCACCCGCCAAATAAACTGCCACACTCTGCTGCACAGAGAAAGTGCGCAGTGTTTCCCGATCCTCAGGCTTCAATGGATCAAGATGGCGTAACACGATAAGCGGGCCATTATCTGCCAACACCAACTCAACATGTCCCAACCGCTTAACCGCATTCAGGCTGTTCAAACATTGAGACAACGGCTGCAATAATCGTTCCAGTTCAGGGCGCATGACAGAACAATGCCTAATGTTGACCACATCGTTGGTTTGGCTCTGCCGAAATCCCATCAACAATGTGCGTTGCTTGGCGTGATATTGCAGGCCAAGCCGGGCACGGCGCCGATAGCCATATTCCGGGCTGTGAATAATGGGATGTGCGCTGATATCAATACCGGTTTCCCGCTGGATAAGGTGTTCCAGCACATCGGCCTTGGTGTTGGCTTGCAGCTCACTGGCAACGTGTTGCTGCTGGCATCCACCACAAACTTTAACATGTGGGCAGCGGGGGGCTACGCGATAGGGACTGTCTGATAGTCGTTTCACCACTTTGGCTTTCGCAAACTGGCGTTTTTCTTCTGTCAGTTGGATCTGAGCCTGCTCTCCCGGCAATAGCCCTGAGATAAAGATAGTTTTTCCCTGATGGCGGGCAATGCCCTGCCCTTGGGCATCAAGGTTATCTGCAGTAACGGAAATAATGCCTCGGTTTACGGAACGACGATTTGGGGAGTAAAATTGCACCATGATTCTGACTGACTTTGAAAAATTGAGTTTTGATTTTCCCACAATGGACGCCTATGACCAAATATAGCCTACGCACCCGAATGATGAGCCTGATATTGGTCCCTGTTTTACTGGTCGGAACGCTGGTGAGTATATCATTTATCTCATACCGCTATTACGAGTTGAAGAAACTCATCGTCCTCAGTGGGGTCAGTATTATTGAACCGTTATCCATCGCCAGCGAAGTTGGCATCAATTTGGATAATCGCCAGCGAGTCAAGTCGTTGATAAACAGTCTGCATCGCCGGAACTCTGACATCGTCAGGGCGATCGCGGTTTTTGATAAGAACCATAAGTTATTCGATATTTCCAATAACCGATGTGATGTCAATCGCTTGAAACTCGCCCCCGATGCCCCGATTCCAACGACGTTATCCATGACGGATTACGGCAATAGTATCATCCTGAAGATGCCGATTATTGCAGAAACGCCGACTTCACATCAGTGGCAAAATTCGGCCAACGAGGCGATGATCATTGGCTACATTGCCATTGATCTGGATTTACGCGCAGCCCATTTTCAACAATGCAAGGAAATTGCGACTTCAATCATCCTGTTGATTTTGTGTCTGGGGGGAACGGCCTTGTTTGCCCATGTTCTGGTACGTAAAGTCACACAGCCGCTGGACTGCATGGTCAAAGCCGTGAACCGCATCCGGCAGGGACAACTGAACAGCCGTGTCACCGGCGCCATGCCGGGAGAACTGGCGGCTCTCCAGAACGGCATCAATACCGTGGCGGAATCGCTCTCAAAGTACAAGGATGAAATGCAGCTCCATATTGATCAGGCTACGTCTGATCTACAAATTACCATGGAACAGTTGGAAATCCAGAATGTTGAACTGACCATCGCCAAGAAACGGGCGCAGGAAGCGGTCAGGATCAAAACGGAATTTCTGGCCAATATGTCCCATGAATTGCGCACTCCGCTTAACGGGGTCATTGGTTTTACCCGCCAGATGTTGAAAACCCCCATTACCGCCCAACAAACGGAGTATCTTCATGTCATTGATCGCTCTGCCAATAATCTACTGAAAATCATCAATGACATTCTGGACTTCTCACGGCTGGAATCCAACAAGCTGGTGCTGGATCAAGTGCCGTTCCTGTTGCGGGATACTGTCAATGACGTTATTGAGCTGCTCACTCCCGCTGCCAGTGTCAAAAACCTGCCTCTCCATCATCATATTGATGAAAATTTGCCTAACCTGATGATTGGTGATCCCATTCGCTTGCAGCAAATACTCACCAATCTCATTGGCAATGCGATTAAATTCACGGACAAAGGCAGTGTGACACTGGATATTCAATTACGCCAACAGCAACACCATCTCGTACAACTTGACTTTACCGTGACCGATACCGGTATTGGCATCAGACCTGAATATCGTCCGATTCTGTTCCAAGCCTTCAATCAGGCCGATGCCAGTATTACCCGTCATTACGGAGGAACCGGATTGGGGCTGAGCATCACCAAAAGGCTGGTCAATGAAATGAAAGGAGACATTGATTTCACCAGTGAGCTTGCCAAAGGTACGGTGTTTTATTTCGATATCTGGCTGGAGAAAGACGAATTTTTATCCGGTTCATCCCCCGCGCTTTTGCCCGTTTCTCCGGGAGTACCGCGTTTAGCCATGACGGTGATGGCCGTGGATGATAATCCCGCTAACTTAAAGTTGATTGGTGCCCTGTTAAGTGAATTGGTTGAAAATACTTTGCTGTGCAGCAATGGCATGGAAGCGCTGGAGATGGCGGAAAAACAGGCGCTGGATCTTATTCTGATGGATATCCAGATGGCAGATATGGACGGTATCCAAACGTCTGAACGCATCCATCAAATCCCCCTGCATAAAGAGACGCCGATTGTCGCTGTTACCGCTTATGCTTGCCATGAAGCCAACAAAACCCCGTTTACGGGCTATCTTTCCAAACCTTTGGATGAAAATCGGCTAAAAGCATTGCTGAATCAGTACAGCCTACAGAAACAACCACAGGCTATTGATTGGAATATGGCCTTAAAGCAAACCGCCGGCAAAGAATCACTGGCACGGGAGATGCTGGAAATGCTGGTGCAATCGTTGCCAGCAATGCAGAACATGATCGAACACGCCTTAAGCGCAGAGGGTGAGGCAACCCGCAAACACTTTCAGCATCATGTCCACCAATTACACGGGAGTTGCTGCTATAACGGTGTACCCAAGCTGAAAGCCATTTGCGAATTCGTCGAAAAACAACTCCAACAAGGGACTGCACTTGCCGATCTGGAACCGGAGCTACTGGAGTTTATGGATGAGATCAACCACGTCATCTCAACCGCTCCCGATGTACTTAGCATGGCTTGTACTTAAGTAAAAAAAGAATTCGGTTTAAACCGTCACTAAGCACTCTTCTTCCAAATAGCAAACATTCAGTGACGGTTTCTTCCATTTAAGACAGTAATCAATGAGCCTACCTCAATCTGTCAACAAAAATCCTTTACGCCCGTCATTCTGCACCTAATTTCCCATTTAAAAAGACGTGCTCTTCATCCTGTTTTTAGCACTTGTTTCATTGATGAGATTGACGGTGGCCGCAAGTTTTGATCTATTACTTCTATTTACCGAAAAATCAACATACCTACGCCTGACCTCGTCATCAAACTCCTTGATCACCTTGGCCTTATTGCGGCTTTTTGCCATGAAATCGAGTTACCCCGTATTATTGATGCCATGATACCCAAATATTTCAACCATGCCGTCTCCCATGGTGAGGATTTCATAGCCGAACGCTTCGCATGTTTTCTTTTTTTCAAGCACAAACTGCTTGACCGTTTAATCGGCTCGGGCGTCGAAGCTGAACACCTGAATGATAATGCCCTTGGCCGTACACTGGATGCTTTGTATGATGCCGGGGGTTTCTGAGGTTTATTAGGCTCTGGCAGAGCAAGTGATTGATAAGTTCAGCATAAAATCCGATTCCGTTCATTTGGATATCACTAGTTTCCATATCAATGGTGATGACTTGCTGTTTAATGGTGTATGCCGCGTTGGAGCATAAGGTGCGTACCGGACTGAAGTAAAGTCACTCCTTTATTCCCTGATATGAAGAATAAACCGACACAATCGCCCACCACCCGTTAGGTCTTTCTAACCTTTGAAGGCATCAATACTTTGTAATTTCAATAGCATGGAATGGTTACCAGAATACAATCATACCACCATGAACTGCTGGATATATTGGGAGCATTATATAAGACGGCTTATTCCTGAATGAAGTGTGGCATGACGGGTAAGACGTTGAACGACTGACTTTCATCACGCGACATAACTGGCTAATGGAAAATTAGTTGCGCAAAAATCAATACCCTATCTCCACTTATACTTTCTTTGTTAATACGACAGAACCCGTTTTGGCGTCACGAAACGATATATTACACATAATGAAAAAACCCCATTGTTTTCAACAGGGTTTGTCAACAGTTGCAATAAATTTCAACCTAATTCAAGTGAAGCCTGCGCATTATTTCCTTGTTCATAATCTATCCGTGGTGTTCCACGATACATCTTGCAGGTATGAAAAAGAGTCTGGAATCCAAATGAATCTAAGAGATTAATAGTTGTTTGTGCATATTCAGGAACATCTAGTGTCACAAGAGCGTCTTCCGGTATTTCCCTAATAGCCGTCAGAAAAAGAGCCTTTATATGCTCCTTATCCTTTGCGTAAAACGGTCCGATCCTATACCCATCATTAGATTGACGCAATCCGATCAGCCCCTTTATATTCTGATTCTCTGAGAAGATAAAGCCTTTGCGATTATTACCAAAAAACCAAGAAGTGAGTAACCTGTCGCGAGGATATCCAATAATACTTGTATCAAACTCTATCACTGATTGGATGGAGCTTTGGTCAACAATATTAATATTTGGTGTGTTTACTTTGTTAATTGAGTTACTTGATGCTCGTCCTTGAATCCTAAGTGTATGATAATGAGTTTTAAATCCCCATTTAGAATAGTTTTTTTCCTGTTCTGGCACAGCATCTAAAGCAATGATGCGTTCTCCAGCATGTTTAATGGCAAACTTCCAGAGGGCAAGACCGATACCTTTACCGCGAAATTCAGGTTTAACAATATAATATCCGATACTCGCATAATTTTCATTAAAATTCACGACAGCCATAGAAGCAATTGGCTGTCCTTGCAAATAACTGATAAAAAAACCTTTATTATCAATGTTAAAAAAGAGATATTCATCTCCAAATCCCGGATTCCATTTTTCCTGACGGGCCATCTCGACTACATCCAACCATTCAGTCAGTGTGGCAGTTTTTATCTGAATTTCTTCCTTAGATCTTTCTGCAACAGCATTCATAAAGTATCTCCGATACAAAGTCTATATTTTATAGCCTCATCATAGAGAGAATCTTTAGCTATAACCGTTTATTTTAGATAAAAATCTTCATTTATAATCAAATAATCATTTCAAAAAACCATCAAAAACAATGTCACCTTTTATTATTAGGTATATTCATGCATTCAACATATTGATTGATTTCAAATAATAATAAAAAAGTTATATGAACACCAATCCAATGCATATAAATAAAATTTACCAATAGAGTAATGGAATACAGCCATATATCGTAGAGCCATAGGATCTGTGGAGACCCACTAAGGGTCTTCACATAGTATTTTAGATTTTACGCTGCAATGAATTATTCATAGCGAAGACCGTGCTTAACAAAGAGATAATGAGGAGAACAATCACTACCCATGCAAAGGATATTACACCTGCCCGATCAAGCAAAATACCACCTATGATACCGCCACCAGCAACTGCGGTATTCCAACCTGTCGTATAAATGGATTGTGCAACATCAACTGAATTACCCGCGAAACGAGCCAATGCCGTCTGAGTAATAGTGGCAAATCCACCGAAAGCAAGACCCCAGATAGCCATACACAGATAGACTATCTGGGGAATGTCACCCCAAAGACCGAGCAACAGGGCAGTAAAAGCAAAGATCGCGATACTCGCTACGGCAAGGAATTGCAATCGTCGATCGACCATCATACCGACAAACCATAGACCAACTATCGAGCCAAGCCCAAAGATGAGCAGAATAATATCCACATTCTTGGATAAACCTGAAGACTCAAGGAAAGGTTCGATATAAATATAGAGAATGTTATGGGCGATAACGAAAGTAAAGACAACAAATAATACGGCACGAATACCTATTTTCATAAATACGCTAACAAGAGACTGTCGCTGTTCCTTAACTTGGCCAGGAAAATCTGGAACGATGGCGATCACCCACACAATGAGCAACAGTGCTAAGACAGACATCAGTCCAAAAGCGCCTTGCCAACCGATGAATTGGCCGAGTAACGAACCGAGCGGTACACCGAGTACCAAAGCGATGGTCGCGCCTGTACCAGATATTGCAATCGCTCTCCCGCTGAGATGAGAGGGGGACATACGCACCGCATAACCAGCCAACAGTGACCAGACGATGCCACCAAAAACACCGGCGAAAAAACGTGCTACCAGTGAAACATTATAGTCACTGGAAAGCGCAGTGATAAAATTAACAACAGCAAAACCGAAGATCGCTATCAATAGTAAAGGACGTCGCCGCATACCTTGTGTAAGAGCTGTCACGGGAATGGCAGCAACCAACGCTCCTATAGCATAAGCAGTGATAAACTGACCTGCTAGGCTTTCTGATACCTTTAAGCCTTCTGCAATAGAAGAAAGCAATCCGGCTGGCATGATTTCGGTCAGCAGCGTGATAAAGGCTGCCATCGCCAAAGCAAGCAGTGCTGCTATAGGCAAACGTTCAATTTCCTTGTATTGAGCAGACACAGTCGTTTTATTCATCAATTAGATTCCTCAAGTCAAGTAGCTCCAGCCCCAACAGAGCATAACTTTGATATGGTGCACACTCACATAAAGAAGAAAAATAGGCTATAATGAACAACATATATGACATATTCGTCATATATGTTATTGAAAAAAAGAAGCCTTAACGGTTCTGTCGCATTAACAAAAAGTACAAGTTAAGAAACACTGCTGGTGAAATCGGACATTCTTCCTTTTGCAGGTATTGTCCTTTGATTTTGATATAGGTTTCATCCATTCGCCACCGACGCCCAATGGAGGCCTTGCTCCGCCAATGACGTTTGACAACCATCATTTCCTCCAGATTACACAGGCTCAGAACGTAAGCCAGAATACCAGCGGACACACTGAGCGAAATGCAGACGTTTGAACGCATTTCGGATAAGGGACATCATCAAGGCTCTTTATCAAAATAACGACATCATATCCGATGAGGATTTAATGCGACTGAATCTAAATAAGAAACCAAGAACCTTCAATGACGACGAGTATAATATAAATTCAAAAAGGAACTTCTTTAATCACGCATTGTAAGACTCCTATTTTTCACAGAGAAGGAACATGCTTAGCAATGAGCGACACAAGATTATTAACGCCAGGTTCCATCAAGAAGTCAAAATGAGCGACATTGAGTTTTATAATTTCCCGTCCTCCCCGGAAACAATCTATATTCTTCTCAAAAACAGAAAATTCATCGTTAAGTGCACTAAAAATGTATGTCGGGGTAGTTATAGATTTTTGTGTTTCACGATTGCGTTCGCGTGAAATTCGCCGCGACTCGATTACCACTTTAGAGATTCGCTTAACTAGCTCAGGATTGGAGATTGAATATTTCTGGCAAACGAACTTAACAAAACTGGTTTCATCACAGGATGTTTCCAAACACTCGTGCAAATCAGGATCATCCACATTACGTGAAAAAACCGTAAAGAGTAACGTAATTAACTCCTTATTATCATATTCGTCAGATAGATTCGTTGTGGGTAATCCTTTCAGCATACCGGGGGCAAGCAAAACAATTTGCTTAACTTTCTCTCCCATTTCCTCGAGTTGAAATGCTGCTTCAAAAGCTAAATTGCATCCAAATGAATACCCCAAAAAATAGTATGGCCCCTCTTTCTGAATCTTACGTATTTCTGCAATATCGGCAGAAACCATTTCTTCGAGTGAACTATAAGGTATCTCATCTTCATTGATTCCGAATGCCTGAATTCCATAAAATGGCCGTTCGCTTGTCATTTTTTCGGCCAACACTTTTAAGTTGATGGGGTATCCTCCCAACCCTGGCCAGCAAAATATCGGAGGCTTCGTTCCTGAAGGTTGCAAACAAACCAATCGAGAGGATTTTTCGGTAAGTCCTCTGTCAATAATCCCTGCAATTTTCTCAATTTTTGGGGCAGTAAAAATAATATGAAGTGGCAACTTAGTATTGAAACGCGCATTGATTGATAAGATCATATCAACAGCACTCAACGAATCACCACCTAGATTGAAGAAATCATCTGTAACAGAAATTGCTTCAATCCCTAAAGCGCTCTCCCATATTTCAAGAATGGCTTCCTCGGTTGAGTTCCTGGGGGCGATCAACTCTTCGACATTACGTTCATCTATGAGCGTTTTTATTTTTCGCATGTCAATTTTTCCATTAACTGTATGCGGCATTGAATCAACAAAAACGAAAACACTTGGAACCATATAGTCTGGAATCAGCTCGCTCAGTTTTTGCTTAAAAAATGAAACTAGTTCGTCTCTATTGATTTTTTCCTGAAATATATTCTTATTGGGGTTAATTTGTATGCAAACCGCCAAAGACTTACGCCCGTATCGCCCTTCATTAACCAAAACTGCTGCGCTTTCTACCACATCGAGACTTTCCAGAACAACTTTGATTTCTTCAAGCTCGACCCTCATTCCTTTGATTTTTACTTGGGTATCACTCCTTCCAGCAAAATGATAGACACCTTCACTGCCTAAATATGCAAGATCACCCGTTCTATATACCCTGATAGGTTCAAAATTATCTCCAATCGGATACTCGATAAAATGCTCACTAGTTAAGTCCCCCTGATTAAGGTATCCGCGAGCGATCTGCACGCCTGAGACGCATATTTCCCCAATGTTTCCGTCAGAAACAGGTAAGCCAGAATCATCTAAGATGTAAAACTTGGTATTATCAACCGGGATGCCAATAGGTACTCCGACATTTTCACCAACGTGCAAGTTTGCTTGAGTAACTTCATAAAAAGAAGCATTGCATGTACATTCTGCTGGCCCATATAAGTTAACCAGCATACAATTTGTCAATATATCGAGACACTGCTGTACAAGTTTCTTGGTTAAGCTTTCCGCACCACATAGAATATGGGTCAAAGAGGTACATTCGGAAAATTGCTGCTTATTGACAAGCGCCTGCAAAAGAGTTGGCACACATTGTAGTAATGTCACTTTATTGGAGACAATTTTATTGATCAAATCGAATACGTTTTTATCAACCCCAAAGTTACTTACAACCAGTTTTGTGCCACTGCTAATTGACAACATTTCCCATTGCGCAGCATCAAAACCAATAGGTGTTTTATGAATTATTGTCTTATCTTCCCCCAAATATCCCGAGCTCATCAGCCAGAGAATTTGATTCACAACACTACGATGCTCAATCAGTACACCTTTGGGCTTTCCTGTGCTGCCAGAAGTATAAACAATATAGGCTAAATTTTCGGACTTAAGCTTAATTACTGTAGGTGTTGATGTCGTGTGATTTTGGGATATCGAAAAATCATACACATCCTCAAGTGTAATTATCTTGGTTTCTTCCGAAATTAGTTTTGCGAGTCCATTTTTTAACTTTTCTTGAGTGAAAACGGTTACTTCATATATTAAGTGCATTTGCTATATATTTGTCATTATTTAATAATAATCAACATTTCCATCTTGCCTGGAAGGTTAATTTATTTAAAAATAAAAACCTGGATTATTCTACCTTTTTTTCTGATGTTGTTCCCTTTGAGTTTCACGTTAACCTTGATGGCACTGCATTTGACTTATATGATTCTATATCAGTTGAGTATACCACAGTAAATAAAAACAAGACATTCACTAAAGATATAATATCCCGTTATCCTAACTTGAGATTGTCGGAATTTTTAAATCCTAAATTCATTTTTTGGATTGATGTTATTAATTATAAAAGTATTGAAAATAATCCAATAAACTTTGAAGCACACAAAGAAATAAATCCTTTTTTGACAATGCAAATAGAACCAACTAAAAGGGCTTTTCGTTGGGTATCTAATTCATCACTTTTTAGTAGTCTTGAATTGAAAGAAATGGCAGATGAAATAATCAATATAGATAAAATTCTTTTATCTCACCCCACGACCTCTTTGAGAAAATTATTTTACGGTGGATTCGACTAGATGGTGTCGTCATAAAATACTTAACCAAAGAGCGAGACAGCGGATCCGAACGGCAGCAAGAAATGAGGCACTCGTTTTAGCATAACGGGTTGCTATACCACGCCAACGTTTAAGATGGAGAAAAGCATTTTCAACTAAGTGCCTGAGCCGATAGCGTTCTCGGTCATATTCTCGTTTCACTTTGCGATTTTTGCGACTGGGAATTTGCGCTTTCATGCCTTGTTTTTCTGCTTGTTCAACAAGGGTATTGCTATCATAACCCCGATCCGCCAATAAATGTTCCGCATCGATTCCTTCAATCAAGACCTCAGCTTGTGAACAATCTGCTGTGGTACCGCTTGTAATAAGTGCTCTGACCGGTATACCATGCGCATCCACGGCCAGGTGTATCTTGGTATTGAGCCCCCTTTTGTACGCCCCATATCCTGATTACCACCTTCCGCTCCTGCTGCATGGGGGTGAACCTTAATGTGACTGGCATCAATCATTAGCCATTCGAAATCGGGTTCAGAGATGAGTTCTTCAAGCAATCCTTCCCATACGCCTTTGTCACGCCACCGACAAAAACGGCGATGTGTATTTTTCCAATCGCCATAATCGGGGGGTAAATCTCACCAGGGGACACCTGTCCGTAAAATCCAGAAGACCGCATTAATAAATAATCGATTATCATAAGCGACACGTCCCCAGGCTCCCTTACTTCCTGGTAGGTGTGGCTCAAGTAAATGCCAAACACGATCAGAGATATCATGGCGGCGGTGTGTGGGGGTACTTATGATTAAAGTCAGCCATTCATGACGACACTATCTAGGCAATATATTTTTCCGCCGGGTTAATAATATAGATGATATTTAATCATTCATGTAGTTGCCTTGCAAAATTGTTCCTATTGAGTAATAAAAGCCCAATAAAAATCATCGACATCGTAGAAAATTTCAACTAATTTATCTATCGCTTGTTCCGTCGAAAATTATTTTTTTCATTATTCTAAGACTCTAATCTTGGAATTGGCACTTAGTTTAATCTCTTATATATAATTCTGATTATTTAGTATAAAGTTATATATTACAGCGTATTATAACTAATAACAAATGTGACAATTATGTCATTGATAGGGAGAATAGTGGTGGATAACCTTAGCGTTCTCGAAATTTTTGTTCGTATAAGTGAGGCACGCAATTTTACTACAGTAGGTAACCAATTAGGTATATCATCTTCAGCTATCAGCAAAGCAATAGCTCGTCTTGAAGAAAAGTTACGGGTAAGACTTTTTCATCGTTCCACCCGTATAGTGACTTTAACACCGGAAGGTACTCTTTTTCTTAAACGTTGTCGTCGCATTCTTGACGAAATAGAGGCAGCGAAAAATGAACTTTCCGAATCACAATTATTGCCATATGGAAAATTAAAAGTAAGTATACCATCAATTGGGGTGTTATTTATGCCTCAATTCGTAAAATTCAGTCAACAGTATCCTGATATTGAATTAGAAATAGATAGCACTGATGGTTTGGTTGATTTAATTGAAGAAGGATTTGATGCTGTAATACGTATAGGAGAATTAACTGATTCACGATTAATGGCTCGTGTACTTGGATCTTACAAAAGGATCCTAGTTGCTTCCCCTGATTATTTATTGAAAGCTGGAACTCCTGAAAAACCAGAAGACCTTATTAAACATAGCTGTATAATGTATCGTTATAAGAGTACAGGAAAACTGGATATTTGGCCAACCAGTCAATACAGTCAAGTTTTACAGACGGAATGGCCTACTAGAATGGTGATTAACACACTTGAGCCACTAATTTCTTGTGCAGAAAATGGTCTTGGTATTGCATGTATTCCTGATTTAGCTGTTTATACTCGGCTAAACACAGGAAAACTTATCACTGTCTTAGATGACTTTAATCATGATGTAACAACATGTAGAGTACTGTGGCCTTCAGGAAAATACTTATCGCCCAAGCTAAGAGTATTTATCGATTTTATGGTTGAAAATTTATTTAAAAATTAGTGGAAGCTGCCGTACCGTTTCCGTAAAAATCCGGGTTCTGTCGCATTAAATCCTCATCGGATATGATGCTGTTATTTTGATAGAGATCTTTCATATACAGGATTTTAAGAATTAAATTTTTCAAAATACGCATTCAATATTTTGTTTTTACATGATTTTCTTTATGGTGTTTTGAAAGCGTGTTGGCATAAATACGCCTGAGTTTTTTCCAGCCAGAAACTGGTTTCCGACCATGCCCTTTGGAGAAATTTTTCGATTATTGGCCATAGCCAGATCTCGGTATTTTGAGCGGCCTTTGAGCAACGAAATCGCCGGAAATAATCTTCTTACCAGCGAGCGCCTGAGTAGCAGGGCCAATAAACTGAGCCAGATAAACCCCGTGGTTAACATAATACCACTCGCTTAAGCAAACCGAGATAAGTCATAATCGGCCTCAGATGATTGTCTGAGGCCGATTTTTACGTCTGAATTTTCTCGTGAACTCCAAGCCACTGCAGAATTGAATTACCCTGAATCCATGGATGCTTTCAGTAAAAATATTCCCATGGCATGGGTGACTAAAGCAGTCAAGGAAACAGGACGAGACACCGAATGGGAAAAAGAAGATACGACGTATTCTACGTGTGGCCTGAAAATATTATGTATGGATGTGAGATTAGCTACGCTCAACAACGGGTGGACTCAGCCCCCGAAAACACCCTGACGTTGTTTGACCTGCTGTTTAATGGTGTATGCCGCGTTGGAACATAAAATGCGTACCGGACTGAAGCAAAGGCACCCTTTTCCCCGGACATGAAGAATAAGCCGACACAATCGCCCAACCAAGATCATGGACACGGTAATTCAACAAAGCGAACCCACTTTGAAAAAAAAAGCGGCTGTTATTGCGTCATCTTACATCAATTGTGTACTTCTTCAGGGACGTGAAATACCCAGTATTATTGCTTCCTTAACAGGCTCACCTGAGCTCGAAAAAATCAAACTCGAATATGCAAGAATTTTTGTAGAAAAGTGTCGGGTAATATTAGCGTCCCACACCAAAAGCGGAAAAATCACAACCGCCAGCCTCTGGGCAATGCTGGGAGCCGCAGAAACTTTATCCTATGCGGCAGCTAACGGCGATATCACTGCAACCCAAGCGGAAACCGAACTTTACGCAATCATTATTGCGATGGTCGAAAGAAGTCTTTGATTGCCAAACTGACCACGCAGCTTATGCGGCTTGTCTGCCGACAATGGAATACAAAACAAAAACTGTTTTGTATTCCATCGTGCAGCGTCATGCACTATAAGTAACCAGAATGCTGGATAAGAGATTCAGGTTGGAATAACCGCGACTCAGGGCGACTCCGCCCTTATTTCGTGACCATAAACTTACGGTATTCTTCGTAAGCATAATGATCTGTCATGCCACTGATGTAATCCTGAATCAGACGCGCCCGATAATAAAATTCGAGGACATCTTTTTCTGCTTCATCAGTGGCAACAATGCCTTCCACCGCTTCACCATAAGCCAGACGATGCTTGGTGGAAAGTTTGTGCAGCAGGCGGGTTTCAATAAAGTATTTTTTGTGGAAATTATTCTGGTTCAGTTCCATGAAATCCTGTCGGGACAACACCAGCAGGGGGTTATAAACATCCAGTAATCCGGTAATGATTCGATACCCCTGCAACTCCAGTTCTTCCACTTCAGGGTGATTGAAAACGCGCTTTCGGGTGACATTTTTCAGGGTTTTCAATAAACGGTGTTCATCCCCATCGCCTTCCAGCAAGGCGTGGTTAAATGTCCCGGCATAAATTTCCGGCAGATGTTCGATAAACAGTTTGGCGGTATAAGGAACCAATTTCCCCGTGATAAACACGCGCAAATACATGAAAAATTGTTCGTGGATATTGCGACGGGCTTCATTATTGGCCGTTTTCTTATAGGCTTGTATCACCGTAGATTCAAACAAATCGCCTTTTCTGTGCCCGCCATTTTCTTCCCACTCTTTTTTCAGGTATTCCACCAACTGATCGACATTAAAAATGTCCTTTTCAACGGCATCGTCCAGATCCGCAATGCAATACGAAATATCATCGGCGGCCTCCATAATATAGGTCAGCGGAAACCGGCAGAAATCCCCCATTTGCAGCTCTTTCTTCAACTCACGGATAAAGTTGTCTTCTGACCAGTAATAGCCTTTTTTCTTCATCAGGTAACTGAATTCAGGGGGAGATTCTTCCAGACGATAAGCCGGACAGGTATATTTCAGGATGCAGCCAATTTGGGCATAAGTCAGATTCAGCCGAAGCAGGTTATGTGCCAGACGAATAGCCTGGGCATTGCCTTCAAACTGACATAAGTCTTTACGCAATTGCTGACGAAACAGATCCTTTTTCTCTTCACCGCTCAAACGCAGTGCCGCAACTTTACAGTTATCCTGCCGATCCTTCCTGTTTGGCAAATAGTCAGGGTCCAATCGACGGGAGAACCAATCCTTAATCGCTGCCTCACCAAAATGCCCGAACGGCGGATTTCCAATATCGTGCATCAGGCAGGCCATTTCAACCAGGCTTTCAAAAGCAAGTAAGCGGTCACTTAGCCCATATTTTTTGAGTAAGTCTTGCTTTGTCAGCTCCGCGATAATGGTTTTTGAGATATAGCGCCCGATTTGCTGTACTTCCAGTGAATGAGTCAATCGACTGCGCACCGCCGCATTGCGCTCAAGCGGGAATACCTGCGTTTTTTGCTGCAATCGCCGAATCGCGGCTGAGTTGATGATGCGCCCCCGATCACTCTCAAATTGGCGGGTGACGTGATCTTCATCATCGGGATCGATGGAAGATTTACTGAACTTACGTTGGTAATTCAACTTCTGTTTGAAATCAATTTTAGACATCAATCCTCCCATACCGAATGAAACGATTATTTAGAATTGGAATCTCCGGTAGATGGTGATTCAATGATACACTTGCCGACCAAATCAGCCTGTTAATATAGGCTCCAATCCATTAATGACTTAAGAGAGTATGACACAATGAAA
The DNA here is from genome assembly GCF_002127545.1 of Xenorhabdus beddingii. Taxonomy (GTDB): domain Bacteria; phylum Pseudomonadota; class Gammaproteobacteria; order Enterobacterales; family Enterobacteriaceae; genus Xenorhabdus; species Xenorhabdus beddingii. The sequence continues at coordinate 187,258 of NZ_MUBK01000001.1, forward strand.
GTAGGTGTAATAGGTGCAATGGAACAAGAAGTGACGTTATTGCGCGACCAGATCGAAGGCTTGCAAACATTGTCACGGGGCGGATGTGAAATCTATACCGGTAAGCTGAATGGCGTTGACATCGCCTTGCTGAAATCCGGTATTGGTAAAGTTGCTGCTGCCCTTGGCACCACCTTATTGATTGAACATTGCCAGCCGGATATCGTGATTAACACCGGTTCTGCGGGTGGCCTTGATGCCAAATTAAACGTAGGGGATATCGTCGTTTCCGAAGAAGTCCGTTATCACGATGCCGATGTCACTGCCTTTGGCTATGAACCCGGTCAAATGGCGCAATGTCCGCCGGCTTTTGTTGCTGATGAGCAATTAATCATCCTGGCTGAAAAATGTATTCAATCCCTCGATCTGAATGCCGTGCGCGGTCTGGTTTGCAGTGGTGATGCGTTTATCAATGGCTCAGAGCCACTGGCACGCATTCGCGCCACCTTCCCGAACGTGGCGGCGGTTGAGATGGAAGCGGCGGCGATTGGTCATGTTTGCCATCAATACCACCTACCGTTTGTGGTTGTTCGCGCCATTTCCGACGTTGCTGATCAAGAGTCCCATATCAGCTTTGACGAATTTTTAGTGGTCGCGGCACGTGAATCCACCCAGATGGTCAACGCCATGCTGACCGAACTCAGCAAACCGTAATCCATCCTGTAACGTGGAGCATCCGTAATGAAAGCATTTTCTAAAATTGCCCCTTATCGATCTGGCTGGATGGCATTTTCATTTCTTCTGTCTGGTTTTCTATCCGGCTTTCTATATAGTTTTTTAGGTGTTTTCAGTGCTCCACTTTATGCGGCCGCCTCCCGTGTGATTAGTCTTTCCCCATCAACCACCGAACTCGCCTATGCTGCCGGACTCGGTGACCAACTTGTCGCAGTGAGCGCTTACTCTGATTATCCTGAGGCCGCCAAAAAGCGGGAGCACGTCGCTGACTGGCAGGGCATCAATGTGGAACGCATCCTCGCCCTGAAACCTGACCTGATTCTGGCATGGCGTAGCGGTAATCCCCAACGCCCTCTGGAACAACTCGCCGCCTTAGGCATACCGATTTTTTATTCTGATGTGAAAAAAGTCGAAGATGTTGCGACAGAGCTGGAACGACTGGCGACCCACAGTCCACACCCTGATATAGCCAAAAAAGCAGCGGCGGATATTCGCCGGAAGTTCAACCAATTAAAACAGAATTATGCCAATCCACATCCCAAACCCGTATTCTTACAGTTTGGCATGAACCCGATTTTTACCGCCTCCCGTGACACCCTCCAAAGCGAAATTGTCTCCGTATGCGGCGGGAGAAATATTTTTGCCGATAGTCCCGTTCCGTGGCCACAAGTTAATCGTGAGCAAGTACTTACCCGCAAACCAGAAGTGATTGTCATGGGCGGCACGGAAGGGCAAAAACAGCGGGTGGCGGATTTTTGGCGGCCACAACTGGATAGCAGAATTATCAGCCTAAATGATGACTGGTTTAGCCGGGCAGGGCCGAGGATTATTTTGGCAACAGAGCAATTGTGTAAGCAGTTAAACGATTCCGGCAATCAAGCAGAACTCGCAAAATAGCCTCCTGAGAGGAGGCTAACGATTGCCATCATTCTGGATACATTCATTAAACACTAAAAGAAGAACCACAACCGCAGGTCGTTTTTGCATTCGGGTTGGTCACGATAAAACGGGAACCTTCCAGCCCTTCCGTATAATCCACACAACCCCCTACCAGATATTGCAGACTCATTGGGTCAATAACCAGCTCAACCCCTTGTTTCTGAATTGTCAGATCACCTTCATTCATTTGGTCATCGAAAGTGAAACCATACTGGAAACCGCTACAACCACCCCCTGTAATATAGACCCGCAGACGCAGGTTCGGGTTATCTTCATCAGCAACCAGCACTTTCACTTTATTGGCTGCGGCATCAGTAAACTGCAAAGGCAGTGCAGCATCATCGCTCATATTTTTACTCCGGTCGGTTTCCGGTAAAAGTGCCCGGAAAGTCGTTTTATGCGGTTTATCCCCATGCTACGGGGAGCACATTTTATATTTGTCTCATCAGTTAACGGCGATTATCCAATACCTGACTGATTCGTTCAAGTTTTGCCACACAAACGCAACAATTCAAATAATGCTTCCCTGCATGATGATAATTTGGCTTCCCCATTGGGGTGCTTTAGAATGGCATTCCCATATCTATACCGTTATCTTTCAGGAGCTTTTATTCATGAGCCAGTCCGAAACGCTTTACTCCCAGGCAAAACAGGTGATCCCCGGCGGTGTCAATTCACCGGTACGTGCTTTTAACGGTGTTGGCGGTACGCCTGTTTTTATCCAACGTGCTGATGGTGCCTATCTTTATGATGTCGATGACAATGCCTATATCGATTATGTCGGTTCATGGGGACCCATGGTTCTTGGGCATAACCATCCGGCCATCCGTCATGCCGTCATTGAAGCGGCTGAGTGTGGCCTGAGTTTCGGAGCGCCAACGGCTGCCGAAGTGGAAATGGCAAAACGGGTCACAAAACTGGTGCCTTCCATGGATATGGTTCGGATGGTGAACTCAGGTACAGAAGCCACCATGAGCGCCATCCGTCTGGCTCGCGGTTATACCCAACGCGATAAAATCATTAAATTCGAAGGCTGCTATCACGGCCACGCGGATTGTCTGTTGGTAAAAGCCGGTTCTGGCGCCCTGACGATGGGTCAACCAAATTCGCCGGGGGTTCCTGCTGACTTTGCCAAACACACCCTGACTTGCATTTACAATGATCTGGATTCCGTCCGCGAAGCCTTCGAAAAATACCCGCAAGATATCGCCTGTATCATTGTTGAACCGGTCGCGGGCAACATGAATTGCATTCCTCCACAACCAGAATTCCTGCCGGGTCTGCGTAAGCTGTGTGATGAATTTGGTGCCTTGCTGATCATTGATGAAGTAATGACGGGCTTCCGTGTCGCTCTGGGGGGGGCGCAGGAATATTACGATGTTAAGCCGGATTTGACCTCCCTTGGCAAAATCATCGGTGGCGGTATGCCTGTCGGCGCGTTTGGTGGCCGTCGGGAAATCATGGAAAAACTGGCCCCCACTGGCCCGGTTTATCAGGCGGGCACCCTTTCAGGCAACCCCATCGCGATGGCTGCGGGTCTGGCTTGTCTGAACGAAGTTGCCCAAGCGGGTGTTCATCAACGTCTGAGCGAATTGACCGACAAACTGGCGGTTGGCCTGAAAAATGCCGCATCAGCAGCGGGTATTCCTCTGGTTGTCAATCACGTCGGCGGCATGTTTGGTATTTTCTTTACCGAGGCGGAAAAGGTCACCTGCTATCAGGATGTGATGAAGTGTGATATAGAACGCTTCAAGCAGTTCTTCCACCTGATGCTGGATGAAGGCGTTTATCTGGCACCTTCTGCGTTTGAAGCGGGTTTTATGTCCATTGCCCATTCAGATGAAGATATCCAGCGCACCATTGACGCGGCAGCACGTTGTTTTGCTAAGTTAAAATAAGAGTGTGAATCCCCGGTCACATAGATAACGATGTGCTATGTGACCGGGGGTGAGTAACACCGATCTATTACATTCCATCTGCAATTTTCAACATTTCTATTGCACTCGCCATGGTCATGAATAATTTACTCTTTTCCCGGGGAAATTCCTGAAATCCCATATTCGTGTATAATTTTTTTGCTATATCGTTCTTAGCATTGACGATGATCATCGGGGTGGGTATAGATCTTGATGACTCGGTGGCTCTTCGGATTGCATCTATCAGCAAAATTTCCCCAAGTCCTTGGCGTTGCAGTGATTTACTTATAGCCAGACGACCAATCAGTGCACAATGTAGTGCCACAGGGTACTTTTTTGCTATTTTTTCTGGTAGTTCGTTGAGTTCTACCGTGCATAGCGCCAGAGAATAATAACCCTTTATTTGACATTCATTTTGGCTACTGGTGAGAACGAATGTCCGTGACAGATCTTTTTTATCGTGCTGTCCCGATACTGTTTTCAGATAGTTGTTTAACTCGGGTTCACCACAATCAAAATTATTTCTATCGTGCTTATTTTTATTTAGATTTTCTATCTGCACTTATTGTTTCCTTATGTCTACGAGCAGCACGCAGGAAACGCTCATTATTGATTGGTTCTTCATTTTCCAATGCATGAACAAACGCCAATGCATCTTCCTGACACAATCGAATACGCATGTCTTGCTCAATCAATCGTTTTGCTTCTGTAATAGCAGCATTTGCAATAAAACTATTCAAACTGGCATATCCCGATAATGAAAGTGCTTTTTCGAGCAGTTCTTTGGTTTCTGAACTCACTCTAGTCGTGATCCGTTCATTAACTAATGTGGCCATACACCTAACTCCTCCGCATTCTGCGGCGATTAATTCACTATAACTACCCGCCGCTCAATGACATTATTGAGAGCTAGCGGAGCCTATTTTTTGTTGAAATGCGAATTTCCCTTCGCTGTCTAATTTATCATCATTTTTTAACAAAAGTCAATATAGGTGCCAAAATGACACCATAATCTACCATCGACGATCCTGTGGCACCTGAGTGAAGACTCAAACCAAAGCCGGAATAAGGATAAAAAAACAGGTTTAAGTTATTATTCCTGAGCTCATATCGATATATTACGTTTAACCTAAACCCATTGATGAGATTGGGAGAGAAGATAATGTCGAAGCGGACTATTTTGTTAACCGGTGCCAGTGGGCGTATCGGACGAACTTTTTTTCTGTCCATGCAGGAACGTTATATTTTTACCCTCGTAGACCAAAAACAACCTGATTATCCCATTCCAACTCCGCATCGTTTTATTCTCGCTGATTTATCCGATCCCTCTGTCGCCGAACCATTAATGATAGATATCGAGAATATTGTCCATCTTGCCGGAATTCCCCATGCTGAGGCTGAATTTGAACATTTATTACCAGCCAATATCTTAACCACGACTTACCTTCTTCAAGCCGCCGCTCAGTCTAAATGCCGTCGTTTTGTTTTTGCCAGCAGCGCACAAACGATTGAGGGATACCCCGTCGATAAACAAATATCTGATGGAATAGCCGTCTCCCCCGCTAATTTACACGGTGTGACAAAATGTTATGGCGAAGCGCTTTGCGCTTATTTCGCGACTCAGAAAGGCTTGTCTTCCGTCGCACTGCGAATCGGCGCTTTTGAATTTAGGGATAGTCACGCATTGAAGAATGCCCGTGATCTGAGTGCCTGGCTCAGTCCGGAGGATGCAGTTCAGTTGATCACTTGCGCCATTGAAGCTGAAAATATCACGTTCTTTATCGCCCACGGTATTTCCAATAATCGGTTTAAACGTCTCGATCTCACCCAAACCAGAAAAATGTTGGGATATTCTCCTCAAGATGATGCTTTTCAGGCATTTGATCTACGATTATTTCATCGTTGATACCCCGCCATGCCTTAAACTCCCCACCCCGTTTGGATGGGGAGCCGCATTTTCTGACGGATCCAATGATTACTGACCAAACATCTCTCGCAACCAGCCCGGGGCTTCTTCTTCGCCCTCCTCTATCGGCTGTGGCGGCGACTGCTGGCATAAACCCTCCGGATTATCAGTCCAGGTCGGTAACACCCTGACGCCGTTACCCGCACAGTTGAAGCTGCCATCTTCATTGACTGACATCTCCACAATGCCTTCCGGCTGACGGTTATTCAGCGCCAGTGGCGTTTCGTTTTCCAGATAACGGCGGTAAATCGTTAATGCTCCCGTCGCACCAGTTAAATTAGTGGGACCATTGTTATCACGCCCTGTCCAGACGATGGTGACTTCCTTGCCGTCAATCCCCGTAAACCAACTGTCACGCAGATCATTGGTGGTTCCGGTTTTCCCGGCCAAATTGTATTTGCCATATTTGCCAACCAATGAACGGCCTGTGCCTCGCGCGACGACCTGTTGCATACCATAGAGGGTCAGATAAGCGGCCTGTGGAGGCACGACGCGCTCTGCCTGCGGGTAGCTCTGGTAAACGACGGTTCCATCTTCGGCAATGATCGAACGTAATGCAGAAAGTTTTGCGCGATTACCGCCACTGGCAATAGTCTGGAATTCCTGCGCCATTTCCATTGGAGTCAGGTTAATCGCACCCAATAACATCGAAGGAACCTGTTGGATCTCTTTTGCCGGGATACCCAGTGAAATCAATGTATTGGTAATCCGATCCAACCCCACATCCAGCCCCAGATTGACGGTCGGAACGTTCATTGAACGCGCCAGCGCATCCACTAACATCACGCGCCCGCTAAAATTACGGCTAAAGTTCTTCGGCTCCCACGGTTTTCCGCCCGCCTGAGGAATGGAGATAGGCTCATCGGCCAACCAGGTATTCAGGCGATATTTATCCGGCTGGCTCAATGCCGTCAGATAAGTCGCGGGCTTGGCGAGGGAGCCGATCAAACGGCGGGCATTCAGTGCCCGGTTAAATCCGGCGTATTGTGGCTGGGAACCCCCAACCAACGCACGAACCTCACCACTGAAACGGTCAACCACCACCATTGCGCCTTCCAGATCAGTCACTTTACGGTCTTTCCGCAGGGCAGCCACGCCCTCTTCCACTGATTTTTCCGCCGCATCCTGTGAAACCGGATCTAAGGTGGTAAAGATTTTCACCCCCGATAGTTCATTGATTTTATCGCCCAGCTTTTCCTGCAATTCCTGACGCACCAACTGCATAAACGCGGGTTGAGGTGTAATTGACTCGCTTTTGGGTTTAACGCCAAGTGGACGGGCGCTCAACAAGTCATACAGTTCCTGATCGATAATATTTCGGTTCTGGAGAATTTTTAATACCACGTTGCGCCGTTCCAGCGCGACTTTCGGATTGCGCCAGGGATTATACAAGGATGCTCCCTTGACCATCCCCACCAGCAACGCCTGCTGATCCAAACTCAGTTCATCAATCGGACGCCCAAAATAATACAGGCTCGCCAGCGGGAAGCCACGGATTTGCTCATCACCACTTTGCCCCAAATAGACTTCGTTGAGGTACAGTTCAAGGATGCGATCCTTGCTGTAACGCGCATCCATCAACAGAGCCATGTAGGCTTCATTCGCTTTACGGCTCAAGGTCCGTTCATTGGAAAGGAACAGGTTTTTCACCAGTTGCTGCGTCAGGGTACTGCCCCCCTGAACCGCACGCCCCGCCGTCAGGTTAGCCAATACGGCACGGGCAATCGAAAGCGGCCTGACCCCGCCATGTTCATAGAAATAACGATCTTCCGTTTCCAGCAATGTCTGCACCAGTAAATCCGGAAAGCCCGAACGCGGAACAAACAGGCGCTGCTCACCATTCGGTGACTGCATCATTGTGATTAATTTCGGATCGAGGCGGAAGAAACCAAACTGACGTTGATTCTCCATGTTCTCAATGCTGGAAAGATGATTGCTATCAAAAGTCAAGCGCGCCTGAATTTGCCCTTCCTGACCATCAGGAAAATCAAACGGACGACGCAGCATTTCAATGCTGTTCCCCCTGACCACAAACTCACCGGCACGGGTAATTTTGGTCACTTTCCGATACTGCATTCCCTCCAGTAAACGGATCATTTCATCTTTGCTGTAATTCATGCCCGGTTCGAGGTTAACCATCCGGCCATACACGGCGGCGGGTAAATCCCAAACTTTACCGTCAATACGCTGGCGAATTTTGTTATCCAGATAGAAACCATAGATAACAAAGAGTACCGCCAACACAATTAAGATTTTTAACAGCAGCCACAAAAACCCGTTCCCTGTTTTCCCCGGTGGGCGGGCCTTGGATGGGCGGGAAGGCTTCCCTTTTTTAGTCATGACTTCATCCTCATCGTCGTCGTCAAAATCATTATCTTCATAATCATCATAGTCATCCCGCCGATTGCGTTTTTTTGATGTCCGCCCACGACGAAGTCCTGATTTTTTGCCCTTGCGTCCGATTGGCTGACGGTTATCATCAGACATACCGAATTCTCCAAATATTTGTTAAATGCCGCCATATGAATTAAAAGCAATTACATCTGTTTCTTCACGCGCCTAGTTGGTGCCGTATTAGCAGGATCATCGGGCCATAAGTGTTTGGGATAACGCCCTTTCATCTCTTTTTGTACTTCACGGTAAGCTCCCCGCCAAAATGCAGCGAGATCCTGTGTGATCTGCAATGGCCGATGGGCAGGAGACAACAGCTCAATGACAAGCGGAATTCTTCCTTTTGCCAAGACTGGGTTTTGCTGCTCCCCATACATTTCCTGCATTCTAACTGACAGCACAGGCGGCTTATCGTTGAAATACCGGACGGTGATCCGGCTGCCAGTCGGAACAGTGTAATTAGTAGGCAACTCATTATCCAGTATTTGCCGTTGCTGCCAGTTAAGTAAACCCAGCAGGCAAGATGAGAGTTCAATCTGGCGCAGCCCTTTCAAATCACCAATGCCTCCCAAAACAGGAAGCAGCCATTGCTCAAGGGAATCCAACAACGATTGATCGTCAACGGCCGGCCACGCCTCTTCCGGTAGCCATTCTGTTGCCCTTTGCAGACGAATGCGTAATTGCAGCGCGTCTTGTGACCAATTCAACGCGGACAAACCTTCCTGCCGAACCCAGTTCAGCAAGGCTTCCTGTAGCTCCGATTCCGAAGGCTTTGCCAAAGGCTGGGCTTTGACCACTAAGCGCCCACATTGCAAGCGCTTCCATGCCCGCAATGACCCTTTGTTATCATCCCATTCCACGGCTGTCTGTTCAGTAAACAGAAGCGGGGATTGTCGCAGGGTCTGTTCGATATCCAAAGGGCAGGCAAGCGAAACCCTGGCATCAGGAGTATTGAACTGCTGCAATGAAGGAATAACCAACCAGCTCTCTCCCGAAAGGGGTTCTTCACGCTCCAGTGCCACGCCCAAGCCATTGGCCAACTGAAAACGCCCAAGATTATCACGGTTCTTGGCAATCCGATCAGGGAATCCCTGCACCAATAATTCAGGTACAATATCAAGGTCAATGTGTTCAGCATTGTTCCCAATGACATTGTTTCCAACAACATTGTTTCCAACAACATTGTTCCCAACAACATTGTTCCCAAGATTTCTGACCAACTGATTGGCCCGTTGCTGCCAATGACGCGGGTTTAAACTCATCCAATGCATAATATCAGGCTGTCCACGGCGAGGTGGTTCTTCCAGAATAGCGACCAGTTTTGCTGCCGTTACCAATGCCGCACGTTCTTTACCTGCGCCGCGTTCTTTACCCGCACGTTCTTTACCTGCGCATAATATCGCCGCCAAACGCGGCTCACTCCCGGATTCTGCCATTTGCCAGCCACGAGCGGTCAGCCGCTGATGACTATCCAATGCCCCTAATCGCACTAACAGTGACTCCGCCACCGCCAATGCAGGCGGTGGCGGATTATCTAACCAATGGAGCCGGCTGCTGTCACGACATCCCCACTGCAATAGGGAGAGCAATAGACTGCTTAAATCTGCATGCAGAATTTCCGGCTCGCTGTGTTCAGCCGCTCTCTCTGCCTGCTCCTGACCAAACAGATGCCAACAGACGCCCGCCTCTAACCGTCCGGCACGCCCTGCCCGCTGCACCATGGATGCCTGACTGATGCGCTGGGTCATTAAACGGGTCAGCCCGCTCTTCGGTTCGAATCGGCTGGTGCGTTCAAGACCGCTGTCCACCACCAGCCGGATACCTTCAATGGTCAGACTGGTTTCGGCAATATTGGTCGCCAGCACGACCTTGCGCATCCCCGTGGGAGCGGGGGCGATCGCCTTGCGTTGATCTGAGAGTGACAAGGCTCCATACAGTGGGCACAATAACGTCTCGTCACTGACCTTACCTTCCAACTGAGAAAATACGCGCTGGATTTCACCGACCCCGGGCAGGAACAGCAATAGCGATCCCGCCTCCTGCTGCAATAAACGCAATACCGCCGAGGCGACGGCCTGTTCGAAAGGTTGATGAGAGGGCAAGGGCTGGTAAGATCTCACCACCGGATAACTACGCCCTTCTGACACAATCACGGGCGCATCCAGCAATAAAGCGGAAAGACGCTGATTATCCAGCGTTGCGGACATCACCAGAATCCGCAAATCGTCGCGCAATCCTTCCTGTACATCCAGCAACAGTGCCAACGCCAAATCAGCCTGTAAACTGCGTTCATGGAATTCATCAAGAATAACGAGAGAAACCTCACTCAGTTCCGGATCTTGCTGGAGCATGCGGGCCAGAACGCCTTCCGTCACCACTTCAAGGCGTGTCGAAGCACTGACTTTGGTTTCAGAACGCATCCGATAACCCACGGTTAGGCCAACGGCTTCACCCAATTGTTCAGCAAGGCGTTCTGCGACACTGCGCGCAGCAATGCGCCGGGGTTCCAGCATAATAATGCGACCCGCCAAGGGTGCCTGATGCAAAATCGCCAATGGCAACCCGGTCGATTTTCCGGCGCCAGTGGGCGCATGCAGCAACACCTGTTTCGATGTTTGCAACGCAGCGATCACGGGTTCTACAATGTCATAAATAGGTAATAACAAAGAATCACCATAGGAATTAACTTTCAACAGATGCCATTGTAGCATTGGCACCTTTGATTTCATTTCATCGAATCTCAAGTTATTGAGACTCTCGATCACGGGTCATGAAGGAATGTTTATGGAGTTTTCACCTACCCTAAAGCCTGCTACGTTAATCCGCCGTTATAAGCGCTTTCTTGCGGATGTTCTCACGCCAGAAGGCGAAACACTCACCCTGCACTGTGCCAATACGGGCGCCATGACAGGTTGTGCTACGCCGGGGGATACTGTCTGGTATTCCACATCCGACAACCCCAAACGCAAATACCCGAATAGTTGGGAACTGACGCAGACGCAAAACGGGCACTGGATATGTGTCAATACACTCAGGGCCAATGACTTGGTTTATGAGGCCATTGAAAAAAACGTCATTTCGGAATTATCTGATTATGACCAAATTCGCCGTGAGGTGGGCTATGGAAAAGAGAAAAGTCGAATAGATTTATTGTTACAGTCAAAACAAAAAGTTAATTGCTATATTGAAGTCAAGTCCGTGACATTGTTACAGGAAGATTGTGGCTATTTTCCTGATGCCGTGACAATTCGCGGGCAAAAACATTTACGTGAGCTATCATTGATAGCACAACAAGGCCAGCGTGCTGTCCTGTTATTTGCTGTTTTACATTCTGGGGTCAATCAGGTTGCGGCAGCAAAACATATTGACCCTGATTATGCTTCTCTTTTGGAACAAGCATATCATTCAGGGGTCGAAGTAATCTGTTACCAGGCCGATATGGCAGAAAACAGGATGGTGATAAGTAACAAATTACCTTTTTTATCAATGGGATAATTTGTAAACAGATCATGCTGACGAGGTCAGTTTTGCAATATATTTAAGCAGGAAACATGTTTGCCTTCACACCATTGCAAAACTAATGGCAGGAACAATTGCCAACCTCGCACTCATCTGCTATTTATAGCGGCCTATTTTTTTCCCCCTGCTGTTAGGGGGGTCGTTTGATAGTGCGTGTGTAAGGAGAAGCATTATGCAAGAAGGGCAAAAACGTAAAACCTCGTCCTTGAGCATTCTCGCCATCGCTGGGGTAGAACCTTACCAAGAAAAGCCAGGCGAAGAATACATGAACGATGCCCAGTTAGAGCATTTCAAGCTGATTCTGGAAGCATGGCGCAATCAACTCAGGGATGAAGTAGACCGTACTGTATCTCATATGCAAGATGAGGCAGCAAACTTCCCTGATCCAGTTGACCGTGCGGCGCAAGAAGAAGAGTTCAGTCTTGAATTACGCAATCGGGATCGTGAGCGTAAATTGATCAAAAAGATCGAGAAAACGCTGAAAAAAGTCGAAGAGGACGATTTCGGCTATTGTGAATCCTGTGGGGTTGAAATCGGCATTCGCCGTTTAGAAGCTCGCCCAACAGCCGATTTATGCATTGACTGTAAGACGTTAGCCGAAATTCGCGAAAAGCAAATGGCTGGCTAACCGATGGGGTTAAGTACGGCGCTGAATGGCGCCGTATGCCCCCTATATTATTGATTTATTAAATATTAACTTCTGAAATGATTGATCCTGACATGATTCAATCTGATCATTCCTCGTTATATATTGGGCGTTTCGCCCCGTCTCCTTCTGGCGATCTGCATTTCGGCTCCCTGGTGACTGCACTGGGCAGTTATCTGCAAGCGCGTGCCTGTCAGGGAAAATGGCTGATGCGCATTGATGACATCGATCCGCCACGGGAAGTCCCTGGCGCAGCCGACCGGATATTGAAAGCCCTTGAGCATTATGGCCTTTACTGGGATGACGACGTTCTCTATCAATCCCAACGCCATGAAGCCTATCGGGCCATCCTCGATCAGTTAAAACAGCAGGGGAAGAGCTATTGCTGTACCTGTACCCGCCAACGCATTCAACAACTGGACGGTTTTTATGATGATCACTGTCGTCATTTACACTTACCCAACCATAACGCGGCGATCCGTCTGAAACAGCATCATCCGGTTTATCGTTTTTGCGATAAACTGCAGGGACACATTACGGTGTCTACGGCAATGGCGGAAGAAGATTTCATTATTCATCGCAAAGACGGGTTATTCGCCTATAATCTTGTCGTTGTTATTGATGATAATTATCAGGGCGTCACTGAAATTGTCAGGGGAGCCGATTTAATTGAACCCACGGTTCGTCAGCTATCTCTGTATCAGCATTTGAATTTTACAACGCCAGATTATGTGCATTTACCTCTCGTGCTAAACGCGAAAGGAAATAAACTTTCTAAGCAAAATCACGCCCAACCGATCCCGTTGAGTGATCCCAGGCCATTGCTTATTGATGCATTATCATTTTTGAATCAACCGATTATCGCAGGCTGGCAGGATCTCACCACAGATATGCTGCTACAGCAGGCTATCAACGGTTGGAATATAAACGCGATTCCACCAAAAAACATCACCAATCGCCAATTTAAATAAAGTGTTTCGATTGGCACCATAAGCATTCTCAAAAAATGTCCAGTAAGTTATGATTGGCGGCTGTTTTTTGTTTTAATTGATTAGTCACTATCGAGGTGTACCATTTTTAACCGAGTAGCAACTTTCTGCCGTAATTTGCTGATCCGCGATAACAGGGTAAAACGCGACACACAGGCAGTCAGTGAAAGGCCAGTCACCGTATCTGACCATTCTGCTCAAACAGAGAGCAGTTCCCTGCGTAAACGTCGCAGAGGAAGTCATTCATCTTCATCACATGCCGACAACCATAAAATGAGGAAAAAATCCGCAAAGGCAAAGCCTTCGGACTCCCCGATCACCGTGATCCCACGGGAGCAGCATCCAATTTCACGCAAAGACATTAGTGATAATGCCCTGAAGGTTCTGTATCGCCTGAATAAATCAGGTTTTGAAGCCTATCTGGTCGGTGGTGGCGTTCGTGATCTCTTGCTGCACCAAAAGCCCAAAGATTTCGATATAGCAACCAATGCCACGCCAGAACAGGTGCGTAAATTGTTCCGCAATTGCCGTCTTGTGGGCCGTCGCTTTCGCCTTGCCCATATCATGTTTGGACCGGATGTCATTGAAGTCGCGACCTTCCGTGGGCCACATGAGCAAATTGAAAGCAATGATCAGAACCAGTCGCATAAAGCCCAGAGCGGCATGTTACTGCGTGATAATATCTTTGGTTCAGTTGAAGAAGACGCAGCCCGTCGCGATTTCACCATCAATAGCCTCTACTATGGCATTGACGATTTCGCACTGCGGGATTACGTTGGCGGCATGGCAGACCTTAATGCCGGTATCATCCGCCTGATTGGTGATCCAGAAGTCCGCTATCGGGAAGATCCCGTTCGTATGCTGCGTGCAGTTCGTTTCGCCAGTAAACTGGACATGACCATTGAACCCGCTACGGCCGAACCGATCCCACGCCTTGCGTTTCTATTGAAAGATATTCCATCAGCACGCCTGTTCGAAGAATCACTGAAACTGTTACAAGCAGGATTTGGTTATAACACTTATAAACTGCTGCGCGAATATCACCTGTTCCAGCCATTATTCCCAATGATCCAACGTAGTTTCACCCAAGATTCTGATTCTCCGATGGAAAAAATGCTGGCGCTGGTTCTGAAAAATACCGATGACCGCTTACAGAATGACATGCGAGTTAACCCCGCTTTCTTATTCGCTGCCATGCTTTGGTATCCACTGATTGAACATGCGGAAAAACTGTCACAGGAAGGCGGTTTACAGTACTACGACGCCTTTGCGCTGGCCATGAATGACATTCTTGATGAACAGTGCCGCTCCATTGCCATTCCGAAGCGCCATACCACAACCATGCGAGATATCTGGTTACTCCAGCTTCGTCTGCCGCGTCGTCAGGGAAAACGCGCGAATAAGCTGATGGAGCATCCGAAGTTCCGCGCTGCCTATGATTTATTGGAGTTACGAGCCAATATTGAACCACGCCATGAACTGAAAGAACTGGTACAGTGGTGGGCTGGATTCCAACAGTCAACGCCTTCGCAACAGCGCGGGATGATATCAGAACTGGGTAATGACCTCATTCGTCGTCGAACGCGCCCCCGTCGTGGCGGACACATTCGCCAGAACAGGAACAATGGCTAATATGACTCTGGTTTATATCGCTATTGGCAGTAATCTGGCTGATCCTTTGCAGCAAGTCGATAATGCACTTGCTGCCCTGAAAAATATCCCGGAGACCACATTTGTTGTTCGATCCTCTTTTTATCGAACCAAGCCGATGGGTCCGCAGGATCAGCCTGATTACCTCAATCTTGCCGTCGCGTTGGAAACTCAATTGTCAGCAGAGACATTGCTTGATCACACTCAGGCAATCGAACTGGCGCAAGGCCGTGTCCGTAAAGATGAGCGCTGGGGACCGAGAACACTCGATCTGGATATCATGCTGTTTGGTGATCACATGATTAATACTGAGCGCCTGACGGTTCCTCACTATGGTCTAAAACAGCGTGAATTTATGCTTTACCCACTTGCAGAAATTGCACCAAATCTGGTATTTCCCGATGGAGAAACACTGACAGAACGATTAAAAAAAGTTCCAGAAAATGGCCTGACGCTTTGGTTATAGCACTGACAGCCGGTTTGATCGTTATAACGCAGCCGTTTTATGAAGGAAAAGTAACTCAACATCTCATACAACCGTGGCCGATTTCTGGATAATCAGAGCCTATCCCATTGAGTCATGCAAAAATGCCCAACAGGATAGGCCCTATACCCAATAGAGTTCAAATGACAACCATCGCAACAGCAATTTGAAAGATGAAGGGTATAACTATTCAGGAGAATATAATGAAACCAACAACCCTGGCTGACCTGCGTCAGTTAAAAAAAGAAAAACGTAAGTTTGCAACCATCACCGCTTACGATGCCAGTTTCGCCCACCTTTTCGCCGAACAAGGCATCAATGTCATGCTCATTGGTGATTCACTGGGGATGACTGTACAGGGATTCGATTCTACCTTACCCGTAACCATTGAAGACATGTCGTACCACACCCGCAGCGTGCGCGCCGGTGCTCCGCATTCTTTTCTCATCGCAGATATGCCTTTCATGAGCTATGCCACCGCAGAACAAAGTTTTGACAATGCGGCAACACTGATGCGCTCCGGTGCCAATATGGTCAAAATTGAAGGCGGGGATTGGTTGTGCGACACCGTAACCCTGTTGGCTGAACGCGCGGTTCCAGTCTGCGGTCACTTGGGCCTGACACCACAATCCGTCAATTTACTCAGTGGCTATAAAGTTCAAGGGCGTGATGCACCCGGCGCCCAAAAATTACTCAATGATGCCATTGCCTTAGAAAAAGCGGGAATGCAGTTACTGGTGCTGGAATGCGTGCCAACCGAATTGGCACAACGTGTCACTGAAGCGCTGGAAATTCCGGTGATTGGCATTGGTGCCGGCAATATGACTGACGGACAAATTTTGGTTATGCACGATGCCTTGGGCATCACCGCAAGAGCGCCTAAATTTGCCAAAAACTTCCTCAAAGAAACAGGCAATATTCGGGATGCCATCCGCCTGTACATTGAGCAAGTAGAAAGTGGTGCCTATCCCGATCAAGCACACTCATTCAACTAATGATTCCCCCAGCATCACTGCTAATTAAAGGAGTACAGCAATGCTGATTATAGAAACGATCCCCATTTTACGCCGTGAGATCCGCCGCTGGCGCCAGGCTGGCAAACGTATTGCTTTTGTCCCGACGATGGGAAACCTGCATGATGGCCACATGGCATTAGTTGATACCGCCAAAGCGCAGGCTGATGTCGTGATTGTCAGTATTTTTGTCAATCCCATGCAATTTGACCGGGAAGATGATCTGGTCAACTACCCACGAACGTTGCAAGAAGATTGCGAGAAATTAAGCCGTCACAATGTTGAATTGGTTTTCGCCCCCAATGCCAACGAGATGTACCCAAATGGCTTAAACGGTAACCAGACTTTTGTCGAAGAACCTGAGCTTTCTCATAAACTTGAAGGAGCCAGTCGTCCGGGGCATTTCCGGGGCGTCACGACCGTTGTCAGCAAATTGTTTAATTTAATCCAACCAGATCTGGTTTATTTCGGCGAAAAAGATTTCCAGCAATTGCAGATCATCCGCAAAATGATTACAGATATGGCTTACGATATTACATTGGTGTCCGTGCCGATTGTTCGCGATAAAAATGGATTGGCGCTGAGTTCACGTAATAATCTTCTGTCCGTTGAACAGAAAAAAATGGCGCCTTTGCTGAATCAAGTAATGCAATGTATGGCAGAAAGGCTGAAAAATGGCGAACGGGATACCGAACAGCTCATTAAACTGTCCTCTGCACATTTGCGTGAAGAAGGTTTTATGCCGGAGGAGTTATTTATCCGTGATGCAGAAAATCTGACGCCCCTCACAGCACAAAGTAAAAAAGCCGTGATCCTCATGGCGGCGTGGCTGGGTAAAACGCGACTGATTGATAATCAGCAGGTTGATTTGGCTGGCTGATTTTAATTGTGGGATATCCTCCGCCATTGATAATGGCGGAGAATAATATTTTGATGGTTAAGTTCTTAATCCTCGGCCTGACTCAATTAAGTACCAAGCCAGAAAGTAGAATATAACAATAAAGATACTCAACATACCTAATGTCATCGCCAGAGAAACATCCGCAATGCCAAGAAAACCATAGCGGAAACCACTTACCATATAGACGATCGGGTTAAGTTTTGACACGATTTGCCAGAAAGTAGGCAACAGGGTAAGTGAATAGAAAACGCCCCCCAGATAAGTCAAAGGCGTCAAAACAAATGTCGGGATAATGCTAATGTCATCGAAAGTTTTCGCAAAAATGGCATTCAACAGCCCCGCCAGCGAAAATAAAATAGACGTTGCCAATAAAGTAATGACGACCATTCCCCATGAATGTATCTGTAACGGCACGAATAATAGGGAAACCAATGTCACCAAAATACCGACAAATACACCACGCGCGACTCCTCCGCCAATGAAACCGGCAATAATAATATGGGTTGGAACCGGAGCAACCAGTATTTCTTCGATACTACGCTGAAATTTAGCGCCAAAGAAAGATGAAGAGACATTCGAGTAGGAGTTGGTGATCACTGACATCATGATCAGCCCCGGCACAATAAATTGCATATACTCAACCCCACCCATTTCACCAATGCGGGAACCCACCAGATTACCGAATATCACAAAATAAAGGGACATGGTGATCACAGGCGGCAGCAACGTTTGTACCCAAATACGACCAAAACGGGTGATTTCTTTAATCCAAATGGTTTTCAGAGCCACCCAGTACAGTTGGATCATTATCTATCTCCTTGATTATTATTGGTCAACCCAACAAACAACTCTTCCAGGCGATTCGCTTTATTGCGCATACTGCTGATTTGGATACCCTGCGTACTTAGCTGGGAGAAAATATCATTCAACCCCTGCCCACGTTTTACCTCTATTTCCAACGTTGTTGCGTCAAGCAGACGATAATCGTAGCCTTTAACGCTAGGCACGGTTCCTTTGGGGGCTAAATCGAGCAAGAATGTTTCACTTTCAAGCTGGCTGAGTAGATCTTTCATACTGGTGTTTTCTACCAGTTCACCATGCTGGATAATACCAATATTGCGGCACAGCATTTCAGCCTCTTCCAGATAATGAGTCGTCAGGATGATGGTTGTTCCCTGCACATTCAATTCCCGCAAAAACTCCCACATCGATCGACGCAGTTCGATATCCACCCCCGCAGTCGGTTCATCAAGGATCAGTAAATTCGGCTGATGCATCAAAGCACGCGCAATCATCAAACGGCGCTTCATACCGCCAGACAAACGAATGGCGCGTTCGTTACGTTTTTCCCAGAGATCCAGTTGGGTAAGATAGATTTCAGCCCTGTCCTGTGCGACATTGCGCGGGACACCATAATATCCTGCCTGATTCAGTACGATCTGAATCACCGTTTCGAACGGATTGAAATTGAATTCCTGTGGAACAAGCCCAAGGTGCCGTTTGGCATTGACGAGAGCCGTATCAATATCGTAGCCAAAGACCTTAACCTTGCCGCCACTTTTATTAACCAACGAACTAATAATACCAATCGTAGTGGATTTTCCCGCACCATTTGGCCCCAAAAGCGCGTAGAAATCGCCAGCTTCTACACGCAAATCAATCCCCCGCAGCGCCTTCACTCCACTTTCATAAGTTTTCGTGAGCTGCATCAACTCTAATGCGTAAGCCATAAGTCAAAAATACCTTTAATTCTTTGCTATTTTTAAGTGCAAGATAGAAATTATGCCATTATTTTTCCTGCCTTTCTTAGCAATGACAGGGATCAAATAAAAAACATTCTTCAATTAAATATTAATTTCTCAATTGATGTTGTATATGATTCTATCTCAAAAACGTTGTCAGGCTATTAGTTATGATGAGAAAGATTGAAGAGCTGTTTGCCAGGAACAAACAGTGGTCAAATTCCGTGAATGAAGAAAACCCACTTTTTTTCAAAGAATTATCAAAAGCGCAAAAACCCCATTTCCTGTGGATAGGCTGTTCCGATAGCCGGGTACCTGCTGAAAAACTGATTGATGCTGCACCGGGCGATCTTTTTGTTCACCGAAACGTGGCTAACCTTGTTATCCACACCGATTTAAACTGTTTATCCGTTGTACAGTATGCGGTTGATGTCTTACAGGTAGAACACATCATTATCTGCGGTCACTACGGCTGTGGTGGTATTGAAGCGGCTGTGGACGGTACTGAATTGGGCTTGATCAATAACTGGCTGCTCCATATCCGTGATTTGTGGTACAAGCACAGCTCTATGCTGGGTGAATTGCCGCCTAACGATCGACTGAACCGCTTATGTGAATTAAATGTCATTGAACAGGTTTATAACCTCGGCCACTCTACCATTATGCAATCCGCATGGAAACGCGGCCAGAAGGTGATGATCCACGGTTGGGTATATGGTTTGAAAGATGGTGAATTACATGATCTCGATATTACGGCTGACAGCCGCGAAAAGCTGGAACTGAATTATCGACAGGCTATTTCCAAACTGTCTCAAATCAAATAACTGATTGATCTAAAAAAATGGCAGCCTTTCGCTGCCATTTTCCCACTACCCGACTGATAACTTAAAATGACCGCAGCAATCAATCTTCCAGCAAAGTGACATGCCCAATATAAGGCAGGTGGCGATAATGCTGCGCATAATCAATGCCATAACCAACGACAAACTTATCTTCAATCGAATAACCAATCCATTCAACCGGGACATCAACTTCACGGCGGGATGGTTTGTTCAGCAAAGTACAAATCGCCAGTGAATTCGGTTCACGCAGCCCCAGGATCTCACGGATTTTGTTCAGTGTATTGCCTGAATCGATAATATCTTCAACGATCAACACATCTTTGCCACGAATATCTTCATCCAAATCCTTGAGGATTTTCACATCGCGGGTAGAACTCATCTCATTGCCATAGCTGGATGCAGTCATAAAATCCACTTCGTGAGGAACCTGCACTTCACGACATAAATCTGCCATAAAGATAAACGACCCTCTCAACAGGCCAACCAGCACAAGTTCACAATCGCTATTACGATAATGCTCTGTAATTTGTTGCCCCAGCTCAGCAATACGCTGCTTAACCTCCTGTTCGGAGATCATCACTTCTACAATATGTTTCAATTTCCACATACCTATTTGTTTTAAAACAATAAACTCACATTTAATTATGTGATACATCATCAATATTGATACACCGGATGATATACCGTTAATCGCACAAAGACGGACACACAAGAAAACATGAGAACAAAATATTGGCAGAGTATATCAGAACCCATCATTTGCAGTAAAAGAAGAAGCCGGGCTTAGACTCATGTCTATCGACAAAGATCATCATTAGTGATTTGTGCTACAGCCGTAGCCCACACTGTGTCATGGACGGCGAGTCCCGTTGGAAATAGCCCTTTCTGCTGAAGCCAATCAAAATACAGAGCAAAGGCATCGACACTCATTCTGGTACTCACGAAAAAAGAGTATAAGATAGGAGTCAGCCACTCTAATCAGAGTGGCTGATAATTTACACTGTAATGACATAATCAAAACTAAATATTATTGAATCTATACCAGGCTTTTTTTGGATACACAACATTAAGATATCAGCCTCAGTTTCAACTGAAACATTATAGACCCGATTTATCGATCACATTATCTAGTTGTTTAGCTCCAGCATGGATAACTTTTTCAGCACCATTATAAACATCATCAGATATAATATGGGCATTATGAAGACCTGTGGCTACACTCTCAAGTATACTCTCAACACCACTAACAAGTCCCTTACATAAATCCCCCCAAAAACCAGCACCAGAGATTTGTTCTAACTCAACTTGATTTAACTCTTTCATATATGACCTCATTTATTTATCATTGACATAATGTTCCAGAATAGAGTAAAGAACCATAGTATTAATCAGATAATCCATTAAATTATGATTCCAGAAAAATTAAAACCTCCGATAATATTTTGTTAATAAATAGGTTTATATCTTTCTGCAACAATATCTTATTTATTTTTCATGCATCATCATAGTTTACTTAATATTAACATTAGGTAAACGGTGGTTATTTAATATCAAATCAAGCTAATTATTTGTTAATGTTAATATTATTTTATAATGTACTTTTTTGTACATAAATTTATCTCAAATTATCCGCTATTCCGCATCTCATTCATAATTTATTGTTTTATAAAGAATCAACATACATAAAAAACACAATCATTTAAAGATCAATTCATTACATATATAGATGTGAAATGTCGTATTATTCTTAATATTTATGATATTGCAATGACGCGTTTAGCCGATGCAATTGTTGATGGCCGATGAGCAATAATAATTCTGGTTATATTTAATGCTGCTATTGATTCATTGATATACTTTTCATTAGCTAAATCGAGATGACTGGTAGCCTCATCCATAAATAAAATGCTTGGTCGGCGATAAAGGGCTCTGGCTATCAATAGTCTTTGTATTTGCCCACCAGACATTCCGCTACCTAATTCACCAATGAGTGTTTCATACCCCATAGGCATCAATAAAATATCGTTATGAATATTACAACGTTTAGCACATTCTTGTATGTATTCAAGATCAGGAGAGAGAGCAAATCCAGATATATTTTCAGCGATAGAACCAGAAAGTAATTTATCATCTTGTAATACACAAGAAATATATCTACGGTAATTATTAAGACCAAGGACATTGATATCTAGTCCATTAATTAAAATAGTGCCCTTACTAGGCAACAACAGGCCACACATTAATTTAATTAATGTTGTTTTTCCTGCACCAGATGGGCCAACAATAGCTACACTTTCTCCCGCTTTGATACCAAGATTAAAATTAGAAATAACGGGTTTTGATAAATTATCGTATTGATAAGCCAAGTTGAAAATAGTGAGTTCTGCAGGTAACCCTGAAATGTCAAGATCCCGGTTTGGTGCTTCCCTTTCTGGTTCAGAAAGTACTATATCGGAGATTCGTTCATTATGTAAATTTAACATGCGCAATCTGAGTGCCATATCGATCAAATTACTTGCTCTATCAGCAAATTGCCCACGATAGGCGTTAAAAGCGATAAACATTCCCAGCGTCATTTGATTATCTATAACGAGTGATGAACCTAACCACAGAATAGTAACTTGTTCACAAGCAATAATTAAAGTATTAACGATATCAAAAATTGTACTTATTTTGACAAGTTTGGTATTTGAGTTAATAGTATCGATACTCAAATTTAACCAGGATTTTGCCCGACTTTCACATAACCCCAATGCTTTTAATGTATTAATGCTATATAAGGTTTCCATAAAATGGGAATTTGCTCTGGCATCCTTAACTATTTGCTCTTCGGAAAGTTGTCGATAATATTGATAAGTAAGCAACCTTAGGGTGACATAAGTAATAGTGAACCCTGATACCACCCAAACGAGCCAGTTACCGTAGAGTAACATCATAATGAAAACACTGATCAACATAATCGTGTCGATAATACTATTAACAATATTTTTGGTAAAAGTAGTACGTATGATATTTAATGAACCAAATCGTGACTGAATATCACCTAACTTACGTTTTTCAAAGTAAGCTAAAGGTAATTTCATTAGATGATCGAACACCCCTGATTTCCATTGAGCATCAACAAATATTTCCATCGTAATGGATGTCCAGCTACGCAAAGTAGAGACGCTCACTTTAAATAGAATGAAGACAAACAAACCAAAACAAATAATAGTTAATAAGTTATTATCCTTAGCAATAACGACGTGATCCATAATTAGCTGCGTTCCTACAGGGATCAGTATATTAATGGCTTCTACAACAAGGGATAAAAAGAAAATTTTCCCCAGTGTCGACTTAAGTCCCTGAATATTATTTAGCAGTGATATAATACGTAATCTGTTTTGTTTTTTGACAGGAACAAAATCATTACTTGGCCATAATTCTAATGCAATGCCAGTAAAATGTTTGGAAAACTCTTGTGTACTCAAGACCCGATGTCCGAATGCTGGATCATGAATGGTGATTTTATTTTTATTAACTCTAACTAAAACAACAAAATGATTCATATCCCAGTGCAGAATACAGGGTAATTTTAATGCATAAAGTTCATCAAGATCCAGTGAGACGGCTCTGGTTTTGAATTTAAGGGTGCCGGCAATACTAACCAATGTAGTTAGTGCAACTCCACGTGTAGAAATTCCAAACTGACTACGTAAACTGGATAAATCAATTTGTAACCCATGATAATGAAAAACCATTGCTAAACTTGCTAAACCACACTCTGTTGCCTCGGTTTGTAAAATTTGGGGGATTTTTCTTTTAAATCCAAGATTCAATTTACTGGTAATAGTTTCAAAATATTTTTTATCCATTTTGTGGCCCCACCAATGTTTTTTTCATGTCATAGAATGGTGAGAACATCCATTGATAGAGAGGACGTTTCTCAAGAAAAAAAGTAGATTGAGCTTTCATACCATTAGATAAATTTAATTTTCTTCCATTATAATTAAACTGATTTTTATCTAAGGTAACTAAAACCTTATAATAGGATTCATTTTTTTCCCCGGATTTGTTTATAGGAGAGCTTCTATAATAAGACATTTCCTGGGCAGAAGCAGGAATATATGAAATATTATTGATATATCCTGGGAACTGCCCAAATTTTTCAAATGGAAATGCATCATAGCGTATATTAATTGCATCTCCTTTCGAGATATACGGCAAACTGCTATTAGGAACCCATAGAATTAAATAGTAATTAGATTTTATATTACTCGGAATAACTTGAGCCAGAATATCGTTTAAGGTTATCGCCTGACCGACGGTAAAACCAAGTGATTCAATACGTCCATTAATCGGAGAAGTTATTAATAGAGATCCATTGGCAGCCATTTCAGTTAATTTTCGTTGTAAATCGTCACGTTGAATTTTATATTCAGATATTTGTTTATCAAAATCAGCCTGTTTAAGAATAATTTCACTATTCAGGTTAGTAATTTTCAATGCATCACTGATATACTGGCTGTATAGATTCTGATACATATTTTGTTGTTGATAATAGGAATAGCCATAACCATTAAATTGATCTTTTGTAATCAGCCCACGTTTCCGATAGAGATTGTAACTATCCATATTTTTCTTCGCAAATTCAACCCCTTGACGGGCATCATCAACAATAATTTTAGACTCTTTCAATGAAGTTTCATACTGCTCTTTTTGTTCTTTCAAACTTTCTAAGGTGATGTGCTCATTATTTTGTAATTTTTGAATAATATTATTAATCTGTACTAATTGGTTTTTTAATGAGTTTTTTGTATTAGTACTAATTTTTCCTGACTCTGTAATTTGACTGAATTCTACCTGATAAATTTTTTGCCCCTGTTTTACAAAATCTCCCACATTGACAAAGTCCTGAGAAATAAATCCCTGCTGAGAAGAAAAAATATTTATTGGATGAGGATTGGTTATCACTTCACCATAGGCGTTAATACGTCTTGTATAACTGCCAAAAGTAATAAATAGAAATAAAACAACCAAAAAAACCGATGAAAATATACAAATAACCCAACTTGGAATTCTTGCTATTAATAGTGCTTCTCCAGCCCATCTGGATTTTTTATTTTCTATAGCTTCTTTCCTAAACAAATTATTCATAATGGCCATGTGTAATTAATATTCCTGTTTTGTTTAGTCATTGCAATTTAAATTAAAAATTAAATTATTATTTATCAATAAATTGGAGATATTATCAATTTACTTTATCAGCTATAATTTAATATATTTAATATTAACATAGTGTAAACCATTAGTAAGATGCTGGATTAATACAAGTGCAATAGATTCATAATTGAAAAATAAGTCAACTATCAGTACATTTTACCGTTCCCATACCGAAAATAAATGCCTGAAATTCATTCAAAAGACAGACACTACCGACAGTTGACTCTGGGTCAAAAATGCCGGATAGAAGCACTTTATGACAAAGGTTTTCCACAACGTGACATTACGAAAAGTATTGGGTTGGGCGTTTTCATTATAGTGATAGTGCCAGAAGCGCATACGCGGGCCATTATACAGCCCGAGCAGACCGAGGTTAATCGGGAAACGGCTTTGCAACAGATCATCGCCCAACCCAACGCAACAGATGAAAACCATACTGACGCGCTGCGCTCTTGCGAGTGCTTCATCAGCTTTTTTATTGACGGAAAAATGGCAAATCCCCAACGTTAAGTAAATAAAGTTTGGCTAACATAGATATTAATATGTTAATTTAGGTAAAATGGTAGAAAATCAGTATAATAGAAATTATGCAAAAAATTGCCTTATTGACTTACATCCTGATTCTATTCGGTTTTGCGCAACCCGCAAAAGCCCTATCTGAAAGTGAAGCTGAAGATCTTGCTGATCTGACAGCAGTCTATATCTACTTGAAATATGATTGTGGCTATAGCCAGATCCCAGATCGTGAAATCAGGCGCACAATTATCTATTTCGCCCAACGTCAAAAGTGGGATCTCAGTAACTATGATGGTCAGTTAATGGAGGAACTGAATCAGTTGAGCTACAACGATTTGAAAGGAATTAACTTACCCTACGAGGTTAAATGTCGTTCTCTTGCACGACGCTCCCTCAGCTTACTTGCTTATGTAAAATAGTCCCCTGATAAAGTACCTCCATGAGGTCAATTTCGCAGTGCAACTACGTTAATAGTTGGCTATTATGTGCGCACAATGCCTGTGAACATCACAATGGAGGAATATCGGGACATGTCGCAAAAAGAAATTTGGTATGAAACATTGCATCCCAATTTCGGTCAATATTTCGCAGTTGAAAATGTGCTTTATCATGATAAAACCGAGCACCAAGACCTGATTATTTTCGAAAATGCAGAGCTTGGTCGTATTATGGCGCTTGATGGTGTAGTCCAAACTACAGAGCGCGATGAGTTCATCTATCATGAAGTAATGGCTCATGTACCCCTATTTGCCCACGGACAAGCCAAGAAAGTGTTAATCATTGGCGGTGGTGATGGTGGAATGCTACGTGAAGTCTGCCGCCATCATTATCTCGACAGTATCACAATGGTAGAAATAGATGCCGGTGTCGTCGAATTCTGTGGCCAATATTTGCCAAATCATAATGCAGGGGCTTATGCCGATCCCCGTTTTAAACTGGTTATTGATGACGGTGTTAATTTTGTCAAAACCACGTCTGAAAAATTTGATGTCATCATTTCTGACTGTACTGATCCTGCCGGGCCAGGTGAAAGTTTATTTACCTCTGAATTTTATGAGGGCTGCGCCCGTTGTCTGAGCGAAGGCGGAATTTTTGTCGCCCAAAATGGCGTCTGCTTCCTGCAACAAGACGAAGCCGTCAATAGCCATAAAAAATTGGGTCACTATTTTGCTGACAGCAGTTTCTATCAAGCCGCCGTGCCAACCTATTACGGTGGGATCATGACGTTTGCATGGGCAAGCCAAAATTCTGTCTTGCGTCAGGTTCCCTTGGCTACCCTGCAACAGCGCTTTGAAAAAGCAGCCATAGTCTGCCGTTATTACACGCCAGCGATACACGCAGGAAGTTTTGCATTACCGCAGTACTTACTGAATGCACTGTCTGGAAATCAATAATCACCCATTAGCCGGGAGGTGAATTAAATTGCGCAAACTGAAATTGCACGGCTTTAATAATCTAACAAAAAACTTGAGTTTCTGTATCTATGACATCTGTTATGCAAAAACGAAAGCCGATCGCGACAGTTATATCGCGTACATTGATGAACAGTATAATGCAACTCGTCTGACTGAAATTCTCAGCGAAACCTGTTCAATCATTGGTGCAAATATTCTTAATATTGCTCGCCAGGATTATGATCCACAAGGAGCGAGCGTTACCATCCTGATTAGTGAAGAACCCATTGATCCCAAATTGGTGGATAATACAGAAAACCCAGGCCCACTCCCTGATTCTGTCGTCGCCCACCTGGATAAAAGCCATATTTGTGTGCACACTTACCCAGAAAGCCACCCGGATGGCGGTATATGTACCTTCAGGGCAGATATTGAAGTGTCAACTTGTGGTGTAATATCTCCTCTTAAGGCATTGAATTATCTGATCTATGAATTGGAGTCCGATATTGTGACGATGGATTATCGTGTTCGTGGTTTTACCCGGGATGTCAGTGGTGTAAAACTCTACATAGACCATGAAATTACTTCCATTCAAAATTACGTAACAGAAGAAATCCAATCTCAGTATCACATGATTGATGTAAATATTTTTCAGGAAAACCTTTTTCACACCAAAATGATGTTGAAAACATTTGACCTGAATGAGTATTTGTTCAATACCACAGCAGATGAATTAAGCGAAACAGAAAAGAAAGAGATCACCCGCTTACTTAAAAAAGAGACACAGGAAATTTATTACGGCAAAAATTTTCCTGATTTATAAATATTCATTCTCTATTTAACCTGAGTTACCGGCAGAGTATTACTCTGCCGGTAACTCGTTTTCGTTTTATTAAACCTATTGATTAAACCTATCACTGTCATTTTTCAAGTTGTAACTTGGTTTGACCATATTTTATTATTACATTGAATCTATTTAATGTGATTTATTGTTTTTAGAATAGCTCACAATACCCTTTGACCTTTAAATCGATAACCCCCATAACTTGGTGAAAACACCCATAAATTACTTTCAGATGGTTGCAGAAACATATCGGCATCGGCATCTTCATCGGCTAACGTTAAAAATCCCATACGAGAATAAACGACATTATAAAGTATTTCATTTCCATTTTTCACTGAAAGTTTTAAGTTCCCAAGATATCCCAATTCATAAGACTTATTAACTGCTTTTTCTATCAATAAATGTGAACAATTTCTGATTCCGGGATGGGTACATAATAAAGCCACCTCAGGATAAATGGGTTCATTTATCTGGAAATGCTCAGTGTTATCGTAAAAAAAATGGATAAATAACAGTATACCAATCGGTACATTTTCCATATAACAAACAAAATAGCTATAATTATTAGGATCTTTTTTAATATATGGGGATAACTCTAGCACTTTTTCTATACCTTCAACCATATTTCTCGCAGTACGAGAGCGTTTTTTCCATAATTTTTGTTCATCCAACTCTTCGTTGCGATTTGTTCTTTGCTCATTTCTTTTTCCTTGTTTTACCCTTCGGGGTGTTTGACAAAGCCACCCTTCTGATATGAGAGAATCAGAAATCTGCCTAACTGACTGTAACACTTGACTTTTATTAACCTCTCTAACGATAGGAATATATCCCTTGATCAATCCCGGATTGTTATAAGCTACCTCTGTATTTAATATTTCTATTGGAGGGAAAATACTGAACGATCTTCGACGGGGTAACGCATTGTCTGAAGATAGGGGCATGTGACTATTGAAAGAATGATTTCGCCTTAACATAACTCCTCCGACAAAAGAATTATGGTTAAAAATTAACTCTACCAGATGCTATAAAATAGCATACAAAATTTAATTTTGAAAACACTTAACAATATGGTGTAATTTGTTTTTTTAATTTATCAGCTATACGATATAAAGCAAAAAAAACCAATTAATATGATTGACATATGCGATCATCATCAAAACGACCAGACAAAGAAAAATTAATGACTGTGCTATAGAGCATATAGAAACAACCATTGAAGATAATAAAAAAACAATCAAAGGTAATATAATTTAGTTGTTCCACAATGAAATTTGTTATCTAATTAACAAATTTCATTTAATTATTTGCATGAATCTTATTTTATGAACATGATGAGATATAAATAAATTTATAATAAATACCCTACAATATTCCATAAAAATGAAGATAAAAATTGCCCTCATTGATGACCATGTTGTTGTCCGTTCAGGTTTCGCTCAGTTATTGACACTTGAAGACGATATTATAATCGTAGGTCAGTACAGCAGTGCCAGTGAAGCATGGTCGGACTTACTCAAAAAGACGATTGACATCGTGATCATGGATATTTCCATGCCCAATGAAAGCGGGTTACAACTTCTTGCGCGGTTACGCCCGACATGCCCCAATTTCCGCACTATTATGCTCAGTATTTATGACACTGCAGCTCTGGTACAGAGTGCTCTGGATTCAGGTGCACGCGGTTATCTGACAAAATTCTGTGGGCCAGAAGAATTGATCCAAGCAGTGCGGGCAGTTCACAAAGGCGAAATTTATCTCTGCGCTGACGCATTGAAAGCTCTGCGCCAAAGACCTCACGAAGCGACCGCATTGCAAGTTCTAACTTCACGAGAAAAGGAAATATTTAAATTGTTGATCAATGGAATTAGTGTAAAAGACATCGCTGAACAACTTGAGCTAAGCCCCAAAACCGTACATGTTCATCGTGCTAATATTCTTAGTAAATTGCAGTGCGACTCCACTATTGAACTTGTTCATTACGCTTTACAGCATCAAATCATTACGGGTTAGTCAATGAATTGGAAAGCGCGTTTCGGTTTACAGTCCCTATTTATATTCATTTTTTACTCAATTACCTGGATTTCACTTTGGATTATCAGTTTTTATTTACATGAGGACGGACAACAAGCTGTACTTTTACTGCCACAAGGATTGAGGCTGGTACTTATGATTCTGTTATGGCGGCGTTACTTACCGTTCCTTATTATCAGTGAGATCAGCATATTGGCCTGGTTGAATAACGAACAGCTCATTACGGATTCAACTATCCTACTTTCCCCTGTGATCAGTTTAATCACAGTTTTAATGATTCAACAAATATGGAAACGCTATTCCCTTTATTGGCAGCAACTTTGCATCCTGTTAGTTGGAGTTATTACCAATAGCCTGTTACAAACTCTTTACCTGAGTTTTTCAATATCATCTAAAGCAAATCTTCTTTTTCTCGCCTCAATCACTGGAGGAGTCCTGTTATCCCCATTTATTTATCTAATTTATATCTATCTATACGAGCAAAGTTTAAAAAACAACCGTATTACAGACGATTCATTCTATCCACAACTGCGCTCATCTTTTTTGATGTGGTGCTTTTTATTCAGCTTATTAGGGATCAGTGGACACTTCTTTTTATCACCTAAAATTGAAGGACTTTTGTCAATTTTAGTCTTTATTCCTAATGTTTTTATGGCTTACCGTTATGGCTGGCAAGGCGGTGTATTTTCTGCATTATTGGGAAGTTTGATCGTCACCTTTGCCCGTCAATCCAGTGGCTCATTTAGCGAACTTCAAGAATTGGAGATCTTTTTGACTACCCAAGCCTTATTAGGAATCGGACTGGGTATTGCTATCAGTCGTCAACAACAATTAGCAAGTAACCTAAGTCATTATCGTACGCGATTGGAAAAAGAATTAGTCGTACGTTATACCTTGATGCAAAACCTCATACATATTGAAGAGGATATCCGTAAAGATATTGCCAGGGAATTACATGATGAGATTGGGCAAAATATCACTGCGATTCAAATCCAGTCTACCTTGATAAAACGTACAGCAAACTCACCACTGGTAATAAAAGCATCGGAACAGATTAAATATCTTTCTCAGCAAATTCATCAGGCTACTCGCCAATTGCTGCGTGAGCTACGCCCACCAGCCTTAGACGAAATGTCATTTGAACAGGCCATTCGTCATCTAGTCAATGAATTTGCTTTCGAGGAGCAAAATATTACTTGCCAATTTGACTATCAGCTTCCATTGGAACCGAAAAATAGTACGATTACTTTAACTCTTTATCGACTTATTCAAGAACTGCTGAACAATATCAGCAAACATGCTAACGCGGATACCATTACGATCATATTAAATCAAAAAGAAAATTTCATTCAGCTCCAAGTCAGTGATAATGGAATTGGTATCATAGATGACAAGAAAAATGCAGGATTTGGTCTGAAAGGTATTGAAGAGCGAGTTCGTGTCCTTGGTGGTAATTGGAGCTTAAATACTCAACAAGGAACTCATGTTGTTGTTAATTTACCCATAAATTCAGATGAGTATATTAAATCATCAAAAATTATTTCTAACGTATTAAAACTATAACATAAGATTTTTATTGTCATTTATTCACTTTTATGGAGATTTATTATGCAAGCCAATAGCAATGAACAGATTTCACAAAATTATCGCTATTGGAGAAGCCATCTGTTGATGTCAATGATTGTTGGTTATGCCGCATTCCAGTTAACACGTAAGAGCTTGAATATTGCCATGCCTGAAATGCAGGTAGAGTTAACATTAAATAAGGATGATATTGGCTGGATAGCCAGCTTATTCTACATTACCTATGGCTGTTCAAAATTTATATCGGGAATTTTCCATGATCATACTGGCTATCGCTGGTTTATGGGAGCTGGATTATTAGTAACCGGAATACTTAATATCATTTTCACATTTTGCTCATCACTAACAGCCTTATTAATTGTCTGGACACTTAATGGTTTTTTTCAAGGGTGGGGATGGCCGCCCTGCGCACGGCTATTAACTCACTGGTATTCCCGCAATGAACGAGGCTTTTGGTGGGGATGCTGGAATATTTCTATAAATATAAGTGGAATTCTGCTAGCACTTCTATCTGCACTACTAACGACAATCTATAGCTGGCGCGCTGCTCTACTGCTTCCTGGGATTATTAGCATTATATTGGGAATCTGGTTATTCCAAAAACTGCCGGGAACTCCACAACAGCATGGTTTACCTAGTATTGGAAACTGGCGACAAGATGCAATGGAGCTAAAGCAAGAACATTCATCTCTCCCCATGCCAATGATGAAGATCCTAAAAGAAACCATTTTGTTCAACCGTACTATTTGGATCCTTGGATGCTCCTATATATTGGTCTATTTCATCAGGACAGCAATACATGACTGGGGGAACCTCTGGCTATCAGAAAAACATGGAGCCAACTTATTCAGTACTAATGTCACTCTTTCATTATTTGAATTAGGTGGCCTATTAGGAGCACTTTGCTCAGGATGGGGTTCTGACCTATTCTTTCGTAGCCAGCGAGCTCCCATGATTTTACTATTTTCTATTGGACTGTTTTTTTCAGTAACAGCACTTTGGTTAATTCCCATGCAAGATTATGTCTTATTGTCCACTTGTATTTTCAGTATTGGCTTTTTTGTTTTCGGCCCACAAATGTTAATTGGATTAGCAGCAACAGAATATTGCCATAAGAGAGCCGCTGGTACAGTCACAGGATATTTAGGTCTATACGCCTACCTTAGTGCTGCGATTGCAGGCTGGCCATTAAGTCAAATCATTAACCGCTATGATTGGTCTGGAATGTTTGCTTTGCTTACTTTAGCCGCTGCGTTAATGGGATTATTACTGATGCCTCTATTGATAGCAGACATTAATAAACACGGAAGAAAATATGAACAAAATCAGCATGATGATGAATTCCAAAAGATCTAAATACTCCCCCGATTGACTCACCAAATCCATCACATGAGAGTGTAAGTAGCCCGATTTTGCGTACATTATGGCTACTTCCGCTCTGGAAAAATTTCTACTTCACGAACTGTTATCCGTATTCGTCTGCTCTCATTGATAAATGAGATGTCATTTCATTCTTATTAACATATCAATATTAATAACACTTTATAGTCATGATAAACAAAAATGTTTTATATTTTCATTCAATATGATTATATGTATTGTATGATTTACAATCCACTTATAACTCTGAAAGATAATGCGCTATTTTTTTACTATATAGAAACAAAGAATTTAGAATATATTTTATACTACAAAGACAGTATTTGTCTATTAAATAACCTAACGTTGATTTTCATACTAGATGTCAATTGTTATAAAAATAAATGGGATTGATGCTACTATGACGTAAATGATGTAGGGATCTTAGGAAGATGATAAGACATTATATAATCTTGCAGATATATAATAGATTAAATAATTATTCTTTTTTACATTAAAAATCAAATTAAAAATTTTTAAACACAAGAGTTAATATTGTAAAAATTTAAATACACTTATTTTACATTAAACGTCCAACAAAAAATAAAATAATAGAACTAAAAATTTACCTTATGAGTAAAATAAAATCAACAAATTCAAATTATTATTTGACATAGCCCAACATTCTGTAAAATGAAATTCATTCAATAGAAAATATTAAATTTGTTATCTGGTTTGCAAATTTACTCTCTTAATTTGCATAAGTATATTAATCTCATCATGATGTCTCAAGAATGAACTGGCAGGACTCTATTTTTAAATTAATAATAAGAGTTTCGTTTATTAATATTCATACTAACCCACCCGAAGTAGAAATTTTGAATGTAAGGACGTCATTAATGAAACTCAATTATCTCGCCGTATTAATCACCATCGGACTCACAGCAGCTACCATAACCAGCAATGTTCAAGCAAAGGGTCGGCTGATTGTTTACTGTAGTGGCACGAATGCTCTATGTGAAACAGAAACACGTGCCTTTGGCGAAAAATACAATGTCAAAACCACATTTATTCGCAATAGCACAGGCAGTACATTAGCCAAAATCGAAGCAGAAAAACGCAATCCACAAGCAGATGTATGGTATGGAGGTTCACTCGATCCCCATTCCCAAGCTGGTGAGTTAGACCTCCTACAACTTTATCAATCACCAAACTTATCCCAAATTTTTCCTCAGTTTCGCGATCCGGCAAAACGTAAAGGTAATTACACTTCTGCGGTTTATATGGGTATCCTTGGTTTTGGCGTGAATACAGAACGTCTGAAAGAGAAAAATCTCCCCATCCCTACCTGTTGGAAAGATCTGACTAAACCAGAATATAAAGGTGAAATTCAGATGGCTGATCCACAAAGCTCCGGTACTTCCTATACCGCACTGGCAACCTTTATCCAATTGTGGGATGAAAACAAGGCTTTTGATTATTTGAAAAAACTAAATAGTAATATTTCTCAATACACCAAATCTGGTATTGCTCCCGCACGTAATACCGCACGCGGTGAAACTGCCATTGGGATCGGTTTTCTACATGATTACTCGCTGGAAATTGAGAATGGGGCGCCTATGAAACTGATTTCCCCTTGCGAAGGTACTGGCTATGAGATTGGTGGTGTCAGCATTATAAAAAATGCCCGTAACCTAGATAACGCCAAATTATTCGTTGATTGGGTGCTGACCAAAGAAGCTCAAGAGTTGAGTTGGAAAAAAGGCCAGTCTTACCAGATCCTAACGAATACTACGGCAGAATCTTCTCCCATAACACTGAATCCTGCTGAACTGAATCTTATCAGTTATGACATGGATAAATATGGTTCCAATGAAGTACGTAAGAAACTGATCAATAAGTGGCTCACGGAAGTCAAAATGGGAAAATGATTCCTTAAATCATTAGAGATAACCATTCAGGCAACGAACTATGAACATCTGTTCGCTGCCTGATCATGCGATCTACATACTCTCTTCGTGAAATGTTATTGGGGAAATTATGTCTCATACCCTTATCTTGCAGAAAAAGCAGGGTCAGGATTCTGTTTTCTGGTGGATTATACTGGCATGGCTGTCATTTGCCCTGCTACCATCATGGAGTCTGGATTACGGCCTTTTTGATTCAACACCAGAAGAAATTCTGGCGGCTTACGGCTGGCACGGTATTAACATCAGCATGTTATGGTTTATGCTGCCATCGGTCTTGCTATTACGTCCGCAGTTTCCGGCCGATCGTAGCTCTCGCCAACGTCACTATTTTGATGTGGGGTATTCCCTGTTCTGTGTGCTATTTATTATCACCAGTGCAGCGCTGACTGGACGCGGGTTAGGTTACTCTACTCTTGCCCTGTTTATCACATTGGGAGCGATCATAACTCTGGCGCTTGCCCGTCTGGAATGGCTTGGCGGTGACAATTTCGTCATTGGTTCGCTGATAACAATCATTGCGTTGATTAGCGTGTTTATTCTTTTTCCCAGCATCGCCATCTTTATTCCCATGTTTACGGATGAGTCCGGCCATTTCGCACCATTCGCGTTTCTGTCAATACTCGGCCAATCCCATGTCCTGAAAATTATTGCCAATTCCGTACTCCTTTCTGTTTCAGTTGGCCTGGGCTGTACATTTTTTGGATTAGTATTGGCAATTTACACCGCTAGAATCGCCACATATTCCGCCGTCATCGGCCGGATATTTTCTATCTTGCCAATTGTAACACCACCGTTTGTTGTGGGATTAGGTGTTACTCTAATGATGGGACGCTCCGGTTATATCACAGAGTTTCTGTCTACATGGTTAGGCTTAACTAACACAAACTGGTTATATGGTTTTGCAGGGATTTGGATCGCCCAAGTGCTGGCATTTACACCGATGGCGTTCATCATTTTGGATGGAGCCATCAAAACAGTTCACCCTTCCTTAGAAGAAGCCGCCTATACCCTGAGAGCTAATCGCTATCAAACTTTCTTCCATATCTTTATACCGTTATTGAAACCTGCTCTCGCTAACGCTTTCCTGATTGTAATTGTTCAATCTTTGGCTGATTTTAGTAATCCGCTGGTATTAGGAGGTAACTTTGACGTATTGGCGACTCAGATTTATTTCTATATCGCAGGTTCACAACTTGACTATCAAGCCGCCAGCACTCTGGGCGCATCGTTGCTGGTCTTCTCGCTCCTGATTTTCTGTGTCCAATATCTCTGGATTGGCAAACGTTCTTATGTCACGGTTTCCGGTAAGTCCAACCGTGGTGATGTGCAGCCTTTGCCTGTTTCCCTCGTATGGGGTGTTTGCACCCTGTTGTTTATTTGGGTGATATTCAATATCCTGCTCTATGGCAGCATTTTCTATGGTAGCTTCACCGTCAACTGGGGCGTGGACTATACTCTGACTCTGAACAATTTCATTATGCTGTTTGGCCAAGGAATGAGTGATGGTGCATGGCCTTCGCTATTGGATACATTGTTGTATGCCGGCATTGCCGCCCCGATTACTGCCCTTTTCGGACTATTAATTGCTTATATCGTGGTTCGGCAACAATTCCGGGGCAAGAAAGTCATCGAATTCACAACCATGCTCTGTTTTGCTGTTCCCGGTACAGTAGCAGGAATATCTTACCTTCTGGCTTTCAATAGCGCACCATTCTATATCACGGGTACAGCATTCATTATCATCATCTCCATGGTTATGCGAAACGTACCTGTCGGTATTCGAGCGGGTATCGCAGGACTTGGACAGATTGATAAATCGCTGGATGAAGCCTCTCTCAGCCTTCGGGCGAGTTCGATGAGAACAATATTGCATATCCTGCTGCCACTCCTGCGCCCAGCTATCTTATCAGCATTGATTTACAGCTTTGTACGCGCCATAACCACCGTCAGTGCCATTGTATTTTTGGTGACACCAGATACACGTGTGGCAACAGCTTATATCCTGAATCGCATTGAAGATGGTGAATATGGCCTGGCTATCGCGTATGGCTCCATTCTGATCGTGGTTATGCTGGCAGTAATTTTCCTATTTGACTATTTAGTTGGCGAAACACGTGTTTCCCGCTCTAAAGCTAAAAATATCCAGTAATCATGGAGTGACGATATGGCACAGCAACATTTTGTCGAGTTAAAAAATGTAACCAAGCGGTTCGGTAACAATACCGTGATCAATTCGCTGAATTTATCCATCCCACAAGGACATATGGTCACTTTATTAGGTCCATCCGGATGCGGTAAAACGACGGTGCTAAGGCTGGTGGCTGGATTGGAAAAGCCGACTGAAGGTAATATTTTCATCGATGGAGAAAATGTTACCGATCGCTCCATTCAGTATCGGGATATTTGCATGGTATTTCAGTCTTATGCCCTTTTCCCACATATGTCATTAGGGGAAAATATCGGTTATGGATTGAAAATGCTGGGGCGCCCAAAAACAGAGATCCGTGAACACGTCAGAGAAGCCTTGGAACTGGTAGACTTGAGTGGTTTTGAAGATCGCTATGTTGATCAAATATCGGGTGGGCAGCAACAGCGAGTTGCCTTAGCACGCGCACTCATCCTCAAACCCAAAGTTCTGCTATTCGACGAACCGTTAAGTAACCTTGATGCCAACCTGCGACGGAGTATGCGTGAAAAAATTCGTGAATTGCAGCAACAGTTCAATATCACCTCACTTTATGTCACGCATGATCAAAGTGAAGCCTTTGCGGTTTCTGATACGGTATTAGTCATGGACAAGGGCAAAATTATGCAAATGGGTTCACCGCAGACACTCTATCGTCAACCTGCATCGAAATTTATGGCAAGCTTTATGGGGGATGCCAATATTTTCCCTGCCACACAAGGGCCGGATTATGTGGAAATCTTTCAATATCGTCTGCCTCGACCGGCCAACTTCATAACAACACAGCCATCAATTACCGTTGGCATACGCCCTGAAGCCATTACCTTGAGTCTGCAAGGAAGTGAAAGCCAACGTTGCAAGGTCAATCATGTCGCCTATATGGGAGCACAATATGAAGTCACTGTTGACTGGCATGGACAAACTCTCTTGTTGCAAATCAATGCGTCCCAATTGCAACCCAAAGTGGGTGAAAATTATTATCTAGAAATTCATCCAATAGGAATCTTTGTTCTAGAAGAGTAAATACGAGCGAAGTAATTAGCAATAACCAAAATCCAATCTCCTGCGGTGATTACCGCAGGAAACTTTTCATCCAAAAATATTCTTTATAAAACCATAAACATAAATCATTTATTCTGTCTATCAACTCATCAATAAACCCTGTAAAATCACCTACACTTTCTGGGTATGTCACACCGCAAAAAGACCACTTATTCCACTTCTAATAAATAGGGTTTATAATGCATCAGTCTGATGTGGTTGATCGCTCGCTTTTCTCATTAAGCTGGCCGATCTTCATTGATATCTTTCTGCATATGGCGACGTTATTAATCAATACGTACATGGTCAGCCATATCTCTTCTGCTTATCTCGCCGCAATGGGAGTGGGCAATCATGTGTTCGATCTCTTTATTACGATTTTCAATTTCATTAGCGTGGGTTGCAGTGTTGTCATTGCGCAATATCTGGGATCAGGAAAACGGGATAAAGCCAGTCAAGCCATTCATATTTCCATTGCATTTAATTTTGTGCTGGGTTTCAGTTGTGCTCTGATCACGGTTTTCTTCGGCTATAAGATCTTGTCTATCATGAACCTGCCCGAAAATCTGATGGATGACGGGTTCGCTTATCTGCATGTTCTGGGTATCTGTCTGGTTCCTGAAGCGATTTCGATTATTCTGGCCGCCTGTTTACGGGTTTATGGCAAGTCGAAATCAGCTATGTATGTCACGCTGATTGCCAACCTGCTCACTATTGTCGGCAATATGATCGTTTTGTATGGGTTCTTCGGATTGCCTCAATATGGACTGGAAGGTGTAGCCTGGTCTACGGTATTTGGCCGTACTGTTGCCGTTATTTTACTCTGCGGATTACTGTTCTGTGGTCTGAAAATCAAATTCGAATTTAAATTGCTCGTGCACTGGTCCAGGAATATGCTGAGTAAAATCTTGCATATCGGCTTACCCGCCGCCGGTGAAAATTTGGTCTGGATTTTGCAGTATATGACTGCACAGGCGTTTATTGGTCTGATGGGTGAAATTCCTCTGGCTGCACAGACGCTTTACTTCCAACTGTCCCTGTTCATTATGTTGTTTGGTATTTCCACCAGCATTGGTAATGAAATTATGGTGGGTCACCTTGTTGGGGCAAAACGCTTTGAGGATGCCTATATTCGAGGTTTCAAAAGCCTGCGGATCGGCGTGATCGTTACGGTAGGTGTTGTCCTGGCGTTCTGGGTTTTCAGGGAGCCGCTGCTCGCCATCATGACGGAAGATCAGAAGATTATTGAACTTCTGCTGCCACTGTTCCTGCTTTCTGTCTTTTTGGAACCCGGTCGTACCTTCAACATTGTGATGGTCAATTCCCTGCGCGCTTCCGGAGATGCCCGTTTCCCACTCTATACCGCACTGATTTGCATGTGGGGTATTTCCATCCCCGTCGGTTATTATCTGGGAATTACTATGGGCATGGGGATCTTGGGAATTTGGATCGGGTTCTTCTGTGATGAATGGGTTCGTGGGTTAATTAATGCATGGCGCTGGAAGTCCAAAAAATGGCAAACCAAGCGACTGGATATTTAATTAAAGTATAAATACAAACATGCCGCAGATAGAATCGCGGCATGTTCAATTTAATCAACACTTATCATTCAAATTTTTCTTTGCCATAGAATTCAGAACGTGGGCCATACAGCAAGCGACCGTATCCGCCCGCACTTAACAGGCGATTGCTGGTAATACCCGCAATGTCATGGCTTCTGTCCGTAATGGTATTTGCAATCTGGGAAATGGCTGCCGCTACCAACATGCCTACCAGACCACCGCTGGAAGAATTATCATTTTCTGTGGAAGAGGCTGTCGCGACACCATTCCACAATTGTTTACCCGTGCGCAAATCGACCAATCGAGCTATCGCACTGACACGGGTATCACTGTTAATAATTTGGTATTGCGTGCCGTACTGCGTGATATTCAGGTAGAGCGCGGAATCAGCCCCAAAAATGTCATGCAGTCTTTTGTAGCTGAGATTATGGATATCCTGCGCTTCGGTTACCCCATTTTGGCGGAATGTTTCTTCAACCACCGCCACCGGATAAACATAATAGCCGGATTCTGCCAGTGGATAAGTCACCTGAGACAGTAAACTGCCGGAAGCCTGTACTTCCACGGATTTATTGACGGCGGGCAAGACCAGAATGGATTTAGGTTTACTTTCCCTCAATGCCGAATAATCATACGGCTGATGTTTGGCGCATCCTGCCAGTACCAGCAATAATAAGGCACCGATAGCCCCCAGAAAACGGTTCATTATTTCACTCCCTTATTCTTGCTTAACAGAAAATCCATGTAAGGCGCCGATTCAGGAAATAAGTTTTTCTCTATTTCAAACTGCTGGAAAGCATCCTCGATCTGACCGATTTTGCTGTAAAGCAGCCCCATTTGGGCATGCAAACCCGGAGGAACCAGTTTATCTTTGGCCTTGGCTTGTTCAACCACTTTTTGCAATGCCTGAAGCTGTTCCTGTGGCCCCGTTTTATCCTGCTGGTAATATTGATAAAGGGTTGGCTGATAATCTCCCCACACATACAGGGTGTCAGGTGCTTTTACACATCCCACCAATCCACATCCCATCAATAATAGTGTGCCAAACAACATCCCGGTTTTTTTCATCAAAAACATACGGCTTTTTTCCCTGTTTAATTAGTTGGTTGGCTTCCATGAACCATTTTCAATACCGCCGACCAGATCATTGATAGCTTCACGGATCGCCAGATCCAATACCTTGCCATTCAAGGTAGAGTCGTAGCTGGAAGTACCGCCAAACCCAATAATTTCACGACTGGAAAGTTGGTATTCTCCTGCCCCGGCGGAAGAGAAAACCACTTCGGAAGTTTCAACATTAACCACATTCAGCATCACTTTTGCATAGGCAACCTGTGATTTACCACGACCTAAAATGCCCCATAATTGATGATCGCCGACTTCTTTGCGGCCAAATTCGGTCACGGAACCCGTAATAATATAGTTAGCCCCTTTCAATTTCTGGGCCTTGCCCTGTAAACCCGCTTCTGCTTGCAATTCAGCCATATTGGTGCGTTCCAGTACGTTAAAACGTCCCGTTTGTTGTAAATGAGTCACAAGGATGGTTTTTGACTGGTTGCCTAAACGGTCAATGCCGTCAGAGAAAATGCCGTTCTGGTAGCTTGAACGGTTTTCGAATTTACCCACAGCGATTGGGCTGCGAATACCGGTATAAGTGGTCTTATAAGAAGTGACTTTTTGTACCGAAAGTGTTGACGAAGATTCTGTCGCACAACCGGCCAACATAAGAGAAGCCAGGCAAAGCGAGGCTAACGTGAGTTTACTTTTCATTATTATGTCTTCCTTAATGAGTGATCAAATACGCCCGTCGTCTTTCCAGTTGCCGTTTTGTTGGCGGCATCCTGAAATCCATTGGGCCTAAGCGTGCCCGATTTTTTGTACAGGCGGCTATTGTGAGCATAAAAACCGTGGAATAATAAATATTGTTATAGTAAATGTCTATTCAAATACGTTTTCATAATAGTGACGCACTGAAATTCCGAGGCTTCCTTATTCCCCGCACGGCGGGAAATAAGGGAGTACCCTACCATTTTAAATAAGTTTTCATAATAGTGATACACTGAAATTCCGAAGATTCCTTACTCCCCGCGCAGCGGGGAGTAAGGAAGTGTTCTACAATTTTGAAATGTCATTTAATTAAAAAATGGGTACATTGATTCACTTACATTGTGAATGGATTAATGCTAACTGCGGTTATTACATAAAATACACTACGTGGAAAAATCAGCATGATCTTTCCACTTCGTTATTGGTGATTTGAATTATGGGTGATTGGGAAAAATTAAGCTAAAAATATTATTTCAAACAGTAAAAAACAAAATCAACCTACTTCATTGACCATATTAATAGAAATTACAATTTAAATGACATGGCAGAAAAAACCATGCCACCGCTGCCTGCCCAGCCCATACAGAGTTTATCTCTTTCCACCTGCCCATGTTGCAAAGCGTCCGCAATGCCAAATGGAATAGACGCCGTAACAATGTTCCCCGTCTTTTGACCGATATGATGAATTTTATCCGCAATCTGGATCTCGTTGCCAAATCGATCCCACATCGTCGGCGAACTGGTATGGGCAAAAACTTTATGGAGATCACGGCGGTCAATATTATGCTGTCTGAATACATTGGGGGCTTCATAGCCGGCATGTTCATGCAAGGCTGCCCCATAAGAGTTAAATTGGTAGTTTCCCTTAAATGACAAAATACGCTCAACGTCACTGTCATTGCAGAACAATTTCCAATTTGGCAAAGTAATATTGCATAAATCACTTAAGTCAGGCCGACTGATATAATCAAATTTAAAATTATCAATTGATTTATTATTCAGTATGGTGACAGAAGCGGCTTCACCAATGGTATAGCTAGGAAATTTATACGCTAACTCATCGGAAGAGTTCAGGGCGAAATTTTTAATTATGGGGCCATCTTCAGACATGCCAAATTCCATATTGACAATCGCTGCATGGCGTATTTCACCTGCCTTCATTTTGCTGTTGATCACATCCATTGCCGTTATCCAGCCATTACAGGCATCAACGACATCATAGTTACGACAGTTCAAACCCAATGCCTTGGCAACAAAAGTACTGTTTGCCGGTTCAATGAAACCCCGGAGCACGTTGGGATAAATTAACAGGTCGATGTCTGATTTGCTGATATTTGCCTGTTTCAACGCCTGATCAAAAGCCTGCTCCATAAGGTGCATGGGTTTTTCACCCTCCCCTAGCCAATATCGACTTTCAATACCCGTTTTATCCAATAATTTTTCAATCGTTTTTAGCGTCTTTGTAAGATTACCTTGAAAAATTCTTTTAGATTTTTTTTCGATTAATGCAATAATATCCTGATTAGTCATACATCTTGATGGCAATACACCAGAAACTCCAGCAATTCTCATGAAAACATCCTTAAAATAGCGATTAAATATCATTAATATTCATGCAAATATTTCATCCATGCATACATGTTCTTCCATTACATCATTTCTGTTGTTATCACTGTAGATCTATATCCGAAACTTACCTTAAAAATATTCATCTCTATAAATAACATTCACATCATGAAGTAATTTTATATTGCAATATTTTTAGCACATTTTTATTTTTTATAAAGCATGACAAACCATCTTTATATATTTGTAATGTTACAAAACTTAATGGTTAATTATTTTATTTTATCAAAACTCTTTTTTGTTAACAAAAACCACAATAATAAAGCGTTTATTATGTGTATTATCCTCTTCCTCAACGGGAGTACTGATAAGCAAGACAGGTCTCATGACATTTCACCGGTAAAAAAATCTAGATTAATATGCTGAACTGCATCATAATATTAACAATAAAAAGGATTTAATACTGACAGGGTGTTTTGAACTCATACACGCGTGATAAAGCACACAACTTTTCTTTCTGGTTGTTTCAATTATTAATATCACAAATACTCATCATAACCTTCTCATAAATATTAAATTTTCATATTTATCAATACGATATAAGAAAATCCGTTTTCTTTTTTGCACAGCATCCCTTTGCGGTTTTTCACTGAAGACGAGATGTTCACTGAAGAAACAAGTAGCCCTTTCTTCTTTATGAAGACGTTGTTCTCTCAGCAATCGGATGAGATGGAAGATTTAAAGCACCAAAGATGTAAGCGAGCACTATTATGAAAGCAGCAACAAAAAACAATGATGTCATGCCCCACTTATCTCTGGCAGCCAAACGCGCCGGCATGACGGAGGATGAATGGAAAGAAGCGGTAAGGTTCGACAATACCGATATCGGTTGGGTTATCATGAGTATTGGCATGGCAATCGGCGCGGGAATTGTTTTCCTGCCTGTTCAGGTCGGATTGATGGGATTGTGGGTTTTCCTGCTTTCTTCCATTATTGGCTACCCCGCCATGTATCTTTTTCAACGACTTTTCATCAACACACTGGCTGAATCACCAGAATGCAAAGATTATCCCAGTGTCATCAGTGGCTATCTCGGTAAAAACTGGGGCATTTTATTGGGGGTTCTCTACTTTATTATGCTGGTGATCTGGATGTTTGTTTATTCCACCGCCATC
Organism: Xenorhabdus beddingii; assembly: GCF_002127545.1. GTDB lineage: Bacteria > Pseudomonadota > Gammaproteobacteria > Enterobacterales > Enterobacteriaceae > Xenorhabdus > Xenorhabdus beddingii. The sequence continues at coordinate 231,226 of NZ_MUBK01000001.1, forward strand.
ACCAATGACAGTGCCTCTTACCTACAAACTTTTGGCATCACCGATGAATTAATGTCGCATAATCCCTTTTATGGGCTGGGGTTAATCTGTATTTTGGTCGCGATTTCTTCCCGAGGTGAACGATTGCTGTTCAGAATATCCAGTCTGATGGTAATGACAAAATTGTTTGTTGTCGCCGCATTGGGGCTTTCCATGATAGGCATGTGGCATTTGTACAATATCGGAGTATTGCCGCCTTTTGGATTATTAATCAAACAAGCCATTATCACGTTGCCTTTTACGCTCACCTCTATTTTGTTTATCCAAACCCTGAGTCCGATGGTCATTTCTTACCGCAACCGGGAGAAAAACCGTGAAGTTGCCCGCCACAAGGCTTTGAGGGCCATGAATATTGCCTTTGGTATTCTGTTTTGTACTGTATTTTTCTATGCCGTCTCTTTTACGCTGGCAATGGGGCACGATGAAGCCGTCAAAGCCTATGAACAGAACATTTCTGCCCTGGCGATTGCGGCCCAGTTCTTTCCCGGCGGTTGGGTCATTGTCGTGAGTATTATGCTCAATATCTTCGCTGTGATGAGCGCTTTTTTTGGCGTTTATCTCGGCTTCCGTGAAGCCAGTCAGGGTATTGCCATGAATATTCTGGGCCGCCTGATGCCAGTCGAAAAGATCAATGAAAACTGGGTGCAAAAAGGCATCATGGTTTTTGCCATTTTATTGGCATGGGGCGCCATCATCCTGAATGTGCCTGTATTAAGTTTCACTTCCATCTGTAGCCCAATCTTTGGCATCGTTGGCTGCTTAATCCCCGCCTATCTGGTTTGCAAAGTACCCAGCCTGCATCAGTATAAAGGGGCATCGCTCATCTTGATCATCTTTACCGGGATCTTGTTATGCGTTTCCCCTTTTCTGGCTTTTTCATGATAGGCGCAAAATTTGTGCTTAAGACGATGTTGGTGTGAGAAAGCATACCGTCGAAATTCCTCTCCCGCCTTATCTCGGCGGGAGTCCCTTTTCGGAGAGAAAGAGAGATTGCAAGATTCCGTGCAACGGCACGGGAACAAACTCCCAGAAAAATAGCAACTTACAAGGCGACTGAGATATATTTAATTAATTATAAATGCATCTATTTAATTACATTTCACTAATTAGATAAGAATAAATTATATTTTAAGATCTTAACCCAAATAATTCACTTTTGAAATAATAACCAATGATATTTACTTAACTTAAATTTTGTATCTTGACCCAATCCAGCTAAGTATCTCTCCCTGATTCCCCTCGATTTTCCAAAATCCTCCCTCCATTAATTATCAAATTGCCTTTAACTTACAAAATAAAAATTCAATATTTCATTTTAAATCAGAATATTAAACCAAAACACACACATTGCGAGTGATTTTTAATCAAAAGTGTGGCGTTATATAAACAACTTAGATAAATCATTTACTTTTTTCACTAAATGCAGTAAAAATACAAAAACAATACACTTAAAAGGAAATTTAAAAGAATAAAAAACTAGAACTAAAATCAGGAAAAATGATTAGTTGTAAAATTCAATAGAAAAGTTTTTTTATGTGGAATTCTATTTATGATTGCCCCATTCTGTACTTCAGAATCCAATAGCACGTATTTATACGATTTCAATTAGTATTTCCATGAAAAATAAGACGAACAGAAGACGCAAGTTTTTTTATTTGCGGTACTCCAATTAAATTAATCTGGTATTTTGCCAATCATATTCAAAAAATACTGATGGCTTATTGTATTCGTTTGGCTTAAATACCTTGCGATTCACAAATAATCTCTCTGATTTCATAGGAACGATAATTTCATGAAGCAACGTAAATTTTTGACCCGATACGAAATAGACGCAATTTTGGCAGAAACAAAACAAGGACGCCATGCAGAACGGGATTACTGCATGCTATTAATGTGTTTCATTCACGGTTTTAGAGTCAGTGAGCTATGTAATCTATGCCTGTCTGATCTTGACCTAAATTCAGCAATTATTCATATCAGGCGGTTAAAAGGTGGGCTTTCAACCACTCATCCCTTGATCCCGGAAGAAATTGAAGCATTGAAAAGATGGCTTAATATTCGCCAAAAATGGCGGGAAGCCGATTCACCCTGGGTGTTTCTTTCCCAGAAATCGGGGGCGGTTTCACGGCAGCAAGTCTATGGTTTACTGAAACGTTATGGAAAACAGGCGTCTGTCAGCGTTTCTCCTCATCCCCATATGCTAAGACACGCCTGTGGTTATGCATTAGCAGATCTCGGCCGTGATACACGTCTGATTCAGGATTATCTTGGACATCGTAATATTTCACATACTGTGATTTATACTGCCAGCAATGTGAAACGTTTTTCCAGAATTTGGGAGACGCAAGCTAAATAAATTGTTTTATTTTTCTTTGCTGTTTTCACTAACATGACATGTTATTGCAACAATCTCCACTAACTTACTTGTGGAGATTGCCGGAATATAAAACAAACAAGTTACGATAATCTAAATCAATCGTTATTTTATGCGTATGATAAATTCAGTTTATGAATAGATTTTGTTTTTTGTTGTTTGAGGCTTGTTAATATATTGCTATATTTTTTCACATGACTTTAGATTTGAAAGAAAAAATATAAAATAAACTTCTATTTAAACACGAGCAGCGAATTCATATAAACTCTTTCACTGCTCAAAAAGGAAGAAAAAACAACCGATCACCATTCTACAAGCAGTCTTGCAAACTTTTCGCGGATTTTCTGTTCCGGCAGATCCATGCCAATAAAAACCAACACGCTTTCACGCACTTCATCATCACGCCATTCTCTGTCCCAATCCGCGCTATACAGGCGCTGCACTCCCTGAAACAGCAATCGTCGTGACTCATCCTTGATGGCAAGAATTCCCTTGTAACGCAGCAGGTTGTCCGCAAAACTCAGCAGCAGCTCCTCCATTAAACCGGAGATTTCTGATAGCTCAACCGGCTGCGTTAAGTTAACAACAATCGATCGGACGGTATTTTGTTGATTGGGAGCGAACCGGAACACGGGTGTCGCAACGGTCAGTTTGTCATTCAGCATAAAGCCTTCAATATCGAACAGTACACTTAAATCAGCCTGACCTTGAATGACGTTATGAATGGGAGCCTTAGCATTAATCCGCTGTAAACGCGCGATTAAAGCATGATGCTCTGGAGCAATATCTGTTTTCGACAGGATAATCTTATCCGCATACCCCACCTGCGATTGTGCAATGGAAAAGCGATCCAACTGTTGATCCGCATGAACCGCATCCACCAGGGTAATAATGCCATCCAGTAAAAAGCGTTGGCACAGGACTTCATGCGAGAAGAAAGTCTGGGTAATCGGCCCCGGATCAGCCATGCCAGTACACTCAATAATCAGGCGATCAAAATAGATTTGCCCTTTATCCATACTGTCCAATAAATCCAGCAGGGCATCTTCCAACTCATTCGCGCGGCTACAGCAGATACATCCGTTACTTAATGTTTTAATCTGAGTGGCGCGATCACCAATCAATTCACTATCAATGGGCACTTCACCAAATTCGTTTTCGATGACGGCGATTTTATGACCATGATTAGCGTTGAGGATATGACGCAGTAGCGTCGTTTTGCCTGATCCTAAAAAACCGGTCAGGATCGTGACTGATATGGGTTGCATTTTCGTTTCCTGCCGATGGGTTACGCTCAATAATTTTCGCTGACTTATCGTTTTTTCTTTCCATTCACGCCATCATTTTTCATTTTCGCTAACAGCAACGCATCCCCCCTTTTCCATCACCACCATAACGGGCATTCTGGCGTTCACGGAAAAATTCTTCATAGGTCATATAAGGTTTATCAGGATGATTTTCTTTCATGTGCTGTACGTAGGTGTCGTAGTCAGGAACCCCCACCAGCATACGGGCTGCCTGCCCCAAATATTTACCCGCCCGACCCAGATTACCAAACATCATTATCCTCCGAAAAATACCCTACATAATACGAAGTCGATTATGCAGGGTATATACCGTCATCTATATCAGTGCGTTGAAGAAACTTTCACCCCACCTTCTGGAACCGGAACATAAGGTGTTTCGTTATCGGTACGCTCTGGGATTTTGCTCGCTTTTATCGCCGTTTTGATCCCATAGATAATAATGCTGTACACCACCACAAAGAACAGGATACTTAAGCCCGCATTGGTATAGTTGTTCACCACAATGTGGTTCATGTTGCTGATTTGCTGAGCCGTTAATTCTGCGCCACCCTCAGCAATCCGCTGTTTATACTCTTTCGCAAGAAAGAGGAAACCTTCAAGCCGTGGGTCATCGCTGAACAATTTCAGACCCAGCGCCCATGTCGTACAAATCAGCAGCCAAACCGCAGGAATAACCGTTACCCAAATGTATTTGGTCCGTTTCATCTTGATCAGCACAACGGTACCCAAGACTAACGCAACGGCGGCCAGCATTTGATTAGAAATACCAAACAGTGGCCACAGGCTCTTAACACCACCCAATGGATCAACCACACCTTGATACAACAGGTAACCCCATAAACCCACACAGCCCGCTGTACCGACAATGCCTGCAATCAAAGAGTCTGTTTTTTTCAGGAACGGAACAAAGTTACCCAGGAGATCCTGCAACATGAAACGACCGGAGCGTGTCCCTGCATCCAGAGCCGTCAGAATAAACAAGGCTTCAAACAGGATACCGAAGTGATACCAAAAGCCCATATCCGCCGCAGGGATGATCTGATGGAACACATGGGCAATACCTACCGCCAAGGTTGGTGCACCACCGGCTCGGTTCAGGACAGACGGTTCACCGATGTCTTTTGCCGTTTGCAAAATCTGCTCTGGCGAAATCACAAAGCCCCAGGAACTGACGGTCGCGGCGGCGTGAGTGGTCACTTCCTTCAAGGAAGCCATGATCATGGGTGCCTCTGCCGTGCCCAAATTATGCAGATCAGGCATGGTAATCCCCAGTGCTGCCGGAGGTGTATTCATGGCAAAGTACAAGCCCGGCTCGATGATGGATGCCGCAACCAGTGCCATGATCGCCACAAACGATTCCATCAACATCGCCCCATAACCAATGAATCGTGCATCTTTTTCGTTAGCCAGCAATTTAGGCGTTGTACCCGAAGAAATCAGGGCATGGAAACCAGAGACCGCACCACAAGCGATAGTAATGAACAGGAAGGGGAACAGCGTACCTTTCCAAACCGGCCCTGTACCATCGATATATTGGGTGACGGCAGGCATTTTCAGTTCAGGATTCAGGATAACAATGCCAATCGCCAGACCAACAATGACCCCAATTTTCAGGAAAGTCGCCAGATAGTCACGCGGCGCCAAAATTAACCAGACTGGCAATAATGCAGAGATAAACGCATAACCCACCAGTGCATAAGTGATGGTCGTATCTTTGAACGTCAGCGCCGGTCCCCAATAAGGATCGGCGGCAACCACGCCACCGAACCAGATAGCGGCAACCAGCATCAGAATACCCATCACGGAGATTTCACCCACCCGCCCCGGACGGATATATCGCATGTAGATCCCCATGAAAAGCGCAATTGGCACAGTAGAGCAAACCGTAAATACTCCCCACGGACTTTCTGCCAAGGCTTTCACGACAATCAGAGCCAGTACCGCCAGGATGATAATCATGATTAAGAAGCAACCAAACAGGGCGATGGTTCCCGGCACCCGTCCCATTTCTTCTTTGATGATTTCACCCAGCGATGCACCATTGCGGCGGGAAGAGATGAACAGCACCATAAAGTCCTGCACTGCACCGGCGAGTACCACCCCAGCCAACAACCACAATGTGCCTGGCAGATACCCTACCTGAGCCGCCAACACCGGCCCCACCAGTGGCCCAGCTCCCGCAATGGCCGCAAAGTGATGACCAAACAGAACATTTTTGTTGGTCGGAACATAATTCAGACCATCATTATTGACGACCGCAGGGGTTGCCCGACTAGCATCCAGTTTCATCACCTTGGTGGCGATATAAAGACTGTAATACCGATAAGCAACCAGATAAACCGCTACGGAAGCGACAATGATCCATAACGCACTAATATGTTCTCCCCGACGCAGCGCAACAACACCAAGGCAAAATGCGCCAATGATCCCCAATATCATCCAGGGGATATGTTTTAACCATTTATTATTGTTCATAAAACTTCCTTCTCAAGGTAAGACGAACAGCAAGTCACTCTTTATTTCTCCTTCCTTCGCCACACGCCAACGAACGCGATGATGTCCCGAAAGAAAGCGGTAGATACTCCTCGCCACACTGCCCTATGATATAAAACTCGCCCTTGCCATATTGGCAGGATCTGAGCCAGCGGTTGAATACCACATTAAGCGGTCAGAATCCCCCAATCAGTGGTTCCGGCACAGGGAACACTGCCCCGGTTTTGTGAAGTAACTCACTGTTCACAAACCAAAATTAATCTCATCATCCATCAGTTGATTAAAGTCTTTATACTCGTTACTAAACGAAATCACGGTGTGTTGATTCCGGCATTCCTGATTAGAAAACCAATGACATTCGGATACCAAACGGGGTTCCTCGACGCCCAGCCATGCAGACAACATGAATAAAAGGTGTAATCCGCTGCGTTGAGCATCGATCTCAGTTTTGCCAGACGGGTTTAATCCGCTGTTTTTATTGGAATAATCGTAACCAGTGAGGATAAAGGGGACTTGGTAGTTCTGTTTATGACTGTCGTCATGTGTCACATTCTCGTCATCGGTATTCTTATTCACAAAAGACAGCCCATGATCCGCAAAATAGAGCATGGTCCAATGCAATTGGTTTTGACTGGCAATATGTTCAATTTCAGCCAGTAACGTATCCGTATTCTGGATACTCTGGACGTAGCATGAGATGTTTTGGGAATGAAAATAGTGGCTGTACTGCTCGTTGGTTCTGGCACAAGGCTGTGGATGCGACCCCATTAAGTGAATGACAACCAGTTTTTTCCGTTTCTCTTTCACCAACGCCTTGCGGATATAAGGCAATAAATTCTCATCCGGCAGATAACTGCGATCATCGGAGCCGCCTTCCTTTAAAAAAGTATAATGTTCGGCCTGTTGTCCAATCAGTGCCACGGGAGAATCAAACCCGCCTTTCATGCCCTGATTAGAAAGCCAATAAGTTTCAAACCCGGCTTTTTTCGCCAGTGAAACCAGGCTGTTATTCAATTGAATTTCATTTCTGTCACGCATTGCCAACGAGTTTGTCAGCGATAACTGTGTTGATGGGGCAGCAGAAATATAATGGGTAAAAAGGGTTGCATGGGTTTTATCCAACCACGGCGTATTTTTATTCGGAAAACCATAGGCATTCAGAAAATCTTTTCGGACACTCTCGCCAATCACCATAATATAGGTGTCATATTTTTCTTCTTTGACAACAGGTTTCCAATCATCATGATATTTAATAATCTTGGCAAATCGACTATTTTCAGACATAACTTCCGTATAACTTCGGTAGGCATCACTGAAAAAACGCGCTTCAGGTAAACTGGTTTCCAAGAGTTCCGAACGATCTTCAAAACCCGATTTGATATAGCCTTTAACGGGTGACCAGAAAGCAGAAATAAAGAACAGGGCCAGTAACCCTTTTTTACTTTTAGCTGATAAGGTGATATTTAATTTAAAAGAAAATATCATCAGAACAAAAATCGCTATGGCGGTTAAGTAAGTCGATACAGAAAGTCCGCTGATATATTCCAATGTTTCGTTCTGATTCGTATAAATTAATGAGCCTACTGCATTAATATCTGGATAACCATAATTGAGACCAATGGGTGTGTAGAGCATTCCCACAAGGGAAAAGAAGGCGATCAAGCAGACATATATTCTTTTACTGACGGCGGCCATAAATAAAAAGAATGAATAGGCACTAAAGACATATATCAGTTTCAATTGATAGCCTAAACATTTATGTATCAGAAAAATAAGAATAAAGAGTACAATGAAACAAGAGAGGTTCTTATTTTTATAAAGCAGAGACATAGTTATCCTGTAATTTTATCTATCCGGAGATAAGTTTATACTTAAAAAAATCCATTATTTTTTCGAACAAACACCCACCAACAGATGCTGTTCAAAAATCCAGTTTTGCGCAATTTTAGCCGCACACAATATAGTCACACACAAAGAAGACAAGTCTACCCAATACCATTGTTCAGTATTGGGTATATATAATCACTCAATAGAATGCAGATTACTGAGTGATTGATAGGAAACGCGCAAAAGCCTCACGTTCTTCATCCCGCAAAGTCAGTACCTTAAAGCCATCACGGGTGACCAAAATGGTATGTTCAAACTGCGCTGATAACCGACGATCTTTGGTTGTTACTGTCCAGCCGTCTTTATGCATTTTAACATCCTTTTTACCCTGGTTAATCATAGGTTCAATCGTGAAAGTCATGCCTTCTTCCAGCATTGCACCTTCACCAGCCCGGCCATAATGCAGGACTTGGGGTTCCTCATGCATACTGCTGCCAATTCCATGTCCACAATATTCACGCACCACGGTGTAATTATGTGCTTCAGCATGCTGCTGTATCGTATGACCGATATCCCCTAACGTGATACCCGGTTTCACTATCTTAATCGCCTTATAGAGACATTCCTGAGTCACATCAACTAAACGCCGGGCATGGGATGGCACGTCACCGACACAAAATGTGACACTGCTGTCGCCGTAATATCCTGCTTTTTTAACTGTCACATCGACGTTAACGATATCCCCATTTTTCAGCCTCTTTTCAGAAGGCCAACCATGACAAACAACGTGATTCACTGAAGTATTGACCGTATAGGGAAAGCCATATTGCCCCAGACTACCGGGTATCGCATCCAGGGTATTGATAATGTAATCATGGCAAAATGAATCGATTTCAAGCGTCGTTATACCCGGTACGATAATCGGGCGCACCGCTTCAAGCACCTGTCCCGTCAAACGTCCAGCCACTTCCATTTTTTTTATTTCTTCCGCATCCTTGATCAATATTCCGTTACTTTTTGTCATCTGTTTTTCTCTTAATTCAAGTTATGTAAATTCCGCTTTAATAATGTACCTGCATCAGTGCACAACTCAAACCAGCATGGCCCAAGAAGGTCAATAAATGGTTTATATTGCACCTAAAAATTGCTAAAAAGGGGTCGTACTCTCACTAAACCACACCATACTATAATGGTAATAATTCAACATGATGCTGATTTCTCAGCCAATCCATCAGCTTAGAAGGACGAGAAATGGAAAAGTTCTACCTGTTGAAAATAACGCTTACAGAGATGAGTCCCTGCATATGGCGTCGTTTTGTCGTTCCATCCCATATTTCCCTGGATCGACTACACGATGTGATACAAATTGTCATGGGATGGAATGACAGTCATTTACATCAATTTGCTTTTGGTATCAAGCGATTCACTGAAATGCCCGAAGAGCCGGAAGACGGCAAAGAAGAGGGGAAAGTTAAACTGGATGCATTACTCAAAAGAAAAGGCAGTAAATTCACGTATCTTTATGATTTTGGTGACGGCTGGGAACATGAAATCATCCTAGAAAACAGTCACTATTCCCCGGAAGAACTCCCCACCCCGATTTTCTGTGTTGAAGGTCAACGAGCCTGCCCTCCGGAAAATTGCGGTGGCATATATAGCTATATGGAACTGATTGATATCCTTAAAGCACCCAGCCATAAAGATTATCAGGCCATGTTTAAATGGGTTAATGGCAAATCTGACATTTCTTCTGACAAGATTTTTTCCCCTGAAAAATTCAATATAGAAGAGGTCAATAATATGCTGGCTTCCTATTATCGTTGGTCAAGGGATCGTTATTTATCGCTGTTCTAATATGATGCATCAGAACATTAACGTTGATAATTAACAATTGTTTCTAAGCGTAATACACTCTATAAAGCTGACCGTGGCATTCACACCAACCGGAAATTTTTAATGAACAGATATCGCGTTTCTAACAGCGAAGGCAAATTTGCGGATGGCTCAGATGGGGAAGTTTTAGTCAACAAACTCAACCTTTCTGATCCTGATGATATTAATGATGCTGAACTGGTATTATTAGAAAAGTTGTATCAAATCATCTTTGAAGAGCAATTTCCAACTGAACAAATCACGATCACCATGCTCAGGCATGACTAAAATACAAGTTATAGAGGCAATCGCCACCGTTCATGTTGAACTGATACTGATTCATCCATTCAGGGAAGGAAATGGGCGTTTATCTCGCTTAGTGGCAGATGTGATGGCAGTACAAAGTGGTTTACAGCCATTGGACTATGAAAGCTGGGAACAGAACAAAATCCAATATATTGCTGCAATCCACGCTGGCTTGAATATGAATTATGAACCCATGAAACATTTGGTCACTGAAGCACTAAAAGGTCATTAACCCGCCAGCTTTAAATGAGCGAATTTCTCACGTTTAGCCTTAAGCTCTTCTTCAATACGACGAGAATCTTGCCCTGTCTCAATGGCAGTTGATGTGGCAACTGTGCGAGCGATCTGGGATCGAGTGGGTTTGGTATAACTACTCATAAGTTTATGGTTAGAATTCATTACTTTTCTCATTTGTCTATTTGATTCAATAGGATAAATAATATAAACCCTTGAACTCATTGAAATGGCAAGCCGTCGTCAAATAGAGTGACTGCTTTCTAATGACATAGATACAGATATTATACCTTGGTTTGGTAATAAACCTAAGGATAACCATTTTGAATGAAGTGGTTTTTTCATGCCGTTGAGTGATTGGAAATTAATCGAGCCGCTTCGCAATCCTGCTGAATAGTGAAAAAATCTGATACATTCCTGCGAGTAATCCTGCTAACCTAAAAACAAAATCTTCCTAATCGAATCCACAGATGAATCACTCAGATTATCAGTGATAAGATAGCGTTTTCGCCCAGGATGAGGTGCATTAACGTTCCATCCTTAGCTGATTATATACCCAAGGAATTTCAAAATGCCGCGCAGCCAACCAAGCGGCAACTTGAAAGACGAAGGGTATTTTAGGTTTTGTCATTTAGATGGGTTGACTGAGCGTCGATGGCCCAACTGAGTCAACAGGAATAATAGAATTGAATAAAATCAATATCAAAGAATCCCCAGCAAAGGATATAGATAGCCATACTCCCATGATGCAGCAGTATCTGCGCCTGAAAGCGCAGCATCCAGATATTCTGCTGCTTTACCGGATGGGCGATTTTTATGAGTTGTTCTTTGACGATGCCAAAAAGGCGGCAAAGTTACTGGACATTTCGCTAACCAAACGCGGTCAATCGGCTGGTCAGCCCATTCCTATGGCAGGCGTTCCTTATCACGCGATCGAAAACTATCTGGCAAAACTGGTACAACTCGGTGAATCTGCCGCGCTCTGCGAACAAGTTGGTGATCCGGCAACCAGTAAAGGCCCTGTTGAACGTAAGGTTGTGCGAATTGTAACCCCCGGCACCGTGACTGATGAGGCTTTGCTGCAAGAGCGTCAGGATAATCTTTTGGCCGCCATCTGGCATGATAGCCAGGGTTTTGGTTACGCGACGCTGGATATCACTTCCGGTCGTTTCCGTGTCTCCGAAATGGCCGACGAAGAGACCATTGCCGCAGAATTGCAACGTACCCGTCCCGCAGAATTGCTTTACCCTGAAACATTTGGGCATATGGCGCTGATTGAGCGCTGTCATGGCCTGCGCCGCCGCCCAATGTGGGAATTTGAGCTGGATACAGCAAAGCAGCAATTAAATCTGCAATTTGGAACCCGTGACCTGATTGGTTTCGGTGTGGAAAAAGCCACTCTGGCATTACGTGCGGCGGGTTGTTTGTTGCAGTATGTCAAAGATACTCAGCGTACCGCCCTGCCCCATATACGTAATATGACGATGGAGCGTCAGCAAGAAACGGTCATTATGGATGCCGCTACCCGCCGCAATCTGGAATTGACGTTGAATCTCTCCGGCAGCACTGAGAACACACTGGCATCTGTACTCGATCAATGCGTGACGCCAATGGGCAGCCGTATGCTGAAACGCTGGCTGCATACCCCGATTCGCAATAAAGATATACTGGAAAATCGCCAGCAAGCCATTTCCGCATTACAGGAAATGGGCTATGAGCTACAGCCATTTTTGCGTCAGGTTGGTGATTTAGAGCGTGTACTTGGCCGTCTTGCGCTCCGCTCCGCCCGTCCCCGTGATCTGGCCAGAATGCGTCACGCTTTTCAACAATTGCCCGATATTCATCAGATCATGGCATCTTCCGACTCTCCTTATATTCAGGCACTACAGCAGCGGGTGGGGAATTTTGATGAACTTCAGACCCTGCTGGAGAATGCGGTTGTCGAAACACCTCCCGTACTGGTGCGTGACGGTGGTGTGATTGCCACCGGCTATAACGTCGAACTGGACGAATGGCGGGCATTGGCCGATGGTGCCAGCGATTATCTGGACAAGCTGGAAATCCGTGAGCGTGAGAAGCTCGGCATAGAGACTCTGAAAGTCGGCTTCAATGCAGTGCATGGCTACTATATTCAGGTCAGCCGTGGACAAAGCCATTTAGTACCAATCCATTATGTTCGCCGCCAGACGCTGAAAAATGCGGAACGCTATATCATTCCTGAATTAAAGGAATATGAAGATAAGGTGCTGACGTCCAAAGGCAAGGCACTTGCCATTGAGAAAGCCTTGTATGAAGAATTGTTTGATTTGTTACTGCCTCATCTGGCTGCATTGCAGGCCAGTGCCGAAGCGCTGGCAGAACTGGATGTGCTGGCGAATCTTGCCGAACGTGCCGAAACGCTGAATTACACCTGCCCGACACTGACAGATAAAGTCGGCATTCAAATCACGGGAGGCCGCCATCCCGTTGTTGAACAGGTATTGAGTGAGCCTTTTATTTCTAACCCATTAACGCTTTCATCACAGCGCCGTTTGCTGATTATCACCGGGCCGAATATGGGAGGTAAAAGTACCTATATGCGTCAGGCGGCCTTGATTACGCTGCTGGCCTATATTGGGAGTTTTGTCCCTGCCGAAAAAGCAATCATCGGTCCCGTGGATCGTATTTTTACCCGCGTAGGAGCCTCTGATGATCTGGCTTCGGGGCGTTCTACATTTATGGTGGAAATGACCGAAACCGCCAATATTTTACATAATGCGACCGAATACAGTTTGGTCTTGATGGATGAAATCGGTCGTGGCACCTCAACTTACGATGGATTATCCCTTGCCTGGGCCTGTGCCGAAAGTTTGGCGAACCGCATCAAGGCGATGACCCTGTTTGCCACTCACTATTTCGAGCTGACAACCTTGCCAGAAAAACTGGAAGGGGTCGTCAATATTCATCTGGATGCCGTTGAACATGGCGACACCATTGCCTTCATGCACAGTGTACAGGAAGGGGCAGCCAGTAAGAGCTATGGGCTGGCGGTCGCTTCTTTGGCTGGCGTTCCCCGTGATGTCATTAAACGTGCACGGCAAAAACTGAAAGAACTGGAATCGCTCTCCAATAACGCGACGGCAAGTCACGTCGATACACCGCAATTGACCTTACTGGCAGAAGAAACGTCTCCGGCAGTAGAAGCACTGGAGAACCTGAATCCAGATACGTTGACACCACGTCAGGCACTGGAATGGATCTATCGGTTGAAAGATATGGTGTAGCCATGAATGAGGCAGGAATAAATGGAGCGGCAATAAAGTTTGATACCCGCTTGTTATCACCCATTTATCAATTCTTACAGTGCGAAACCCCTGAACAGTGGGTAGAAAAAGCCCGGCAGCCTGAAAACCTGCCGGTTTTACTGCGTGATCACCTGTTGTGCGAATTGAAAGCGGCGCAAAGCGCCATGTTCCTAATTCGCAAATATGCCGTTGATCCTGAAAGTGCTGATACTCTGCTGGCATGGTTTCAGCCCTACGAAGACTTTGCTTATAAAAAAATAGGTGATATTCATTCCCTAAAGGGAAAAAGTCAGGTTACCAAGCAAATTACCGCACGGGCAAAATCAGCGTATGGTCAGGATTTAATTGATAAGATGGTGCTGTTGATTAAGGAAGAATTACACCATTTTTATCAGGTATTGGAGATCATGGATGCCAAAGGCATAAGCTATGACAGTATCAGTGCCAGCCGCTATGCCAAGTCCCTGTTTCAACACATTACCAACCATGAACCTTATACGTTGGTGGATAAGCTGATTATTGGTGCCTATATTGAGGCGCGCTCATGTGAACGTTTCGCAAAACTGGCTCCTCATCTGGATGAAGATTTGGGCAAGTTTTATATTTCTCTGCTGCGCTCAGAAGCACGCCATTATCAAGACTATCTGGCGCTGGCTCAATTGATATCTAAAGAAGATATTACAGCAAGGGTGAGTTATTTCGGGAAAATTGAAGCAGAACTTATTCAATCCCCGGATCATGATTTTAAATTTCATAGTGGCATTCCCATTATCGAAAATAGATGAATGGAAGACCAAATGAGAATGAAAATATAAATAAGTAAATAGATGGATAAGTGAAAGAAAAATAAAAGGTGGGCTAAATATGCCCACCTTTGGGTTACCACTGAATATACTTTTATATCTTTCAATGAACCATTTGGGGTGACATGTACTCTTTCCAGGCACACAATGACCTCTGCTTCTGGAAATTCGTTTAGTTTCCACCTCACAGTAAATTGAAATCTATTAAGTATAAATACAATTAAGTACGGAATAATGATTCTATATTCAAGCCTTGGGTATGCAATATATCTCTAAGACGACGCAATCCCTCAACTTGAATTTGACGAACTCTTTCCCTTGTTAATCCTATTTCTCGCCCAACATCCTCTAATGTTTCTGCTTCGTATCCAAGCAAACCGAAACGTCGAGCCAAAACTTCACGCTGTTTCGCGTTCAGTTCAAACAACCACTTAACGATACTCTGTTTCATATCGTCATCTTGAATGGTTGTTTCCGGCCCTGAGTCGTTTTCATCAGATAAAATATCCAACAAGGCTTTATCTGAATCACCACTAATTGGCGTATCGACAGAAGTAATGCGTTCGTTCAGCCGCATCATACGGCTCACGTCTTCAACGGATTTATCCAGTTTTTCCGCAATCTCTTCGACACTGGGTTCATGATCCAATTTATGTGCCAGTTCTCTTGCAGTACGTAAATAGACATTTAACTCTTTGACTATGTGAATAGGCAGACGAATTGTGCGGGTCTGATTCATGATGGCTCGTTCAATGGTTTGACGTATCCACCATGTCGCATAAGTAGAAAAACGAAAACCTCTTTCAGGGTCAAATTTTTCTACCGCACGAATAAGACCAAGGTTACCTTCTTCAATCAGATCCAGCAACGCTAATCCCCGATTGCTATATCGACGGGATATTTTAACGACCAACCGCAAGTTACTTTCAATCATGCGTTGACGTGCAGCAATATCCCCCCGAAGGGCCCGTCTGGCAAAAAGAACCTCTTCCTCTGCTGTCAGCAGAGGAGAAAAACCAATCTCGCCAAGATATAGTTGTGTCGCATCAAGAACTCGTTGGTTTACCCCTTGCAACAAATCCAAATCTTCATCAAGATTGGCTACATCATCCTCGTCTTTCAGCAACGCTTCATCAAAGTCATCAGCTTCCGTGCTATTTTCGTCTAAATCCGCCTCATCATACAACTCATTAACTTTAAGCGTACTTTGGCTCATCAGCTGCTCCTACCCATGATAATGCGGGCAGGAATTTCAGATCCTGCCCCGGTTTATCGCTGCGGAAGATAACGCAGCGGGTTTACGGATTTTCCCTTATAGCGAATTTCAAAATGCAATCTTACGGAACTTGTGCCGGTACTACCTATGGTGGCAATTTTTTGCCCCGCATGAACATCCTGTTGCTCACGAACCAGCATAGTGTCGTTGTGAGCATAGGCGCTCAGGTAGTCATCGTTATGTTTTATAATTATTAAATTTCCATATCCACGTAACGCATTCCCGGCATAAACGACTTTTCCATTGGCTGTTGAGAATACGGGCTGGCCACGAACACCCGCAATATCAATGCCTTTATTCCCCCCCTGAGAATCAGAGAAGCCTTCAAGAATTTTACCTTCCGCAGGCCATCTCCAACTATTAATAGTGCCAATATCGGCATGACTAATAGCGCTATTTACACCCGTATCTTTTGCTGTAGATGATTTCTGAGTGGAATTTTCGCTATCAGAAATAGTTACCCTTGGCAACATCTTTCCTGAGCTTGGTCTATCAATATTTGCAGGATACGCATTAATTTTTTGAAAATCAACCTGCTTAATTTTAGATTGAGTACTATTTGATGCTATTAATACACCATTATTGGAGGTTACATTATCTATTTTTAGGACTTGCCCAACATTTAAACCATAAGGTTCTGAAATACCGTTTTTGAGAGATAGGTCACGAAAATCATTACCTGTAATCCAGGCGATATAAAACAAAGTATCACCATGTTTAACCGTATAGGTGCTTCTACTGTAGCTTCCCTTGGGGATGTTTTCGTAGTTACGGTTATAGACGATTTTTCCTTGATACGAATCATTATCAACAGCATGATTCACTGGCTGACGATTTTTTGCAGCATGATTATCTGGTGCGCGATTTGTTGAAATAATTGAAGGAGAAGATGGCATTGGCGTCGAAACTGATGACGGTTTAGAGAATATTCCTCTATTTTTCTCCTTATTATCAATATTCACTATTGGTGCAGGGCGATCCGGCGTACTACTACAACCTGCCAGCACAATACCCATAACAGTACTGGTCATTATCCACGTTATTTTTTTCACTGGGTTTCCTAAATTCATACCTTATTCCCCCATAAAGGCAAATATAAGAGCAAAGAATGATGATTTATAAAGAAATTTAGAATTACAAAAGATTTAAAGCGAAATATTTTGCTTAATTTCAGCAAAAATGACAGCTAATTTAAAAATTATAATCGCAAAAAAATCAGCTTATTATGCTAGCTCGCCTTGAATTAGGGGTACAAAACGGACTGATTCGATCACGTCGCTATGAAAATCATTCCCATAACGATGTACCACTTTCAACGACTGAGAACGTTCGCCGACAGGCAAAACCATCACGCCACCATCGGCAAGCTGATGGAGCAGGGCCTGTGGGATTTCTGGTGGTGCGGCTGTGACAATGATGGCATCAAACGGCCCTTTTGACGGCCATCCATGCCAACCATCACCGTGGCGAGTTGAGATATTATGTAAGTCGAGCTGTTTCAATCTGCGCTTGGCCTGCCACTGTAATCCCTTGATACGTTCCACGGAGAAAACATGCTTCGCTAAATGAGCAAGTATAGCAGTCTGATAACCAGAGCCAGTGCCAATTTCCAATACGTTGGATTCGGGGGTGAGATTCAGCAACTCGGTCATACGGGCAACAATATAAGGTTGGGAGATGGTTTGCCCATGTCCGATGGGCAGTGCTGTGTTTTCATATGCCTTATGTGCAAGGGCTTCATCAACAAAACATTCTCTGGGTACTTTGGCTATGATTTCCAACAGGTGTTCATTGTGTATTCCTTGCTGGCGTAATTGAGCCAGCAAATTTTTCATTGACCGGATTAACATTCGTCAATATCCCCGACTTTTGCCAACCAATCGCTTACCCGTTCCTGTGCTTTATATGCCGTCAAATCTATCTGCAAGGGAGTAATAGAGACAAATCCTTCCTCTACCGCAGCAAAATCCGTTTCAGGCCCAAAGTCACTTTTTTCTCCCGGCGGGCCTATCCAATAGAGCATATTGCCTTTGGGGTCTTCCAAAGCATAAACTTCTTCCGCCGCACTGCGGCGACCACATCGAGTAACCCTAAACCCTTTGATTTGTTCAATGGGGACATCAGGTACGTTGATATTCAGAATATTGCCCGCTCTCAATGGGGATTTTTGCAGCAAAGTTAATAAACGCACGGTCACTTTTGCTGCCGTTTCATAATGTTTGTCGCCATTGAGCGATATTGCCAGTGCGGGTAATCCTAGATGGCGCCCTTCCATCGCCGCCGCAACTGTACCGGAATAGATCACATCATCACCGAGATTGGGGCCACAGTTGATCCCTGATACGACAATGTCAGGACGGGGATGAACCAGATTATTCACGCCCAAATAGACACAATCCGTTGGTGTGCCCTCCTGAACGGCGATATCGCCATTGCCCAGTGTATTGATGCGCAAGGGGCGATCCAGCGTTAAAGCATTCGATGCACCGCTACGGTTACGATCAGGGGCAACCACCTGAACATGATAGTGTTCCCGCAATGTCGCCGCCAGGGTTTGAATACCCGGTGCGGTAACACCATCATCGTTACTCAGCAATATCCGCAGCATTGATGTATCTCATTGATTTTATTAAGTTGAACATATTTAATACGGTAACTTATCCTGTATGTTGTCCCATGCGTTTGGCGTGACCTATGATTGGACAATATTAAGGCGGTTAGAAAACCGTTTGATCTTAGCATGACGTTACCCGTTTTGTAGAGTGCTTTGCGCTCAGGCTGTCACTTACTTGTGCGTATTGGTATGTGAAATAAAATCCAGTTGGCAGGAAAAAGGAAATCGACTGGCCTGATTAAAAAATTGGCTGCTGGCGGGGATGTCACTCTGGTGATCTCTTGGGGTTAATGGTGGCACGATCAATTATGCAACACCGTTAATTATGCAATACCGTTAATTATGCAATACAATATTAAACCCCTCTTCTTTTCGAGGTGCGACAAAATAACGGGTGATTAATGCAAACTGTTCGTCTGTCGCAGAGAAATTGTGGGTGCCAGACTGATTACGCAAACGTAAGCGCGTTAAGCAGACTTCATCAGGGACATCAATAAAATGGAGGCGATGATCTGCCGCTGTAATATCAATGATACTTTTCATCCATTCCCGATTTGCAATGGTGTTAGCCGGAAAATCAAGAACGACAGATAGCCCGGCTTTCAGCAATGCGATTAAATGAGGTTCCATCGCATTTCTCAGTTTTGATGAGCAGAAAATATAATCTGACACGGTTTTCATTTCATCGGCATAGAGATGTGCCAACCACTGATCTTCACTAATGACAATTGTCATGGGTTGTTGGGCAAGTTTTGCCGAGAGGGTTGACTTTCCCGAAGCTATTTTTCCACACAAAATATGAAGCATAGGTTCCTCGTTCCACAAAATCATGTTGTCATGTTGTTCAGAAATGCCAAGTCCACAATCGAAATATTCCCTTCATCTTTCAAGTTATTCCTGAGATAGCTTGTTGGTGACGCTGCAACCTGAAATCTATTGAATATTAAGCAATATAATTTGCTCATCTTTTATGTATCTTGGCATTATGGTTATGCGTTATGGCGATGCCATGAAATTACCCAGAGCACTTACTCCGCAATATCCGCAGCATTATTTTGATCCTGATTAATCAGCTCCCTGACAACGCTGGTTGCAAAGCTACCCGATGGCAGAGAGAAATGGAGGGTAACGGTTTGGTCATCCCGCCATTCCCAACGCAGGTCAAGTGGTTTCACCAACATCGCTCTGCGGGCACTCTCAACTCGCTCACGCTTGACTAATGCCCAAAGAGATTCGTAATCCAGTAAACTTTGCTGTTCAAAATCCAAAGCCTGGTGCTGTGTACCCAATGCCTTATCACCCGGTAAAGGGGCGGTTATCTGTAATTCCCCATCCATGACCCGTTGCTGCAACACCACTAATTCAGCATCGTCAGCCACAAACCAACTACCACGTCCGGTTAACTGCAAGACATCGCCATTCAACACCTGCTGGTGGTTATTCTGAGCAATACGGATGCTGGCAATGGCATTAAACATGGCGCTACGGCAGGCAGAAAGGTAAAAACTGCGGCGATTGCGCTCTCTCACTTGGATTTCATTAGCCGCCCAGCGCTGCGCCTGAACCAGATTCTGCCCATCACGCCCGAAACGCTGTTCACCAAAATAATTGGGAACGCCGGTTTGGGAGATCTGCTGCAAACGTTTTTCTACGGATTGTCGGTCGGATATCGCTCTTAAGACCAGAGTAAAACCATTGCCTTTCAATGCACCAATCCGTAGTTTCCGTTTCTGGCGGGAAGTGGCCAACACTTCACAACCTTCAAGCTGAAATGCGGTTAAATCCGGATCTTGTTTTCCCGGAAGATGTAAACAAAACCACTGTTCCGTCACCGCGTTGCGGTCTTTTAACCCGGCATAACTGACAGAACGAGGCGGTATTTTGGCAAAACGGGCAAGATTGTCTGCCACAAATTGGGTGTTACATCCGGTCTTACGGATGTGCACCATCAAGTGTTCACCTTCTCCATCCGGAGAAAATCCCAAATCTTCACGAACAATAAAGTCTTCTGGTGAGGCTTTGACGACACCAGTCGCTTCCGGTCGGCCATAAAGCCACTGTAATTCACTCAATGTCATGCTGCTTATTCCTTTACCAGCAAAGCCACCGCTTCGCAGGCAATACCTTCTTTACGGCCAACAAATCCCAGTTTTTCTGTGGTTGTTGCTTTAACGTTAATATCATCCATATGACATTCCAGATCCTCTGCCAGATTGACCCGCATCTGAGGAATATGAGGCAACATTTTCGGTGCCTGTGCAATAATGGTGATATCCAAATTTCCAATCCTATAGCCCTTTGCACGGATACGACGATAGGCTTCTTTCAATAGTTCACGGCTATCTGCACCTTTAAAAGCGGGATCGGTATCAGGAAACAATTTTCCAATGTCACCCAGCGCCGCCGCCCCCAACAGGGCATCGGTAGCGGCATGTAAAGCAACGTCACCGTCTGAATGAGCGATTAATCCTTGCTCATAAGGAATGCGGACACCGCCAATGACCAATGGCCCTTCTCCGCCAAATTTATGCACATCAAAACCGTGTCCAATTCTCATAAGATAGATTCCTTCGATTTTCGGGATAAATAAAACTCAGCCAAGGCTAAATCTTCAGGTTGGGTCACTTTAATATTGTCCGCCCGCCCATTGACCAATACGGGATGATAGCCACAATACTCCAGCGCCGAAGATTCATCGGTGATGCAGGCTTTTTCTGCCAGTGCTTTGATCAAGCAATCACGCAATAGCGGTAAAGGGAATAATTGTGGGGTCAGGGCATGCCAAAGCCCGTTGCGATCAACAGTATGGGCGATCATGGTAGGATAGCGAATCGAAGAGGGTTCTTTTACTGGCGGCGATATCATAGGCTTCATGAGCATACGTTTCATGGTATCTCTCACGGGAGATGCCAGAAGCCCACCGCACACGTCAGGCGAGTCTGTGCCTTGCTCAATAAGACGCAGCAGATTATCCAGATCATCCCGATGAAGACAAGGACGTGCGGCATCATGTACCAACACCCAAATGGCCCTGTCCGTCGGCAGGCCAGACACATAATTCAACCCAGCCAGCACGGAGTCTGCCCGTTCTTCACCACCAATAACGGCGGTGACTCTGGGATCTGAGGCAATCGCCAACTGATTAAACTGAGTATCAGCAGGATTCAGTGCAACAATAATGCGCTGTATGCGGGGATGCGCAAGTAATGCCGCCAAGGTATGTTCAAGGATCGTTTTTCCGGCAACCTGAAGGTACTGTTTTGGGCAATCCGATTTCATCCGGCTACCAATGCCCGCAGCCGGGATCAAGGCGACGATTTCGGTGAGAGGGTTATCATCCGTCAAGGAATTGCCAGTAACAGAACTGTCAATGGGAGAATGATCAGTAGGGGAATGAAGTTTTGAATTATTCATTTCGATTATTAGATTAATGACTGTTCTGATTTAAATATTGCTGCGCGTTTTGTTTAGACGTATCGGGTACCAGGCGGTAAAAAGATTCCCCTGGCTTAATCATCCCCAGTTCATTGCGGGCACGCTCTTCGATCGCCTCCTGTCCCCCTTTCAGGTCCCTGATTTCGGCAAACATCCGTTCATTACGCGCCTTAAGTTTGAGATAATCAGCCTGTTGCTTATCAACCTCAGACTTAACCCGAACATAATCATGAATACCATTTTTGCCGAGCCACAGCGAATACTGCAACCAGCCAAGCAGAACCAGTAATAGTAGTGTTAGTTTGCCCATCGCCCCCCCTGAAAACCCGCTAATCATCCCATAACTGAAAGCATGACGCCACTGACTATCACAAAACCGCTCATAAGACGGTTCAAAAAACGCTTTAAAGCGCTATTCAACAATCTATTCAAAAAATTATTCAACAATCTATTCAAAAAACTATTCAAAAAAATACACAAAACTTGACCACACGATGTAATAGAAATGGATTGTATTAAGTGAGTGTAGAAACACATTATTCCGCTGGCAATAATAATGTGTTTCATATAGCAGTCTATTTGGTGGGGTTAATCAGGCTGAATGCTATCGTTTTTCAAAACAAAAAGTCGTTTTTCAGAACAAAAAGTAATTTCTCAATCGAAGATCCCATCGGTTGTGACCCATCCAGATAAATATCCGGGTGCTCCGGGGCTTCATAGACCGCATCAATTCCCGTGAAATTGAGCAATTCTCCCGCTCGTGCTTTTTTATATAATCCTTTGGGATCGCGGGCTTCACAGATTTCAAGTGGCGTATCAACATACACTTCAATAAATTGTCCCGCTTCCATTGAGTCACGTATTTTTTGCCGCTCTGTTTTATTGGGGGAAATAAAGGCTGTCAGTACCACCAACCCGGCATCCACCATCAGTTTTGAAACTTCCCCGACTCGCCGGATGTTCTCCCGTCTGTCGATGTCCGAAAAGCCTAAATCACTGCACAAACCATGACGCAGGTTATCGCCATCCAGTAAGTAAGTTTTGATCCCCCGCGAAAACAATGCCTGTTCCAGTGCTCCCGCAAGAGTGGATTTTCCTGAGCCGGATAACCCCGTGAACCAAATCACTAATGCAGGATGACCATTCGTCGTTTCCCGCTGTTGTCTATCCAGTACATGTGGATGCCAGACGATATTCGAAGCAACCGGCAAAGGAGAAACAGAGACTTTATCCTGAGACACTTATTTTCCTCCCAGTAGATCACGCGCTCCCCAGTGCGGGAAATGGCGACGAACTAAGCGGTTGAATTCCAGTTCAAATTCACTATATTGCTTAGGTTCTTCATAAACATCGGTCTGAATTTCGCGCACCAGCCCGGCTCCCACCGTGACGTTAGTCAGGCGATCAATCAGAATGATCCCGCCTGTCTCGGTGTTTTGGGCATAGCTATCGAGTAATAATGGCTCATCGAATGAGAATTCAACCAGCCCAATCGCATTCAATGGCAGTTCAACCGCGACTTTCTGTGTCAAATGGTTAATATCGACCTGATATTGGAAATTCTCAACTTTGCCCCGACTTTTTTTACCCGCCACTTTGATATCCAAACTTTGCCCCTGAATCAACGGCTTTTCAGACATCCAGACAACATCAACCAAAGCATGACGGGCCACGATCATTTGATCGTCAACGGCCACCAGCAAATCGCCACGACTGATATCAATTTCATCTTTTAAGACCACAGTGATCGCTTCACCAGGCACAGCAAAGGACAGGTCACCATCAAAAGTCACAATCCTCTCGACCGTAGATACCCCCCCTGACGGCATGACCTTAATTTTCTGTCCCTGACGCAAGATCCCTGATGATAACGTGCCACTGTATCCGCGAAAATCGAGATCGGGGCGGTTCACATATTGCACCGGAAAGCGTAAAGGCTGTTCTGTCGCTTTTGTCTGCACATCCACGGTTTCGAGGAGATCCAGTAAGGTTTTTCCTGTAAACCATGGCATTTTTTCGCTGCGGGTCACAATGTTATCGCCTTCCAATGCCGAAATTGGAACGAAATAAATAGTTAAGTCAGCGGGTAATTGAGCTGAGAAATGCAAATAATCCTGTTTGATCTGTTCGAATATTTCTTGTCGATATTCCAGCAAATCCATTTTATTCACGGCGACAACCAAATGGCGGATCCCCAGCAAGGTACTGATAAAACTGTGCCGCCGCGTTTGTTCCTGAACCCCTTTTCGCGCATCTATCAGCAAAATAGAGAGATGACTGGTTGAAGCGCCTGTTGCCATGTTTCGGGTATATTGTTCATGCCCCGGTGTATCCGCAATGATGAATTTGCGCTTTTCCGTGGAAAAATAACGGTATGCCACGTCAATGGTGATGCCTTGTTCCCGCTCTGCCGCCAATCCATCGACTAATAATGCCAGATCCAGTTTTTCACCCTGAGTGCCTATCCGTTTACTGTCGCTTTGTAATGTCGCAAGTTGATCTTCATAAATTTGACGGGTGTCATGCAGTAACCGGCCGATAAGGGTACTTTTTCCATCATCAACACTCCCGCAGGTTAAAAAGCGCAGTAATCCCTTTTCTTGCTGCGTGCGCAGGTAGGTCTCAACCCCTCCTTGCTGTTTGATCTGACTGGCGATGATTTCATTGTGTGCAAGTGCTGGCATTGCTGGCCTCCTCAAAAATAACCCTGACGCTTTTTCAGTTCCATCGAACCAGACTGATCACTGTCAATCAGCCGTCCCTGCCGTTCACTGGTTGTCGATAGCAACATTTCTTCTATGATTTCCGGCAACGTCTCCGCCTCTGACGGCACCGCGCCCGTCAGCGGCCAGCAGCCCAAGGTTCTGAAACGAACTTTACACTGACTGATGACTTCTCCGGGTTTCAGGTCGATACGATCGTCGTCAACCATAATCAACGCTCCATCACGTTGAATAACCGGGCGGTGTTTCGCGAAATAAAGGGGAACGATGTCGATGTGTTCCAAATAGATGTATTGCCAAATATCCAATTCAGTCCAGTTGGATAACGGAAATACGCGAATGCTTTCCCCTTTGTTAATCTGGCCGTTATAGTTGCGCCAAAGTTCCGGGCGCTGGTTTTTGGGGTCCCAGCGATGGGAACGATCACGGAATGAGTAGATGCGTTCTTTCGCCCGCGATTTTTCTTCATCACGCCGTGCACCACCAAATGCCGCATCAAAACCATATTTGTTCAGCGCCTGTTTCAACCCTTCGGTTTTCATGATGTCAGTATGTTTTGCGCTGCCATGGATAAAAGGATTAATGCCCAGTTCATCCCCTTGTGGATTGCGGTAAACCAGCAATTCAAGGCCATATTCTTCCACTGTGCGATCACGGAAATCATACATGTCCCGGAATTTCCAGCCGGTATCCACATGCAGTAAAGGAAAAGGCACCTTTCCCGGATAAAATGCCTTGCGTGCGAGATGCAGCATGACTGAGGAATCTTTACCAATCGAATAGAGCATCACGGGATTGGCAAATTCAGCAGCGACTTCCCGTATGATATGGATACTTTCAGCTTCAAGTTGCTGTAAATGTGTCAGTCTTTTCTTGTCCATGAACCCCTCCTTATACAAAATCAATAACAGCAGGATGATTGACTTGCGCAAGCGTTTTTTCTTGATCAATCAATGGGTTTTGATCATCTGATTGCTGCCCGAACCAGGCTATCTGATGGTGGAGTCGGGCCACTTCTCCCACAACCAGCAAGGCAGGAGATGGGGCGGCCTGTGCCAGCCGTTCCAATTCGGATAAAGTGCCGGTCAGCACTTGCTGTTCTGGACGAGTGCCACAACCAATGACGGCAACGGGAGTATTGGCATCCCGCCCGTGTGAAATCAGTTGTTGGCTGATCAAAGCCGCTTTCATGATCCCCATGTAAATGGCCAGTGTCTGATTGCCCCGCGCCAATGCAGGCCAATCCAGTTCACTGCCATTTTCACGGCAATGTCCTGTAATAAAGGTGACGCTTTGCGCGTGTTCTCTGTGAGTCAACGGGATACCGGCATAAGCCGAAGCCCCAATCGCCGCCGTAATGCCGGGCACAACTTGAAAGGGTATACCCGCTGCCGCCGCTATTTGTAATTCTTCCCCGCCACGGCCAAATATAAATGGATCACCCCCTTTCAGGCGCACGACTTTTTTCCCTTGATTCGCCAGTTTAATGATGAGTGCATTGGTCTCTTCCTGCGCAACGGCGTGATTACCCGCTCTTTTTCCAACACAGATTTTGTCGGCATCACGACGCACTAATTCCAGAATTTCTGCACTCACCAAATGGTCATAGAGGACAACATCAGCCTGCTGGAGCACCTGCAAACCTTTTAATGTCAGTAACCCCGGATCTCCCGGCCCTGCACCGACCAGCGCCAGCTCTCCCTGAAGGTGAGAATGATCCTGAGTCAACTGTTGTTCAAGCTGCGCTTCTGCTTGTTGCAATTGTCCATTGGCAATCAATGTGGCAAAACGTCCATGAAAGGCTTTTTCCCAAAAATGGCGCCGCTGACGCAGGGAAGCAAAACGCTGTTTTACCTGTTCACGCCAGCGCCCCGCTATGTCTGCCATTGAACCCAGATGAAATGGCAACAGGGATTCCAACTTTTCTCGCAATAATTTTGTTAATACCGGCGATTTTCCGGCCGATGAAATCGCCACCATAATGGGAGAGCGATCAATGATTGAAGGGAAAATGGCTGAACAAAGTGGCTGATTGTCCACGACATTAACCAAAATTGCCCGATGATTGGCTGCCTCAAAAATATGCTGGTTCAAGTTGTGATCGTCGGTCGCAGCAATGACCAGAAATACGCCGTCAAGATATTCGGTTTTAAACGTTCCCTGTAACCACTCAAACTCACCCTTTTGATGGCGTTGTTGCAGTTCTACATGCAGTTCAGGGGCAACAATGGTTAATGCTGCGCCAGTACGCAACAATAAACTTGCCTTGCGAGAGGCAATTTCTCCGCCCCCCACCAGCAGTACAGATCGGGTTTTCAGCTCAACAAATAAGGGTAAATAGTCCACAGTGACATGCCATCCAGTGTTTAACTTTTTAATCATTATCTAAACAATGAATATATGAAGCTGTGACGAGGTTATGAAATGACAAAAAGGAATTATTTGTTCCTGAATCGCATAAGCTAAACTTTTTGGTATGTCATAAGGTCAGTTAAGCAAGATATTCAATCCATGCGGAAGCGGCGCCTCTTTGACAAGAGTCGCCGCCCGATAAAAATCATCGCGATCCGGAATACGGATTTAACGTTATTTAACTTTCGTGCAAACCGCACTCACGTTTTAAACCCCAAAAGCGGGTTTGTTCTTCACTCATGCCCGGTTCCCATTTTTGGGTGGTATGGGTATCTCCGACAGAAAGGTAGCCCTGTTCCCACAATGGGTGGTATTCAAGGCCGTGCTGTGTCAGGTATTGATGTATGCGCCGATTATCCCAATCAATGATTGGCAGGATCTTGAAAACGCCTCGCTGAATGGCCAGCACAGGTAAATTGGCACGGCTTTCTGATTGCTGGCGACGCAAACCTGCAAACCAGCTTTGGGCTTGCAGTTCGTTCAATGCCCGGTTCATCGGTTCAACTTTGTTGATCTGATTATAACGTTCAATCCCTTCGATTCCCTGTTGCCATAATTTGCCATAACGGGCTTCCTGCCAAACCGGGGAGTGCTCTGCACGAAAAATCTTCAAGTTCAGGTTGAGTTTTTCGGTCAGCTTATCGATAAATTGATAGGTTTCAGGAAATAAGTATCCGGTATCGGTAAGTACCACAGGGATATCAGGGTACTCCTGTGTCACAAGGTGCAAGCAAACTGCCGCCTGAATACCAAAACTGGAAGAAAGGACAAATTCGCCGGAGAGATGTTCCAATGCCCAGCTCACACGTTGATGGGCCTCCAGCAGTTCCAATTGTTGATTAATTTCAGCCAGTGCTTCAGTTTGCTGCTCTGCGGTCAGTGTCACCAGCGCCGATAAATTCAGTCGGTTCATACTGCCTCCTGCCAATCGTAAAAATCGATGGCGGAATTCAATACTGGCTTGATGATATCGGTGCGGATCAGGAAGTCGCCAAAACATTCACTGGCATAACGCTCTGATGCCCAACGTCCAATAAATTCATCCAGTATCTCAAGGATCTCTGCCGAGGTGATATTTTCCCTGTACATTCGGGGAATTCGGCTACCAATCCGGTTGCCGCCAAGGTGGAGGTTATAACGATCGGGGGCTTTGCCCACCAGCCCCACTTCTGCCAGCATTGCCCGACCACATCCATTGGCGCAACCTGTGACCCGCAAGATAATCTCTTCGTTACCGACACCATGCTTCTCCATGAACGCATCAATATGGTCAACAAAAGTCGGCAGGAAACGCTCCGCTTCAGCCATGGCCAGTGGACAGGTAGGAAATGAAACGCAGGCCATAGAATGATGACGCAGAGTCGTCACGCTATGATCAATTAAGCCATGAGAAAGGGCGATTTGTTCAATCCGTGATTTTTCACTTTCAGGTATCCCCGCCACAATCAGGTTTTGGTTAGCGGTCAGGCGAAAATCGCCTTGATGGATTTTCGCAATTTCTGCGATCCCGGTTTTTAACGGTTTATCGGGATAATCCAGAAAACGGCCATTTTCAATGAATAGGGTTAAATGCCATTGATCATCGATCCCTTTTAACCAGCCGATTTGATCCCCCCGCCCCGTGAATTCATAGGGGCGAATGGTCTCAAATTTCACACCAGCCCGTTTTTCAACCTCATCCTTGAACGTTTCGACCCCCACACGTTCCAGGGTATATTTGGTTTTCGCATTTTTACGATCCGTGCGGTTACCCCAATCACGTTGAGTGGTCACCACAGCTTCGGCAATTGCCAGTGTGTGTTCCAGCGCAATAAAACCAAATTCACTCGCCAGTCGCGGAAACGTTTTTTTGTCGCCGTGGGTCATGGCTAAACCACCGCCCACCAGCACGTTAAAGCCGATTAATCGGTCATTTTCTGCAATGGCAACAAAATTCAGATCATTGGCATGTAAATCCACATCATTTTGCGGCGGGATCACCACCGATGTTTTAAATTTACGCGGCAGGTAAGTTGCGCCAAGAATAGGCTCTTCATCCGTGGTTAGGATTCTTTCTTTATCCAGCCAGATTTCAGCATACGCATGAGTTCGTGGCAAAAGGTGTTCTGATATCTTCTTCGCCCATTCATACGCCTGTTGGTGTAAGGCAGATTGCACCGGATTGGAGGTACACAGCACATTACGATTGACGTCGTTGGCTGTTGCCAATGAGTCCAGCCCCATCTGGGCCAATAGTTGATGCGCAGGTTTGAGGTTATTTTTTAAGATGCCATGAAACTGGAACGTTTGTCGATTGGTCAACCGAATACTGCCATACAGGGTATTTTCTGTCGCAAAACGGTCAATGCCCAGCCACTGGTTCGGGGTAATAATCCCCCCCGGCAAGCGACAACGCAACATCATGGCATGACGCGGTTCGAGTTTTTGTTCTGCTCGTTCAGCCCGAATATCACGATCATCTTGCTGATACATCCCGTGAAAGCGGATAAGGAGGAAGTTATCCCCCTCAAATCCCCCTGTCAGCCCATTCTGTAAATCTTCGCTGATGGTTCCCCGCAGATAATGACTGTCTAACTTCATGCGTTCACTGTCTGCAAGTTTGCCTTCAACAATCAAAGGCCCTTGTTTTTCTTTTTCTTTGCTCACATTGCTCATGTTAGTAAACATCTCTCTGATAACGGCGCTCAAGGCGCAATTCACTCAAGAATTCATCAGCCTGTTCAGCATCCATGCCACCCTGTTGTGAAATAATGTCCAATAGGGTCTGCTCCACGTCTTTTGCCATGCGATTGGCGTCACCACAGACATACAGGTGCGCACCATCCTGAATCCAACGCCAGACGTCTTCGCCCTGCTCATGGAGTTTGTCTTGTACATACACTTTATGTTGCTGATCCCGCGACCAGGCCAAATCAATACGCGTCAACAAACCCTCTTTCACATAACGCTGGAGTTCAACCTGATACAGAAAGTCTTCAACAAAATGGGGATTACCGAAAAACAGCCAATTTTTACCTTCCGCTCCCTGACTGTCGCGCTGTTGCAAGAATGCCCTGAATGGAGCGATGCCGGTTCCCGGCCCAATCATAATGACAGGGGTATTGGGATCTGCGGGTAAGCGGAAATTATGATTCTTTTCGATAAAAACCCGGATGTTGTCATCTTCCTGCAATCGATCGGCCAAATAGCCTGATGCGCCCCCCGTGCGTGCCCGCCCTTCAATCTCGTAACGAACCACTCCCACGGTAATGTGGACTTCGTTTTCAACTTCAGATTGTGAAGAGGAGATGGAGTAGAGCCGTGGTGTCAGTGGGCGCAACAAATCAATAAACTGTTGGGCTTCAGGATGTAAAGCCGCGTTTCTGACCATGTCCACAATCGGTGTTGTCTGGGCATATTGCTGCAATGCCGGTTTATCAGCCACTAATGCCAGCAGTTTTTCATCTTTCGCCAATGCCGCATATTTCTCAACGATCACGCCCGTATTTTGGGTCAGTTCTCTATGACTCCTCAATGCTTCACGCAGTGGGAGTAACTTGCCATGCACATTAACGGGTTCTGAACCCTCCAGCCAAAGCAGGTCAATTAGTTCATCCACCAAGGCCGGATCATTTTCAAACCAAATCCCCAAGGCATCTCCCGGCTGATAACTCAGCCCGGAATCCCCCAAATCAATTTCAATGTGGCGAACATCTTTGTCAGATCCACGTCCCGTGATTTTTTGGTTAGCCAATAGCGATGCGGTCAGGGGAATTTCCCTGGTGTACATTGCACTCGCTGAAGCCGTTTGTACGGTGGATATCGCCTGAGTTGCAACAAAAGGCGTGACTGATTTTGCCTGTACGGACTGGCGCTGTTGCAGAATATCTGTGATTTTCTGGCGCCATTGATCCGCTTGCTCTTGATATTCCACATCAGCATCAACCCGGGCCAGCAAGCGTTGCGCCCCCAGCTCATTCAGACGATGATCAAAATCTTTTCCTGCCTGACAGAAATGTTCATATGAAGTATCACCCAAACCAAATACAGCATAAGCGGTCTCTTTCATGGGTGGCGCTTTTTTGGAATGGAGATATTTATAGAGTGCTACCGCTTCTTCTGCCGGCTCACCTTCACCTTGGGTCGAAGCAATAATAACCAATGCCCGCTCTTTGGAAATGTGTTTAAATTTATAATCACCGGCGTTAATCAAGTTCACATTGAGATTTGCCGCTAATAATGACTCTCTGAGTTGCTCCGCCAAACGACGGGCATTGCCGGTTTGCGATGCAGAAATGAGGGTAATGGTTTCTTGTGTAGAAACAGCCGGCGTTTCCATCTCAGTTTGTGGCTGGTGATTCACCATGCCCCAAAAATAGCCCGATAACCAAGCCAGTTGGTGCGGCGAAAAATCACGGGTTGCAGATTGCAGACGTG
Organism: Xenorhabdus beddingii; assembly: GCF_002127545.1. Taxonomy (GTDB): domain Bacteria; phylum Pseudomonadota; class Gammaproteobacteria; order Enterobacterales; family Enterobacteriaceae; genus Xenorhabdus; species Xenorhabdus beddingii. The sequence goes on from NZ_MUBK01000001.1 coordinate 262,641, forward strand.
ATAATTGTTCTGGAGAAACAGGTAATAATACAGTTGAAGGTGGTTTCGCGGTCATTGTCCAGTGCCCTTTGCTATAGCGAATATCCATGCCGTAAAAAATAATAGAGCAATCATGATCATGGATTCATTGTCAGGTTATCCCAGAACAGGATGAGTATTTAAAGAAAGGATCGCAATATCTCATAACCAAAACGCCTAACTTTATTTACAGATTTAATATATCGATAAAGTTGTTAAGCGCTGTGCTTTATTCCTCCAGAAAAAACACGTTATGCGTGCAAAGTTCAGGTAGAATAGCCGGCCTTTTGAAACCGGGGAAAGCATCATGATCACAACTATCTTTAAAGATTTTCAATTTGAAGCAGCACATCACCTGCCGCATGTTCCAGAAGGGCATAAATGTGGGCGCCTGCATGGGCATTCATTTATGGTACGTTTGGAGCTGACTGGAGAAGTCGATCCTCTCAGCGGCTGGCTCATGGACTTTGCCGATGTAAAAGCCGCGTTTAAACCCATTTGGGAACGGCTCGATCACTACTATCTCAATGACATTCCCGGGCTTGAAAATCCCACCAGCGAAGTCCTGGCCAAGTGGATCTGGGGGCAGTTAAAACCGACATTATCTCAACTCAGTGCCGTCATGGTCAAAGAAACCTGTAGCGCAGGTTGCATCTATCGGGGTGAGTAAAGATTCAGCACCAGAACCTGGTGCTGAATGAACTTCAGGCGATATTTAAGTACTTATGTGTCTGCATCGAAAAACGCCAGTTTCTGGCAATGCATGTTTCAATACACAGGCGGGTAGCTTCTTCTTTCTGGCTAATGGGCTGTAAAGCAATAATCGGGACAGGGCTTCCATCAAGCATCTTCAGCAATTCATCCAATGCTTCAATATCGCGCTCCCGTCCAACAGGATGCTTAATTTCATCTGCCCGTTTCATGGCTTCTGGCAAAACTCGATATCCCCCCCGCATTTTCACCTTTGGCGAAACCGTTACCCAGGTTTTGTCAGTGCACTGAATGGCATGTGTCCCACTCGTCTCTATCTGACATCGGTAACCCTCACTTTCCAGTGTTTCAGTCAGAGGACGCAAATCATATAAACACGGTTCGCCACCGGTAATCACAATATGACGCGCACTGTAGCCTTGACGGGTGAATATGTTAAGTAACTGTCTCGCTGTCGCGATACCCCAAATATCACTGTCTTGTGATTTCAGTAAGATGTTTTCCATCGGCTGCTGTTTATCAGCCTCTTTCTCCCATGTGTGCTTGGTATCACACCAACTGCATCCTACCGGACATCCCTGTAAGCGAATGAAGACCGAAGGCACACCGGTAAACACCCCCTCTCCCTGTAAAGTTTGAAAGATTTCATTTATTGGGTAGATCATAAAAAAACTCTGGTTTACTAAACTGCCCGTTATTATTACAGATATCTATCCCGCGAACATCCATCTTTATGGTATGGTACGAGGTTGCTTTTGCTGGCATCTCACGCCAGACAGAGCATTGTATGCCTAAAATACTCTCTGGCATGAAAGGATAGATGGGAATAACGAATGCAAAATAATGAAAATCAGCTTAAACAGGGCTTAAGCGTAAGGCACATTCGCTTTATGGCTTTAGGCTCTGCAATAGGCACGGGGCTGTTTTATGGCTCCGCAGCCGCAATTCAGCAAGCTGGCCCCGCTGTATTGCTGGCCTATTTAATCGGCGGTGCTGCCGTATTTATTGTGATGAGAGCACTTGGCGAAATGGCCGTTCACCATCCCGTCTCCGGTTCTTTTTCTCAATATGCCAGCCATTATCTAGGGCCTTTGGCCGGTTTCCTGACGGGTTGGATCTATATTCTTGAAATGCTCTTTGTTTGCCTGGCTGATATTACCGCATTCGGCACCTATATGAAGCTATGGTTCCCCCATGTTGATCAATGGATTTGGGTGCTGGGAATTGTCTGTTTTATTGGTGCCCTGAACCTCTGCCATGTCAAGATCTTCGGTGAAATGGAATTCTGGCTTTCTATCGTCAAAGTGACTGCCATCATTGCCATGATCGTGGGCGGTATTGCCATTATGTTTTACGGTTTCGGGCAAGCAACTGAACATGCGACCGGGCTTTCCAATTTATGGGAGCATGGCGGGTTTATGCCAAATGGCATCAGTGGCGTCATCGCTTCATTTGCCATTGTGATGTTCGCTTTTGGCGGTATAGAAGTGATTGGTATCACCGCCAGCGAAGCAAAAGATCCTGCAAAAACCATCCCTAAAGCAATTAATGCTGTTCCATTTCGTATATTGATCTTCTATGTCCTGACGCTGTGCATTCTGATGAGTATCTATCCATGGAATCAAATTGGTCAGGATGGAAGTCCATTCGTACAGATTTTTTCCAATCTGGGCATTAACTCAGCGGCAAATATTCTGAATGTCGTGGTGATTACCGCCGCCATTTCCGCTATCAATAGTGATATTTTTGGTGCGGGCAGAATGATGTATGGTATGGCTCAGGAAGGACAGGCGCCAGAGTCATTCAAGAAGCTGACCCGCAATGGTGTGCCGTGGATGCCTGTTCTCGTCATGACATCGGTTCTGCTGCTGGGAGTGGTTCTGAATTATCTTATTCCTAAGGAAATTTTCATTCTTATCGCTTCTGTGGCTACATTTGCAACCGTTTGGGTATGGTTGATGATCTTGCTTTCCCATACTGCCATGCGCCGTCAAATGAGTGCGGAAGAGATCAAGACACTGAAATTTCCAATTCCAATGTGGCCGGTTGCTCCAGCCATTACGATTGTTTTCATGATCAGTGTCATCGTATTGTTAGGTTATTTTGAGCAGACAAGAGATGCGCTATACGTTGGAATAGGTTGGGTATTTGTCCTCACTTTGGCTTACCTTTTTGGTGTGAAGAAAAAATTGGCGTGAAGAAGAAATTATCGACAATACGTCCTTAAAATCAATAACGTGTAAAAAAGGCGTCGGTTAATTCCGGCGCTTTTTTTACACATGAGATAGAGAGAAATTCACAATTAATGGGTTGTGATCAGAGGCACCTGTCGTTAAAACAGTTGCACTTAAGACATTTAGTTCACGATAAAAAACGAAATCCAGCGGCTTGCCAAAGACAATCGTTCTGTGGTCATCATCGAAATAGACTTCTTTGAGTTGCATACGATGGGCAAAACGCGCCAAGACTCTCCGTCTCTGACGACTCCATGCATTAAAGTCCCCGGCAAAAATGACGGGACCATTATGTAAACCTATATAAATGCCAATGTTATTCAATTGCCGACTGTAAACATCAACACCAAGGCTGAAGTTAATGGCATGCACGTTTATCACCATCAATTGACGTTCATCGGGTAAGGGATAAATCGTGATTAATGACGACTTAGATAGCCTAAGTATGGGTTCCTTTTCACGAAGCGGGCAGCAATAGATAGGTGAGGATGACGCCAATGTCATCACACCCGAGGGATGTTGAGGTATGGCAAATGCAGGAACTTGATCTGCAATCAAGCCACTGGTTGTAATGAATTTCAATAGATCCGGGGTCGTTTGCGCCTCTTGCAGTAAAATAAGGTCGCTCTTCTCGATTAACGAAGTCAGAACACTTTGCCATAATGGGCGCTGCTGTTTATAAATATTCCAAATGGCAATGGAAAGCTCATGATTACGGCCAAGAATCGGCTCTCCCTGTGGTAATGTGGCCTCTTCTAATAATTGCTTAGAGGTAGGAAAAACGCGCTCTACAGGCTGCCCCGCGACGTATCGCATGGTATAATTTTTTTTCGCGCGCCTTATATTTACGAGTTTTCTTTCATACAGCCTTCTCGCGTAGCTTTTTATTACCAAGCCTACCTCCGCCATACGCCCGCCCCCCATTTGATTCTACCTAATATGACATACCCATTATTGATTTCAATCTGTTGTGTACAAAAAACCACGCGGCGGTAAAATAATATATTAATGACATGATAATACTGTTTCACTTGTAGCAATAAGCTAATCCAAAAATTCATTGATATATCGTTATTTCTAAAAAATATTTCCTTGGTTACTGCACTATTTTTATAAAAACAGTTTTCTAAATTTTTCGCTTCATTATCTTAAAAATTTCGGTAAATATTGAAATTCAAGTGTGAAAATAAAAAAGGAACTGGATATGCCAAAAAATATCTTCCTGCAAAAAGAGTTGGATACTAAAACAAGAAGATATTATAGAAATATTAAATGATATTTTGGAAAAAAGAGAATTAATATTAAATTATGAAGGGATATCTGAAGATCATATCTATTTACATCGGCAAAATAATTTTAATTTATTAATTAGACTTATTGGTGGCGGCGAGAAAAATACAATTTACACAAATGAATTTGATATTTTTGTCATCAATCCGACAAATACAGAAATAGTCGTAACTTGCTATCAATTTGATTCAGAAAAAATATACTCCAAAAACAAAAACCAATCAAAAGAATTGATGATTGCCATTTTAAACCAAATAAAATTTATTACTTTGAAGCCTATAAATATATCTTAGATTTTGATTTTGAATCCTTTTCCAATAATTTCGTATTGATTGTACATTCTGATCCGAAAGGATGGATACATGGGGTTATAACAGAGAGACATTAGAACCCATACAAAGTATCTGTGCAAATTTACAGGCATCCAGAGTTCTATTATATGTCAGGCTATTGGGAGAGATGAAGGCATCCCAGTCTATTCAATGCATTGAAAATTTAGCAATATCCGATTACGCAAATTTTGTACGCTGGGAGGCTGTGCAAAGCCTTTCCAAAATATCGCCATCCAATTGTCTAAAAATCCTTAAAATACTGGCGGAAAATGACCAAGATCCAATGATTAAACAAGCTGCTATACAAAGCCTGGAAATGACAATGGCAAAAACATTGAATTATTCCGGTGAACGAATGTTATCTGCGGGCAAAGTCATGTTTTATAGACGAAACAAAGATGTACATATCCAATATCCACCAAAAGATTTTTGTATATCGTTAAATTTGATTGTGCAACCAATAACAGAAGTGCGCCAACATAAACTGATTTTAGATAATGAAGAGAAACTAACCGAAAACCAACAAGTCATTGCCTATATAAAGAAAGGGAGTAAAAAACGCTATCACACCCAAGAGTCACTATTCCACGGGCTATTAACATTAGGTAACGAAAAGAGTCGTCAACTCGTTTTACAAGTAGCCCGTAATCACAGTAAAGATGAAATACGTGCTATTGCCTTTGAGACTGCATTAGACGCTGCTGAGCGTTCATACAACAAGGACGATATTAATGAACTCATTGGCTTAATGAATGATGATGAAAGTAATTATGTCAGAACACAAGTAGAAGAAAAAATTAAGACTATCTTATCTAAGATGAGTGAGAAGTCTTTATGATTCTATTAATTACAGGAAAAATACCATGAACCACATCAAACAAGTTCAAAACAAAGAATCAGAAGCAATTGAAAAAATTTCGCTCGCTTCTTTCGGTACCGAAATCCTGCTGGCTGACGCAGTACCTCACACACTCTCCGGCAACAAAGCGGGTCGTGAAATAGATGCCGGGGGGTCTGAATGGGCCCGTTTCTGCCCACATGGTTTATCAGTTGAGTAAAATCAGCCCGCTATTCTATACACGATATTTATCAGAAGAGCGTAAGCATCCGGTCATCTCACCTTGCTTTACCAACCAACACTAAAAATGGGGGATTTTTAACTGAAAGGATTATCTGACCAGGGAAGGAGTTCATTCAA
>NZ_MUBK01000010.1 GCF_002127545.1 Xenorhabdus beddingii
TTGAATGAACTCCTTCCCTGGTCAGATAATCCTTTCAGTTAAAAATCCCCCATTTTTAGTGTTGGTTGGTAAAGCAAGGTGAGATGACCGGATGCTTACGTTGCTGCGCCTCACCGGGCTGTTGCACGGTCTGGATATCACGCAGCCGGAACAGCCGCACCGATCCCCCCAGCGGCAGGGGATAACAGTGATGGTCGGCGTCCAGCGGGACGGGCGGACTGGTCAGGGCGTCCAACTGAATGGCCGGTACACAGCCCAGCATAAAGGCGTCACTGACCTCATCCATCGGCAGTTCACCCTTAAAACGAAAAATCAGCTCAAAGCTGCCGTCCGCATTTAACGGCACGTCAAGGCAACCGTCGCGGATATTCACGGTCATAAAGTTATAAAGGTGGGGCAGCGCATAATATTCCACCAGCGGTTGCAGGCCGGCATAGGCGTTTTTTTCCACCGGCAGCACCGGCGTAGTGAACAGGTTTTGCCAGCCGTCGGGAAAACAGCGGAGTCTTCGCTGTTCGCCCCGGGTTCTCAGGTTGACCTCACAGATGTGCACATCCAGCCACAGGCTCAACTGCGCCGCTTTTTCCGCGTCGGTACCGAGGAAAAACGTCAATGGCCCGCTTTTCCAGACGGGGCCGGCTTCCCCGGTCTGGCACAGGGTCAGGATGATTTCACTGTGGGTGCCGGTTTTTTTCACCGTGCGATCCCGCACGACTAACGGTTCGATATGCAGGGGACGGCAGGTTTTAAAGGTGAGCCACTGGCCATCGAGGTGGGCTGAAACCGACGTACTGGCCGGAATATCGACGGCGCCCTGATGCTCCCCCCTGGTGGGGTAAAACTGCACCACCGTGGTGGGCGGAAGGGGAGACAGGGCCAGCGGCCAGATGCGGGACAAGATACCGTGGGTCATTTCGGGGAATTCATCCTCCACTTTATCCCGCAGGTTGGAGGTCAGCAGGGCAAAGCCCTGAAAGATCCGTTCAATATCCGGGTCATGGGGCGTGTCCAGAAAATCCGCCAGATGCGGGGATGCTTTCGCCACCCGCCGCGCCAGCTCCCGCAGGTAGGCCAGTTCTTGCAGGTACAGCGATTCTTTTTTGTTTTGCATTATGTTTTTTTCTAATGTATGGATTGATAATTAATCGGCAATTTATAGATAAAATGTATGTAAAATATATACTCAATCAGTGGAGACGGTTTATTGTACATAAATATCAATAAAATTAATTAATCAATTAAATCCCATTTTTGTCTGATTTTGGCGGAATGTGGGGGAATGAGCAGAATTTGTATGGGCATTCAGGGAAAAATGCGGATGACGGGAACAGCCACGGTTTGACTGGGGTGAGTGTAGCCAACAAAGAGGCAACTTGAAGTATGACGGGTATAACACCTAGTGCAGACTGTTCTCGATGCACTAATGATTACGTACCGAAGTGTCCGGATTTATTCAAGCACAACAATTGAGCCTGTATTGCATTTTGTGTAAATGCAATACAGGCTCGCTAGTGTCTATCATCTACACTAGCATATTGTTTTCACTCGTTATGGTGGTGATGCCAAACGACGAGCAGCTTCAACGACAGAGGCTCTGCGTCTGGCCCGTTCTTGCTGACTATCAGAACCCGTTAGCATACGCGCCACCTGAGGGACAGCCGACCACCAGCCAGCCAATGCCAACACGAGAAATATCAGATGGTCGGGTTCTAGGGTTCGTGTAACCGTACCTTGACGTTGACCATCAACGACAGCCTGAATTTTGTCGCCATAATATTCACGTCGCTGCTTTTCATCCGGCACTTCACCGTCGAAAATCAGTCCTTCCCAACGCATAAGACGGCTAAGTTCAGGGTGCTCGCAGTGGTAGTCATAAGCTCTACCAGCATATTCCCCTATGTCTTCAACTGCGAAAGACATGATGGGGACTGCCTGCGCGACTTTAGCGAGTTCTCTACGCAACACGGCCGAGAACAGTGCTCGTTTATCACCAAAGTAATTATAAATACGTTCTTTATTGACTCCGGCTGACTTAGCAATCTTTTCGATCGTCGTACCATCAGGCCCGAGTCGGGCAAACTCGACTACTGCTGCTTCCAAAATCTTACGCTTTGTTCCTTCGGTATCCCAAGCCATCGTGCACACTTTCTCATCTATCAGTTGTTGTCGTCATTAAAAGCATACTATAATCAAATCCAACGTTATGGTTGGAAATTAAATTATGAAGTACACCATACTAATTTGTGGTTATCCCGCAGTGGCTTGTCGTTTTGGTAAGGCAGGACAGATCGTACCGGAAGATATCGCCGAACAATTCTGGAAGCGGTATATAACACGTCAAATTCCTCCCATCATTTTCGGTTCAACAAGGCCAGTATCGGAGACAGCAACTCATGCATAACCAAGCTCATCACATAGGAAAACGTAATGGTACAGGAAACCAGTCAGCATCATTTGATCAGACTCACACCGCAAACCGTAATGTTGTTGTTTTGCTCGCTGTTATCGCCCTGTTTGTTCTGGCACAGCTCTATTTAGCAATCCCTTTGTTCGCACACGTTGGTCCAGACCAAGTCATTTTGCTGCGCTTAATCGGGCTACCCGGTATGTTTGCGGCTCTGCTGGTTGGGCCACTTTCTGCCCGATTGAGTATGCCGATTGTCGCGATTATGGGTTACGTCACTGCGGCATTAGGTCTGATACTGGAAGCCGTGTTATCACAATTCCTGATTGGTATTGCTGCCAGTAGCTTGATTTTTGTCACGGGGATCGCTCTTGCCGTACCGGCAATGATCACTCAATTTGGCGCTATAGCCGTCTCTAATCGTGGCGCTGGCATGGCTTTAAATGGGTTTATTCTGTTCATTGGTGCCAGTATCGGCCCACTTATTGCAACAGGAGTACCTGATTTTGTCACATTGTTAGTTGGAACAGCATTGATGCTTCTTTTGGTCACTTTCTGCATTGCAGGCAGTGCATCGCTTATATCATCCTTGAAGAAGCCATAGAACTCGCGATCCCCGGTTTTGGTTACTCGACGCAAACTCAGTCGCCCAGCCACAGGCCGTAGCAACGCTCTTCTACAACCAACGCCGGACAATGCGTAATTCAAAACCATCGCACCGACAAATCAGGCCTAACATCCCTGAACGTTTTTTTCGGGGATAGTGTCAGATATTTTTCAACAAAGGTGCGATGGCAAACCTGACCGATGTCTTGACAGAATCAGTCAAAGCAGCCTTACGAAGCGGGTTGTAAAAGGGGCGGTAACCGATATGACGTTTTTTCTCCGGACAAAAACCGTTGTTCGTATATTCAATCCGTTGATGACCTTGCCGTAAATCTTGCTGCGGAACCAACACACGGCGGGTGACCCAACCGTGGTTGATCGGCTAATGGAAACCAACCACTCAGAACGAAACCATATCTGCCGGATTAAATAGGCTTTTTACTCCCAGAGTACCTTTAATCAATGGGATAGCCATCGGAGATAGATAGGAACCCAGCGGAATATTCAAGTGGTCGATGCGGGTCAACATAGCAAAGTCGTGGTTGCGTCCGGTGAGATCGTCGCTGATGGCTTTGCCAATACGTACAGTCTGCGCCACTCCATGACCGCTCCAGCCATGCACCATATACACCGGGACACTGTCTCCACTTTTGCGGGCATCGGTGGCGCCATTCAGTGTCAGATCGCTGATCCCACCCCAAGAGTATTCCAGTTCGGGATTTTCCAGAGATGGGAACACGGTTTTGATACGACCCAGTAAATAATTGTTCACATCACGCGGTGACCAAGAGTTCCCTGTGCCCTGCCCGCCGAACAGCAGGCGGTTATCACGCACCGCGCGATAATAGTCTATTTGTAGCTGGGTATCGTAAACGGGCAGATCTGACGGGATCAACGCTTTGATATCCATGGGCAACGGTGGAGTGACCGCTACATAAGTGAAAAAAGGCACGGTAGTAGAGGGGCCGGAGATAAACTCATCGGTAGAGCCATGCACTCCCAGTACCACAGCTTTACTTGCCCTGATAACTCCCCGCTCAGTTTCTATCACCGTGTGGTTGACATCCTGCCTGATGCTCTTCACTTTCGTACTGTCATAGACTCGTCCACCCAGTCTGGCAAAACCATAAACCAAGCCTCGCAGTAACGCCAGAGGCTGAACCTGTCCACCCATGCTGTCGATATTGGCACCATGATAGAGACTCGAACGCACATATTCTTCCTGCAATTCGTGTGGCCCAATCACTTTCACCGCCGTATCTCCCAACTGGCATCGGGCATCGGCATCAGCCACCAATGGCCCCATGTGACCCGGGTGGATCGCCGCAGTAATATGACCGTATTTGCGGTCGCATTCAAAACCGTAATGCTCCCGAAGCTCATCCACAAGATCCATCGCTTCAACGGATGTAAAACGCCATAAACGTTTGGCCTCATCGGGTGAGAATCTCTCCAGTATGGTTTCAGCTCCCCAGCGGGCAATACCGGGGGTCATCTGCCCCCCATTACGGCCAGAAGCTCCTGAACCGATATTATCCTTTTCGACCAAAATCACATCCACACCGGCTTCGGCAAGATGCAGCGCCGTGGAAGCCCCCAGCAACCCGCCGCCAATGACGACAACTTCACAGCTCTGGTCTCTGGAAAAACCGCCAAAAGCCGGCCAATCCGCCAGGGCGGCCTCATAATAGTTGGCTGGCATAGCCTTGGCAGTAACGTCTCTATGCCAGTTCCAGATACGCGGGTCCAACCCCAACCGGCTGGTTCTGTATTGTGCATCCTGCAACAGCGTCGGCCGGAAGCGGTCAATATTGACGGACAGCACATTACCCTCAGTTAAAGTCTGGGCGAGCAGCGATGTTGTGGGAAGGATGGAGGAAAGCACTCCCACTCCTGTGAGCGTCGCGACAGTAGAGATAAAGTCTCTTCTATTCATTGTCATTTCAGAACCCCTTTAATGACCTGAAATCACCCATTAGCCTGACCTGAGATATTTTCCTGTGAGTGAATCCGGTTCTCTGAACTGTATTTATTATTGCCAACCTGCCCTTTCAGAGCCGCGAGAGCCAGTAGGATAACATTGCCGACAAACGGGATAAGATGTAACAGTAACCACCAGCCACTATAGTTAATATCGTGCAGGCGGCGGGCAGTTACCGCCAGCGCGGGTAAAAATGTGAGCAGAAGATAGATGGCGCTGAACCACCCCATATAAACTTCGGGATTGGCCACCGCAAACAACCTTTCCAAGAAAGAAATGATAAGAACTGCCAGGATCTGAAACAGAACGAAATACCAGAACTCCTTACGCCGGGCTCGTCCCCTGAAACAGGTATAATTCTTCAACACATTTAAATACCAGTACATTATTGTCCTCTCCTGTGAACCAGTGACAACTTAACTAAATCATCACGTCCTCTCTTTACCATTCAGATCGAGCAGCACAGATCCCAGAATGTTAAGCGCCTCGTCAAAAACATCATCTTGTATAGTCAGTGGTGGCAGGAAACGGATCACATTGCCATGTACACCGCACGTCAACAGAATCAGGCCACGTTCCAGTGCTTTCTGACGCACCGCGTTGGTAAAGCCGGCGTCGGGTTCCTGACTCTCCTCACGGTTAAACTCCACGGCAATCATCAGCCCAAGCCCGCGCACGTCGGCGATCTGTGGAACACGCGGCCGCAATTCATGCAAGCAGTGTTTTAACCGCTCGCCCAACTGCGTCGCACGCGCTGCCAGCTTCTCTTCTTCGATCACATCCAGCACCGCATGACCCGCCGCAATCGCCACCGGATTACCGCCATAAGTTCCCCCCAAACCACCCGGCACCACAGCGTCCATTAGCTCTGCCCGTCCTGTTACCGCCGCCAGCGGCAATCCCCCTGCCAGACCTTTTGCCATCGTGGTCAGATCAGCGGCAACCTCATGATGTTCCATGGCAAACAGTTTGCCCGTCCGGGCGAAACCTGTCTGGATCTCATCAGCAATGAGGACAATGCCGAAGCGATCGGCAATTTCGCGTAGGGATTTGAGCAGTTCAGGAGGCGCGGGGTAGAACCCACCCTCTCCCTGTACAGGTTCTATGATGATGGCCGCGATGCGCGTGGGATCAATATCGGTTTTGAAGAGATTCCCCAGTGCGTCCAGCGTCTGTTTCACGCTGATACCGTGCAGCTCTACCGGAAACGGGACTCGATAAACGTCGCCAACCAGCGGGCCGAATCCCATTTTGTATGGCGCCACTTTGCCGGTTAATGACATACCGAGGAAAGTACGCCCATGAAAAGCGCCGCTGAAAGCGACCACGCCACTGCGCCCGGTTGCTGCTCGCGCAATCTTGACGGCATTTTCTACTGCCTCAGCCCCTGTGGTCACAAAAACGGTTTTCTTCACAAAATTACCCGGCACCAAGCGGTTCAGTCGTTCGGCCAGCGCGACATAATTTTCATAAGGCACGACCTGATGACAAGTATGGGTAAACTGTTCCAATTGATCTCTGGCTGCGGCAATGACGCGCGGGTGGCAGTGACCGGTATTCACCACAGCGATACCCGCAGCAAAGTCAATATAGCGTTGCCCCTCAACATCCCAGATTTCCGCATTTTTCGCGCGTTCAGCATAGACTTGCGTGGTCACGCCAACGCCTTTGGCAATAGCCGCGCTGCGCCTTTTAGCTAACATAGATCCAGTCATAAGTAAAAACTCCTGAGAAATCGGAATAAGTCGGCTTCAGCAGATAAAAACCTTGTGTGTTCCTGATTGAAATAACACAAAATTTCAGCATGTCTGCATCAACAACACTAAAAAATACCGTGAGGATGCAACGCTTGCGTATCCTCCGGCACTGGGGAGATAGCATCCCAAAGTTCAACCACTTTGCCGTTCTCGACACGCCATAGCTCAAAGTAGCTGTGACGTGCTCCGGCAATGCTTCCCTCCGAATGGGTCAGAACAAACTGCCCGTCGGCAACTGTTCGGTGGATTTTGGCATAATGCAGACCTTGCCCTTCCTCCTTCAATTGCTTGAGAAACGCAATGACCGCCGCCGTACCATCAGGAATATCGGGGCTGTGCTGGCGAAACTTCTCACCATTGGTGTAATTTCCAAACTCATCATAGTGTTCTTCGATCAGGGCGCGCGTGAAAAAGTTAACCACCCGTTCGCGGTTCTTCTCCCTGTCATGGCCTGGGTCCGTTTCAGTCGGGCCATCTAACTGAGTTCGGCCACTGGCGTTGGGCGCAGACTCCGGCACTAAGCCGTCCCAATGTTCCACAATTAAGCCATCGGCAACCCGGTACAGATCGAACCCCACCAATGGCTGATCGTCTAACCCGGTAAAACGGCCGTGGATAGCAACCAAGTCACCGTCCTGTAGTACGCGATAAGTTTCATGGTGCAGTTCAGGATGAGTCAGGACCAGCTCACGCAGTCCGGCAAGGCCCTCTTTGACCAACGGCGAATGCTCGATAAAATTCGGCGCAAAATAACGCTCAAGCGTCCCCACATCACGATGAGTAAACAGCCCGTGGTGCGCGTGCAACACCCAGTCGCGCGAAGATCTATTTTGATTCATTATGGGGGTCCTGTATCAGTCGTTGGAACTCATCACATGTTTAATACGGGTATATTCATCGAAACCATAAGCCGACAGATCTTTACCGTATCCAGAGTCTTTAAAGCCGCCATGCGGTGCCTCTGCCGTAAGAGGAATATGGGTGTTAATCCAGACCGTTCCAAAATCAAGCTCACGGGACAGGCGCAACGCACGGCCATGGTCGCGGGTCCAGACACTGGAAGCCAGCCCATACTTCACATCGTTCGCTTTCTCGATAGCCTCTTGTTCTGTCAGGAACTTCTGCACCGTAATAACAGGGCCAAAAATCTCGGTCTGAATCATTTCATCGTGTTGTCCCAGACCGGTAATCACCGTCGGTTCAAAGTAATATCCCGGACGATCGGCCTGATGGCCTCCTGTTTCGATACGGGCATGAGCGGGCAAACGCGCAATAAACCCTTTGACCTGCTCCAACTGACGAATATTATTCAACGGCCCATACAGCGCCTCTTTATCTTCCGGATCACCAAAACGGATGGCTTTCACGGCTGCCACCAGTTTAGTCATGAAGATATCGTAAACAGATTCATGTACCAGCACACGTGAAGCGGCCGTGCAATCCTGACCCGCGTTGAAGAACCCTGCGGTGGCAATGGTTTCCACTGCTTTATCTATATCCGCATCGGCAAAAACAACCACCGGCGCTTTGCCTCCCAACTCCAGATGTGCTCTGGTGAGATTAGCCGCCGCCGAAGAGGCAACCTGCAAACCCGCACGTACAGAACCGGTGATGGAAACCATAGCCGGCGTTTTGTGTGAAACGACCCGTTCACCTGCGCTGGCATTACCCAACACCACGTTGAAAGTGCCGGTAGGGAAGAGCGGAGCGGACAATTCAGCCAGCAACAAAGTACTTTCCGGCGTGGTATCGCTCGGTTTAAGCACCACGGTATTACCTGCAGCCAGAGCAGGGGCTATCTTCCACACCGCCATCATCAACGGATAGTTCCATGGGGTAACCTGCCCAACCACACCCAGCGGTTCACGCCGGATACTGGTCGTCATACCAGAAAGATATTCAGCAGTAGCCCTGCCTTCCAAAAAACGAGCCGCACCAGCGAAAAAGCGGATATGATCCACCGACGTCGCAACTTCCTCGGAGGCAATCAAGTGCTTAAGCTGCCCGGTATTGCGACTTTGCGACTCAATCAGGCGTTCAGCATTTTTTTCTACCGTATCAGCCAGCGCTAGCAACGCCTGCTGGCGTTCCGAAGGTGTGCTGCGTCCCCATATTTTAAACGCCGCTTTAGCCGACGCATAAGCATCATCAACATCCGCTGCTGTCGCATTAGGAGAACGCGCATAAGATTGACCCGTGACCGGACTTACCAAATCAAAATATTCGGAGCCTTTAGATTCAATATACTGACTATTAATAAAATGCCTGAGCGTTGGTATCGACATTGTTACCTCCCGGTGGATTGAAGATAAAATATAACTTATGGTTTAATCTATTTAATGGTTACGCTTTCGTCAAATTTGTAGAAAAAATGTAAAAATTAAGTAAATTTATATAGATACATGTAACTTTCATCATTTCCATCAAGAAAAAATATGTAAATCTGTGAGTAAGATCGAGGATTTCACATCACCACTAAAAAATAAGTCAAACCAACGCCCTGAAAATTTATCTTTCCTGAACTATTTCAAATAATTTTATTATCTGGATAACTTTACCGTAGCCCTATTATAAAAAGTGAGAAAGTGCAGATGCACATGTATATTTTTTTCTTAAATTTCCAGCATGATTTTTAATTAAATAAAATGATATATTTTCATGTAATTTATTGGATTGTGCGTATTATGTGAATGCAAGGAGATTAAAGAATTGGGTTATTGATTTTTTATTTGTCATTTTCTGTGTAATTCCTTTTACATTGTTTATGGTGTCTGCAAGATTGGGATACAAATCTTTTATATTTATAAAAAACCATAAAGGAGGAATCTGTACATAAATTTGTGGTGCGACACGAAGTTGTTTGGATTCAAGTCATTAAGTACGAAGAAATTTTACGATATCTACTCACCTGTAAATTCAGATTATTCTCTTGCAGGTGACCTGCCTGATTGAGTGATGCTCCTATGTCAAGCAGTGCCACGGAATAGATTTTAAGTCAGCCAAAATTAATGGATAAAACTCCCGTATAATATAGCGCTTTAAACAACGCAATATTTCTTTAGTTGACAATCCCTTATTACGCTTTTGTTCCAAAAGCCTCTTTTCAAAAAGAATATTCTGATGGCGCTTTGCAATTAGGTAAACAGGGCCAAATAGCCATCACCAACGCAGCTAACCTATTAGCGTATGCCAGAAAAAATAATGTTCCTGTCTTTCATGTTGTACATCATGCCAAGCCCGGTTCTGTTATATTTGATCCTACCACCGATAAAGCGGATTTGATTAAGGATGTCGAAGCCAATAGCGAGGAGGAAGTTGTTTCCAAATCTTTACCTAGCTCATTTTATAATACAGAGTTAAATGATCTGCTGTCACTGACTGGCCGTAAGCAGCTCGTATTGGCGGGTTTTATGAGCCATATGTGCGTCACGGCTACAACCATCAAAGCATTAGAGTTAGGATACGAAAACTTTGTCTGTGCTGATGCTTGCGCTAGCCGTGATCTGAAATACATTGATGGTTCACGGGTTAAAGCGGATTCCGTACATAAAGCTGCAATGGCTGCCTTGAGCGACCGATATGCAACTTTGGTTAATTGTTCTGATGTGATCAGCTAACCATTATCATAAATCAACTTATTATTCAGTTGCATAAGTTGGGTTATTTTACTCTTTGTAAATGCATTTTATATTCTGGAGAGAAATACAATGAAACTACGCATAATAATCATGGCTACATCTATATTAAGTCTTCCTTGTGTGGCATCACATACTCAATCTGAAAACAACCATATCTCGAAGAAAGTGATTGATTGTAAACAATTAGATGGGAAGCCCGGTCAAAATGGCAAAGACGGGATACCTAATAGTCATTGTGAAAATGGAGGTAGGGGCGGGGATGGAAAATCGCCCGGACAATCGGGTGGTAACGGTGGTAAAGGAGCCTCCGGCGGTGATAGCGGTAACGGCGGTGATGGCGGTAACGGTGCATCTGGCGGTGGTGGTGCGGGTGGTAATGGTGGTGCGGGTGGTAATGGTGGTGCGGGTGGCGATGGCGGCAATGGTGGCAATGGTGATGCCAATGGCGGTAATGGCGGCTCCGGAGGTAATGGCGGGGACGCTGGCAAAGG
Organism: Xenorhabdus beddingii; assembly: GCF_002127545.1. Taxonomy (GTDB): domain Bacteria; phylum Pseudomonadota; class Gammaproteobacteria; order Enterobacterales; family Enterobacteriaceae; genus Xenorhabdus; species Xenorhabdus beddingii. Next base: position 10,878 of record NZ_MUBK01000010.1, read on the forward strand.
TGGTAAAGGAGGAGAAGGTGGCAAAGGTGGCAAAAACGGTGGACATGATGGACACAAAGGTAAGGATGGGTAACGCTTAATTCTGATTAATATGTACTAGTCCAGACTTGATCTGATGGACGCCCCGCATGGCGGCATGGCGTTAATGGCACCAAAATGAAATAGCAATATTCGTTTAATCGGAGCGTCCATCATGAATAGCAAAATGCTCGGCCTTGATTTAGCAAAATCGGTTTTTCAAGCATGTCTATTCAAGGGGAATTGCGTTATTTTTAATAAAAAAAAATCAATCACATTTTAAACCTTCAAGCAATAAGTCAAAAGCAGAAAGCGCTTTTGAAAGTTTAACTTCCGGGTCAGCGTCATCAGCAATCCATAGAGCCGCTTCAATTAAGCTTCCATTTATTAAACAAGCTAAAACTTCTGTATCAACATCTTTTATTTTCTTTTCAAGAACCATGCTTTGCAAAAGTATTCTCATTGATGAAATACAGTGAGTTTGAGATTCTCTAAATCGGTCACCTAGAAAAATTCTCGAATCCTTTAACACTATTTGTTGAAATTCCAAATTGAGTGACATTGCCAAATAAGCTCGGCATCTGTCGCGAAATCCAGTCCATGAGTCAGTTGCATTATCTGATATAGACTGGAGCTGCTGATCCATTTCTGAATCAATTTGCTCAACAACAGCCATTAATAAACCTTTTTTATCACCGAAATGATGATATAGGGCACCACGAGTCAGTCCGACCTTAGCCGTGAAATCATCCATTGAAGTATTAGAGTAACCTAGGGAGCCAAAGGCATAACGAGCGGTTGTCAATAGCTTAGTACGAGTCTCTTCTATCATTTCTATACGGGTACGCCGGGTCATTTATCCTCCATTAATATATTCTTGTGACTCTTTGACATACATAGCGTATGTTGATACGTTATCTAACATACATACCGTATGTGTATTGATCGACAAAATTTTACTCAACCAATTATCACAATGGGAAGCAATATGAGCAATCCTTATAGTGAATTATTCAAACCCTCTGGTGCAATAGGATTTTCCTTGGCAGGTTTTATGGCTCGCATGCCACTTCCAATGACTGGAATCGGTATCATCGTCATGTTATCACAGCTCAATGGTCGCTACGGATTAGCTGGGGCAGTATCAGCAACCTTTGTATTGACCTATGCTTTGGTAGCCCCACAGGTTTCTCGTTTAGTCGATCTTTATGGACAATATCGGGTGTTACCTATTGCAACCTCGATCAGTGTTTTAGGCGTATTAGCTCTTTTAGCTTGTACATATTGGAATACGCCAATTTGGACATTTTTTTTATGTGCTGTTCTGGCTGGTTTTATGCCTAGTATGTCAGCGATGGTTCGTGCCCGATGGACGGCTATCTATCGTGGACAATCTCAGCTACAGACGGCGTACTCCCTCGAAACAGTATTTGATGAAATATCGTTTATTGCTGGTCCACCTATATCCGTTGGTTTAAGCGTAGCCGTTTTTCCCCAAGCTGGACCACTGGCGGCAACGCTGCTGTTAGCGCTAGGGGTGTGTTTATTTGTTATGTTTCGGAGTACAGAACCTCCTGTAGAGACTCAGAAAGTTACTTTGGAAACAACAGGTTCAGTTATTAGCATTTCTGGCGTATGGATTCTGGCATTATTACTTGCCTGCATGGGAATGATTGTGGGTACTGTAGATATAGTGAGTGTTGCTTTTGCTGAACAATTGGGACGTCCGGCAGCCGCCAGTATAGTATTGTCTGTTTACGCTATAGGTTCTTGCCTTGCTGGATTGATATTTGGGGCTATTAAGCTGAAAACACCATTGTACCGACTTTTCCTTATAGGAGGATTGGCTACTGCTTTGACTGCTCTTCCTTTTTTAATGGCTAACAGCATTTCCGGTTTAGCACTCGCTGTCTTTATAGCGGGTTTATTCTTTGCACCAACAATGATCATAGCGATGGCATTAGTTGAGAGAATGGTGCCAGAAAGAAAATTAACCGAAGGACTAACTTGGTTACTTTCGGGTCTCAATACAGGAGCCGCGTTGGGAGCGGCGGCGGCCGGACAATTTGTTGATATATACGGTTCTCGTGGTGGATTCATGGTTTCCTTGATTGCTGGAGTAGGGATAGCTTTAGTGACCTTGTTCGGTTTTTTGCACTTACGCTCACATCATTTTAAATCTTGATGCAACATGAATTCCCCACTGCCAGAAGGTTGTTGCTACTCCAGGACAACCTGATGATTAACGAACAACAGGGTAACAAAGTCAACCAATGAATAATCAAACTAAAGTACGTTTTCGCTAATAATATTGAACCTCTAATCTAGAGCTTATTCTCTAATAAATCGAAATGTAAGCCATAGGCTCCTCTTTCAACATGAATTAGATTAACAAAATAAATACTCACACTGTATTATCACATCAATTATATCAGCGTAATAAACACACACATAAAAACAATTAAAATGAATATGATTGGTAACAAATACGCTTTAAATACAATTTAAAATAAATTCATTATTATAATTTTATTTTATCACAATACTCTTTTTTGTGGTTTGGTTTTTATATTTTCTTGTTGTTATATAGTCCGTAAGCAGCTTATAAAATGAAGTGCTGGCCCAGTGTTATGCTAATTACATTAACTAATGAGGGTACTATAATGAGAAACATCGATATTATCGTAGAAGTTAAATCTGAAGAGATTATGGTAAACTTAATAAAGATATAGATAATCCTGTCGCACTTCATCAATCAATGACGAATAGTAGATATATCCGCGTATTACCTGAAGATGATATACTTGCTTCAGTTGATGATAATCTTAATGTCATGATGAAAGCTAATATAGGCGACCCGCCATTTACAGAGAAACTTCTCCCATGGGTTATATTGCGTTGGAGACAGGTCTTATTCTAGAAAATAATATGATGGTATAGTTTTCTGGGTTAATTTATCTTTAAAGGTCGCGCTATGCGCGGCCTTTTTAACATCGGTAAACTGATCCCGCTACTTGCCAAATGCCCCATGTGGCAATACATCGCACAAGCAGCATCAATTAAGGACATGGCAATCGCCGCCCCGCTACCTTCACCAAGGCGTAAATCTAAATGCAGGTAAGGTTGTAAATTCAAATGCTGTAATGCCAGCGCCGAACCTTTTTCTGCCGACATATGGGAAGGGATGCAATAATCCCGTGCAATGGGTGAAATTTGACACGCCGCCAATGCGGATGCATAAGATAAGAAACCATCAAGCACAACAGGCACACCAGAAGCCGCTGCCCCCAGAATGACGCCCGTCATACCCACAAGATCGAAGCCCCCTACTTTTGCCAATACATCAAGGGCGTTTTTGCCATCCGGCTGATTGACGGCAATCGCCTGCCGGACAATGGCTTGTTTGTGCATCAATCGCTCAAGAGGAAAATTTGCCCCAAACCCCACCACATCACAGGGATCGCTTTCGGTCAGAACACTGACAACTGCGGCCGCCGAAGTCGTATTGGCAATCCCCAGCTCCCCCACGCCAAATACTGTCATTCCCGCGGCAATACGCTGCTGTACCAGTTGTGCACTTGCCAGCAATAGCATTTCAGCCTGCTGATAATCCATTGCGGCTCCCAGGGCAATATTGCCGCTGCCTCGCGCAACTTTCAGGGACAACAAATGTTCAATCGGCTCACAATCAATGCCAATATCCACGGGCAAAACCTGTGTTCCGCTGTTTTTCGCCAGCACACAAACACCGGTTATGCCTTTCAACATATTACTTGCCTGTATCGCCGTGACATTTTTAGGTGAAACAGCCACGCCTTCATCATAGACACCGTGATCAGCACACATCACAATGATCTCTTTTTTTAGATCCCGCAGATCACGAATACCTGACATACCCGATAGTTGTATCGCCAGCGTTTCCAGCCGTCCCAGACTTCCCTGTGGTTTGAGCAAACTGTCAATGTGCTGCGCCGCTCTTTCCATATTCGCCCGATTCAGGGGGCGAATTGCACTCATCAAGGATTGGAGGGTCATTGGTTTATTATCCAATTAACAATTCATTACCAAATTAACAATTCATTGCCAAATTAACGCCAACAAAAAAATCACTTCGCCTGCTTCAATGGAAGCTCCCAGCGTATCGCCGGTTTGTCCGCCAAGTCGATAATTGAAATACAGAGCCAGTCCATAAACCGCGAGCAATGTTATCATCATGGCAGATAAGCCTTGCCAATCCCCCAAAATCATCACCATGACCCCCCCTCCCAACAGGGTCAGCACCGCAGAGTAAGATGAAAGCCGGCCAATGTAACAACTTCCCATTCCCTCACCTTCACGGGCATAACGTTGCGCATACATCAAAAGCACCACAGCGGTACGCCCGACAATCGGTGCACACGTCAATACAGCCAGCAAGTAAGAAGAGGGATAGTAAGAGATTTCAGCGACCGCCAAGGTTTTAAGCAAGATACAAAAAATTAACCCGAGGCCGCCATAAGTCCCAAGCCGGCTGTCACGCATAATCTCCAGCATTTTTTCTCGTTGGCGGGCAGAAAAAATGCCGTCACAGGTATCCGCCACGCCATCTAAATGTAATCCTCCCGTCAACAGAACCAATGCCAGTACATAACCTATCGCACCGATATATATTCCCCCACCCGACTGGATGATAGAGAGCGGGATCAAGCCGGCCAAACCACCGACAGTCAATCCAATCACGGGAAAATAGGGCACACCACGCCAATATTGTTGGAAATCGACCCCCTCTCCCCATTTTTTGGGGATGGGAAATCGCGTCATAAACTGTAACGTGGCCCAAAAAAGGTTCAGTTTCATTTAATCTTTACCCCAATACCCGAAACCAACAGCCAGACTTCTTGAGCCGCCCGTGCCAGCTTTTGGTTGGCACGTCCGGCGATATCGACAAAATGGCGGGCCAGTCGGTTTTCAGGTGTGATGCCCATTCCCAATTCGTTGGTCACCAAATAGACCGGCATAGGACACATCAGGCCGGCGTCAATCAAATCATCGAGCTGGTGATGGATAAGCCGCTCCAATGAGGTGAAATCCAGTTCATCAGGTGGCATCCCACCCGATAAGTCAAATAATAAATTAGCCACCCATGTGGTGATACATTCCAGCATAACGCCCTCTTGCGGTTGGCGGTATTGGCGGATAACGGCACCTAAGTCCTGATGACCTTCCCAAGTCCGCCAGTGTGCCGGACGCGCCTGTTTATGCCGCTCAATGCGCGCCGCCATCTCTTCGTCGGTAACCTGAGCCGTGGCGATATACAAAACTTGCCCGCACTGTTGTGCAATCAGGCGTTCAGCATGGCAGCTCTTGCCACTGCGCGCACCGCCTGTCACCAAAATCATGGCGTGACTCCACTGCATACTACACGTCTTTTTCTCAGCCATTCATGTTCACGCATCAACTGGTAGATTTTCCCGATATCCAGATGGTCACGCAGACTGGCCGCCAATGTGTTGAACTGTTTTTCCTTATGCCGGGCGTAATTGAAAGTCGTATTCTCCAATGGAGCGTAGCCCTTACTTATCCGAAGCTGATTCAATAGCGGCCGAGTGAACGCATTTTGGTCAAACAGACCATGCAGATAACTTCCCATCACCAAACCATCTTGGCTAACCGCGCCATCAAACCCGGTTTTTTCCTCGCCATTGTGCAGATACATTTTGGCGAAAGGCGTTGCCTGCGGACCAAGTTGAGTGACACCCATATGAATTTCATAACCCGCAATCGGCTGATCGCAACATAAACCCAGCATTCCCGACAATGCAGGCATCACAATTCCCTTAACCTGTGCGGTCTGTTTTTCGCCGGCAAAGTGTGTCTCGCTATCCAATAACCCTAACCCTACCATTTGCGTCAGGCCGGATTCCACTTCATCCACAATCTGTTTTCCTAACATTTGGTAGCCACCACAGATCCCGATAATCGGGACGTGTTTCTGACGGAGATGGGTAATCGCCTGATCCAGTCCCTGAATTTTTAACCAGGCTAAATCGCCCAAGGTATTTTTACTGCCGGGAAGGATAATCAGATCCGCGCCCTGAAGTTCAGAAGGCTCAGAAACATAACGCAGATGGACATCCGGTTGCGCCGCCAGTGCATTGAAATCGGTGAAGTTGGCGATATGGGGATATTGAATCACTGCGATATCAAGACAATTTCCTGCTTTTTTCTCCGCCTGTTCATATTTGCCCACCTGCAAGGCAACGCTGTCTTCATCTTCCAGATCAAGATCCAGCCACGGCAAAACCCCCAAAATCGGCACTTGTGTCAACGCTTCGATCTGGTCAATGCCGGGTTGCAATAATGCCAGATCACCCCGGAATTTATTGATGATCACGCCCTTGACCCGTGCCTTTTCTGCGGGGGCAAGCAACGCCAATGTCCCGTAAATAGAGGCAAATACCCCGCCCCGATCGATATCCGCCACCAGGATCACCGGCGTATCCACTAATTCCGCCATGCCCATATTGACGATATCGCGGTCACGCAGATTGATTTCTGCCGGGCTGCCCGCCCCCTCCAACACCATGATGTCCGTTTCTGCGGCAAGGCTGTTATAGGCCATCAAGATTTGCTGAAGCAACTGGGGTTTATATTGGTGATATTCCACCGCATTCATGCTGCACATCACTTTACCCATAAAAACCACCTGCGCTTTACGATCGCTGGTGGGTTTCAACAAGACGGGATTCATGCGAACATCCGGCACCATACCCGCCGCTTCTGCCTGAAATATTTGCGCTCGCCCCATCTCTTTGCCATCGGCGGTAATGCCAGAATTCAGCGCCATATTCTGTGACTTGAAAGGCGTGCAACGATAGCCATCCTGCGAAAATATCCGGCAAAAACCCGCCACCAGAACGCTTTTTCCTACATCAGACGCCGTTCCCTGAATCATCAACGATAATGTCATTGTTATTTTCCCCTATCCCGTAAAAATTCCTGCGTAAAACAGTAAAAAGTTCCTGCTCAGTCTTACACAGGGGTAACCCGGCTTCGCAGTGGACTTTTACCAGCCACGGCTGTGTCAGGCCAGCCTGTTCGAGTTGTGTTTTTTGCCGCAGTACAACCTCGGGTTTACCGGAACTGATCATTTGCCCATCTGCCAGTACATACACCCCCCCGCAGATCTGGTAGATCAAATCGATGTCATGACTGGAAATAACGATCCGCTTTCCTTTGGCGGCAATCATGCCAATGATGTCCAACATTTGTCTGCGACCTGCGGGATCAAGCCCGGCGGTGGGTTCATCCAGCAGCAAATAATCAAAATCCATGACCAATGCTCCCGCAATTGCCACCCGTTTTTTCTGACCAAAACTCAAATATTGAATGGGTTTATTGCGGAAAGGATGAGCATCCACCAGCGTCAATGCGTATTCAATCCTGCGCTGAATTTCGGCTTCATCGACACCCAGGTTACGTAAACTGAAAGCAAGATCGCTTTCGATATCGGTATAGAAAATTTGCTGGTCGGGATCTTGAAATACCGTGACAACCCGCTGGCGCAAAGCCATCAAGCCTTTTTTGCTGTAATCCAGCCGGGCATGATCCCACCAGACCGCCCCTTGCTGTGGACGCAAAATGCCAGAAAGCGTCATCAGTAAAGTCGATTTGCCACAACCATTTGCCCCGATAATTCCGGTAACCTGATAACGGCTGAAATCAAGGGTCAAATCTTTCAAGATGGGTTGATCCTGATAACTGAAAGACAGTGCCCGTGTTGCTAGCATACCGCCCGCCTCCTCTGTTGTTCCTATCCCTGCTTTTATCATCTCACAGATGAAAATCACCCTGATATAACTTGAGTTCTAACGCGATACTCATTTGCTGATAACGACTCATGACCCGCGAAAACAGCATACTGATCAGCATCGCCAGCGATCGGTAACTGGCTCTCAAGGAGGAATAACCAAACCGCAATGACTGTGCATGATAGATAGCCATCGCTTCTTGCAAAAAGATAAAAATAAAACGCCATGTCAGCAGGATTTGTTCGATCAATAAATGGGGCACCCGACAAAATTTGAGTAATTTGATCATCTGTTCAAAAGGCATGTTCATCATGAACCAGAAAGTTGCCGACAGTGCCGCCAGACTGCGCCAGAGAGTTTGGTTCGCCATCTTTACCCCTTGTGGATCGATGCCAAGCCAATATTGCCCGACCCGGAATCCCCACAGGAGGCTCTCCTCCTGCGGGCTTGCGGACAACACGATGGCAATCAGGCCAACGCCCAAAAATCCCACCGGGATCAGCAGCCATTTCAGATAACGCAATAAGCTAATCCGCAGCAGATAACGGGTCAACATGGCAAGTCCCACGACCAGCATGGCTTGCCATATTGGGGAAAACCCCATGGCCGCAGCCATGAACAAGAGATACAGGGCGAATTTCGCCCTGGGATCTTTGTCACGCCAACGGCTCTGATAGCTGAGTTTATCGATTCCGATCATAATTTTTCCGATTACGGCGCTTTCCGATTACGACATCTTTCCCATTACGACACTTTCCGGTTACGACAATAGTAACCCAGAATGTAGAAGATCACGGCTGTGCCCAGACTTCCCTGTAAAGTGAACAACAAACTTTCTATTTCACCACTGGCGGGTTGATATAAAGATTCAAACCACGGCGTGTAATTCGGGGCAATTTCCATGATTTGGGCGGCGGCCTGACCATCCGCCCCACCGAATTCGCCACCGTGATCAATAAAGAATGGCATGATGCACAAAGCGGCCACAAGAGACAGTAATAGCAATGTCTTTTTCATCTTCAACACTCCTTAAGCACTGCGAGCCTGAATTAATTGTCTTTTAACGAGCTGGTCGTAAATCAGCACCGTCAGTAATCCTTCGGCCACCGCGATAGGTAGCTGGGTCATACAGAAAATCCCCATGAATTTGAGAATCGCGGCACCCATGCCCAGTTGTGGATCAGGGAAAGCCACGCCCAATTGAATGGAAGTCACGGCATAAGTAACGATATCGGCGACAAAGGCACAGAAAAAGACACCGACATCTTTGCGCACTCCCATCTTGCAGGAGAAACGCCATACCAGATAACCCACCCATGGGCCAATCACCGCCATCGACATGCCATTGGCCCCCAGCGTAGTGACACCGCCGTGTGCCAGCAGCAGGGCCTGAAACAGCAGGACAATGGCACCCAGTACCGCGACCACGGAGGGGCCAAATAAAATCACGGCCAAGGCAACGCCGGTCGGATGAGAACAGCTTCCGGTGACAGAGGGAATTTTCAATGCAGAGAGAACAAAAATAAATGCCCCGCACAATGCCAGCAGGACTTTCTGATGACTGTCATCCTGCACAATTTGGCGTAACCTGACTAATCCCGCCGCCAGACAAGGCAAAAAAGCCAGCCACCATGCCACTGCCCACAACGGAGGCAGAAACCCCTCCATCACATGCATAGCGAAGGCTTCTTGTGGTGCAAATGTCAAAGACAATGCCAAAAACAGTGCGATGGCCGCACCGGATAACGAGAATTTCGTTAGTTGCTGTTGCATAACTCACCTCGATAATTGCCAGTTTTTATTAATCAAAATCGTTGAAAAATACGAGAGTTCCTGCCCCGCGTTTTTTTCGTGCAGGGGCAACGTGGCAAGATCGCGCCAACATTGCTCTGTCGGCAACGTGGCATCTGCCATCATCACGGCATGTCTCAATAGGTTGTGGCGATACAGTAAATCGCGGATCAGGGAAAAACGTGAATAGACTTTCATCAGGACAATACAGTCATAATGCAGCAATGCCTGCTCTAAGACAGTTTCAGAGGCGGTACAGGAAATCACCGCCAATGTTTGATTTTCCATCGCCAATGGCATCGCACTGACGGCGGAAATGGCAGAGAATGAGGTGATCCCCGGTACAATTTCCAACCACGATGGAGGCGTCATCTGTCTTGATGGCGTTTGTTGTAAAAGCGTTTGCTTCAAAAGCATACGTTGCAACAGAAAGACCCAAGTGCTGAACAGCATCGGATCGCCCAACGTGATAAAACCGACTTTCCGGCCGTTGATGACCTCCTCGCGCAAGGTTTGTGCCACTTCATCCCATACCGCTTCTTTTGCTGCCCTGCTGCCTTGCATTAAAAAATGGTAAGTACACACTTCGGTTGTTGGTGAAAGATATTCTGCAATGATGGTGTGAGCGAGGCTTTGGGCGCCTCTTTTTCCCGTTGGGGCATAGACCACATCCAGCCCGGCAAGAATACGCGCCGCCCGTACCGTAATCAGGTCACCGGCACCCGGCCCAACGCCCATGACATACAGTTTTCCGGCTTTCGCTTTTCCGTTCATGCGGTTTTCCCCTCCTCATTCAGCGCGTCAGCAAGATGATCGACAAACATCTGCCGAATCATGGGGTTTTCCCCCAATCCCCGTAACTCAGGGATCGCGACGATCCCCGCATTCTCCAACTGTGATTTCCAGGAATCTTCTTCATTTGAAGCCATATCATTGATGGCATGATCGCCTGCCACCAGCATCAATGGCATCAGATACACTTTGCGGATCTGTTGTTGTTTTAATCCCTTGATGATCAGAGGGAGTCCGGGATAGCTTTCAACCGCCCCTACCCGTGCCGGAAAATGGTGGTGGTTCATCAGGTGATCCAGACAGGCGTAGGCGGAAAAAGCAGGGTGGGTTGTACCGTGTCCCATAAAAACGACACATTCACCTTCTGCCAGCCGGGGAAGCTGGGGGCGCAGTGCCTGCATCAATTGCAGGTAGTCATTAAAATGGCTGAGTAACGGGGCACCCAGCACCAACCGTTTAAAACGCGGGCGAAATGCCTCAACTTCATGCAGCACCTTTTCATATTCATCCCCCCTGATGATATGCAGGCATTGAACCGCAACATCGTTATAACCCGCGTGGTACAGTCTGGTCAGCGCATCATGGGGAGAATCAATAGTAATATCATCGCGCTGACGCCATTTGCGAATGATCATGCCAGAGGTAAATGCCCGGAATAATGCCCGATCCGGAAAAACGGACGCCAATTGCTGCTCACAGGACTCAATGTTGTTTTTTAGCGTTTCCGGATAACTGGTTCCAAAACTTATCACCAATAATGCTTTTTTCATTTTGCCTTTCCTTATTGGTTATCTCTCTGGTTGGTTAGCTGTTTTGGCTGAAAAAACCGCCAAAAACGGGGCCATCTGTTCCAGTCCATAAGCCTGTTGAATGCCTGCTCCTGAAAACCGGAGATGTGGGCGGCAAATCACGATGCAGGGCAAGCCAAGGGAAAGGCACGGTTCCACTTTTGCTTTAAAACCGCCCTGTTCGCCGGATTCTTTGGTTATCACGACTTCCGCCCGGCAAAATTGGTAAAATGCCCGATTAAAATCGGCACTGAATGGGCCTTTCAGGGCAAAAATCTGATCAACGGACAACCCACAAGATTCACACGCCGCCAAAACGTCCGCTGTCGGCAAGACACGGGCCAGTACGGTTTTTCCTTTCAGGTGGCTCACATAATCGGCCAATTGCTTACTGCCGGTAGTCAGCAAAATGCGGGTGCCCAAATTGACGGCGACTTCACATGCCTGCCCGATGGTGACCACTTTATGGATGAGGGGATGTTCAACGGCGTCAATTTCGCTGGGACGGAGATAACGAACGAGAGGAATAGTCAGTTTTTGGCAGGCACGGACAATGTTCTGACTCAATCGTTCGGCATAAGGATGGGAAGCATCGATCACCATGTCCGTTCCCTGCTGTCGTAGATATTCGATCATGTCTTCGGCTTCCATCCGGCCTATGACAATTTCACCGCGAATGCCCGCCGCTTGCTGGGCACCGGTGGGGGTCGCCACTGACAGGCCATAGTCGATGCCGGCAATATCCATCATCACGCAAATCTGGCGGGCATCACGGGTGCCGCCGAAAATGAGGAGCCGTGGTCGTTTCATACTTTGTACCCTCGGGGGGTAATCATCCGGCCGTCACGGATATAGGTGGATTGATTGCCCACGATCACCAGACTGCGCATGTCAACGCGGGAAAAATCCATTTCCCCCAACGTCGTCAGCCATTTTTCCTCATGCTTGCGTCCTGCGGCTTTTACCACACCGACGGGGGTTGCAGCCGATTTCCACGGTGCCATTAAGTTGAATGCCCGCGCCAGATGCGCTTCCCGTCCCCGGCTGCGGGGGTTGTAGAAACAGACGACAAAATCCGCTTCTGCCGCAGCCCGCACCCGTTTTTCTATCACCTCCCACGGGGTGAGCAGATCGCTCAGGCTGATATGACAAAAATCATGCATCAACGGCGCACCCAGCAAGGCGGCACAGGCCGTACTCGCCGTCACTCCCGCAACCAGCCGAACATCCACATTGCGCTTTTGCTGGCTGACCAATTCCAGAATCAATCCCGCCATGCCATAAATCCCCGCATCCCCGCTACAAACCATCACCACATTTTTGCCCTGTTCTGCCAGTTCAATCGCCGTCTGGCAGCGTTCAATCTCTTTGCACATTCCGGTTTTGATGATCTCTTTATCGCCCACCAGCGGTTTCACCAAATGGGTATAGGTTTTGTAACCCACGACGATGTCGGCGGCTTTCAATGCGGCAATGGCTTCCTGCGTCATCATGGCTTCACTGCCCGGACCAATGCCAATCACGGTTAACATGGATGCAGTACTCCTAATGTGATGGTAACCCCCTGCTCACGCAGGGTATGGCCAACCAGATGCCCCTGGCTCATCAGCCAGGCCACGGGTTGGGAAACACAGCCGATGCCCACGGTTTTTCGGACAAATTCAGAGGTCAGGAATGCCGGTTGTTGCTCACATTGATGTTGTTCACGTTGATGCTGTTCACATTGGGCGAGCTGATCCACTGAGAAGATGTGAAACGGAATTTGGCGGGCTTCGGCCAATTGGATTAAGGCGGGTTCTGCCTGTTTTAATTCCACACTGCCGATGGCTTTTAATGCCAGCGGGTCAAGATCCTGTTCTGTCAGATGGCATTCCAGCAATTGCGCCACCCGATGTGCTTCCACACCTCGTCGGCAGCCTATTCCCGCCACAATGCGGCGAGGAACCAGTTTGAACGTTGGGATCGCCAGTGCCAGTTTGGTACTGGCATAACTGACGTAGACCAAGGCATCCAGTTCGGGCAGCCGATTTAAATCGGTCACCGGAATAAATCCCTGCGTATCATAGTGGGCCTGTTCGCCGTTCAGGACGGGATGCCACCAAATCCCCACGCGTTTGCCATTGACCAGCATTTGATTGATGGTTTTGACGCTGGCTCGGAAATTTTCCATTGTCCCGTCAAGTTGTTGGGTCAGAATATCCAGCGCGGCGATGTGGTTAACATCCGTCGCGGTGGTGATCACCGCCTGACCCTCAAGGATATCCGCGATCTGGCGGGCCAGATCATTGGCGCCTCCCATATGCCCCGACAATAAACTGATGGCGAATTGCCCTTTTTCATCCAGCACCACCACCGCCGGATCCGTCATTTTGTCCTTGAGAAGCGGCGCGATAACCCGAATGGCGATCCCCGTTGCACCAATCATGATCAATGCTCCATATTGAATAAATGACTGGCGCACCGTATTGGCAAAAGTGCCGTCAAAAGCCATAAAGCCGGTTTCCACCCATTCAGGCGCAGTGAAACAATCCATTGCCAAATGGGTTTGCAGACGACGAGCCAGCGCCATACCGCCGGCGGTCAGGCAAAACAGGGCAATGGCTTTTTGAGAAACCGCTTTTTCAGGAATAGCTTGTCCAGAAACAGATTGTTTAGGAATCGCTTGTTTTGGAATAGATTGATTAAGCGCGACGGTATTCATGGTCAAACCCCGCGTCATACAATTTTGAATAACGGTACTCTTCCCCAAGAAAAGCCCCGACCAAGACCAACGCCGTTTTACGAATGCCGGCACGGTGTACCTGTTCAACGAGGGTCAGCAGTGTCCCGCGCACAATCTGGCAATCCGGCCACGTTGCTTTATAAACCACGGCAACGGGGGTTTCTTTCGCATAGCCTCCTTGAGTCAACTGGGCCACCACGCCCTCGATATCCTGTACTGAAAGGAAAATCGCCATTGAAGTTTGGTGAGCAGCAAAGGCTTCCAGCGTTTCCCGTGGTGGCATCGGCGTTCGGCCGGCTATGCGGGTGATAATCAAACTTTGGGCGATTTCGGGGACGGTATATTCCACGCCCAATTGTGCCGCCGCCCCCAAAAATGAACTCACTCCCGGCACAGAGACAAAACCAATGCCCTGCTTGGCCAGCTCTTCGGCCTGTTCCCGGATCGAGCCAAACAGCGATAAGTCCCCCGTTTGCAGACGAACCACCAACTTGCCCGCTTTCACGCCATCCGCCATCAATGCGATGATTTCCGCTAATGTCAGCCCCGCACTGTCATGACATTCCGCGCCCTCACGACAATACTCCAGCAGTTCCCGGTTAATCAGCGAACCGGCATAAATCACGACCTGAGCCTGTTGCAACAATTGATAGCCTTTCAGGGTAATCAATCGCTTATCCCCAGGTCCGGCACCGACAAACCAGACTTTTTCCGGATTAAAACCGGTTTTATCAATTTGTTCAGACATGTTCCTGCTCCTGTTGCCAATGAACCTGTTGCCAATGAACCGCTTGGGTGGAATTTTTCTGGCAGGCGATCAGATAGGTTGGGTTATTGGGCTTAAAGTAGTGCCCCTGCCCCAAGGCGGTCAGTTCTCCCACCTGAATTTCACGGCCATCCAGCGCTACCACCTGACAGGCTTGCAGGTGCAACCATGCCTGCATGAAGTTTTCCAGCAGGATAAAGGTCATCACCAAACGCCCGCCCTGGTTCAGGTGTGCCAACGCCCAATCGACCATTGCCGTCAGATGCCCGCCGGTTCCGCCAATAAAAATGGCATCGGCGGTCTCTGCCAATGGCAGCGGAGCATCACCCGACCGGACGCGGATCGTGTGACAGCCAAAGTGCCGGATATTCTCAGCAATCAACGCCAGTGCCTCTTCCTTGCGTTCAATGGCGAGGATATCTAACGTGGGATAACGCAATGCCGCTTCAATACTGACACTGCCTGTCCCTGCACCGACATCGATAAACCGGCCGGCTTTTTCCAGCGCCAGCCGCTCTAATACCAATGCCCTGATGGTTTCTTTGGTCATGGGGATGCGATGACCGCGCAAAAACAGTTCATCTTTCATTCAGGATCACCACCACATTTAAGCCATAATCCATGTCGCCACGTTGAACGACCTGCTCCGCGCTTAAACAAACAATCTGCTCATTTTCTTGTGATAAATTTTCACCTATCACCATGCGACGTTGCTGCCCGCGAAGCCTGATTTCTTGTGCGATCTGGTAAGGGCCAATCACGTTATCCGTCACCATCGCGATTTTTTCGTGTTGCAGCAGCCAGTCAAAATCGGGTTTCCGCCCGTGGCTACTGGTGAGATAAATGTCATTCATGTCCAGCAAGATACGGGCGCACAAATATTGAACCGAACTGATGCCAGAAATAATGCGGACGTTTTGTCCCTTTGCAGGTAACCCAACAAAATGCTCGCTGATCCGTTTGCCAATGCCGTAAAAGAGGGGATCACCCGAAGCCAGAACTACAATCTGTCGATGCGGGTTCTGTTCGAGCCACCGCATCAATCCGTCCATATCGGCATTCAGGCAGCGGGTTTCACCACGGAAATCAGGAAATGCGGCCAGATGGCGCTGGCCTCCGACCAGCACCTCCGCCTGCCGGATCGCCGCCAACGCAGCCCGTGTTTGATGGGCGGCGGCTCCGGGACCCATGCCAACGACGGTGATCATCGGTCGCCCTCCATAAAATCCGCGACTATCTCGCTGACCGGCCGGTTGCAACCCAGCACTTGGTTATCAAAAGAGAACAGAATGGCATCACACTGTGGTTTGTTGCTGGCGAAACGCAGCATTTGTTCGATACGCCAGCAGATTTTCCGGGCAAGGTGTGGGTATACCGCCTGCCAGCCCTGTTCAGCAATCAACTCAATGGCGGCTTCGGTGGTATCACAGTGATCCACCGCCTGAATCAGGGCTAAAGGTGCTCCCATCAAAGCCAGATTCGCGATCAGGGTCTCCATGCGGCCATCGGCGATATGGCTGTGGGTGTGGAAAATACCGGCAGCAATTTTCACCAGCTTGCCAACATGCCCCACCAGCACCACCTGACGAAACTCCAAACGCACGGCTTCTTGCAGCATATAGCCGACAAAATTGCTCATCGTGACGACATAGTCCGCCTCAATGCCCAATTGCCGGCTGACAAAGCGTTCGCCGTGATTCCCCGGTACAAAAATAATGCGATTCAGCCCACTGGCACGTTTCGCCTCCAGCTCAAGCGCCAGCGAACGCTTCCAGCTCTCCTCCGACATCGGCGTGACAATGCCGGTGGTGCCGATAATCGAGATCCCACCTTTAATGCCCAATCGGTCGTTATACGTTTTCTTCGCCCGTTCTTCCCCCTCTGGAGCGAAGATCACAATCTCTGCCCCCCGATGCGGACCAATCACCTCCCGTACCGCTTCCTCAATGGTATGCCGGGGCGTTTTATTGATGGCAGCCCAGCCAATGGGCAAGCCAATCCCTACCCGCGTTACCCTGCCAATCCCTTCGCCGCCATCCAGTGTGATCGCGCCGCTGTCATTCAGGGCGACGCGGGCAAAAATCAACATGCCGTGAGTGGCATCCACATCATCGCCACCATCCTTGCGGATCGCCGCCATCGCCTGCTGACCTTCGATCAAGGGTTGTTCGACATTTAAGGCCAAGGTGACACCGGAGGGCGTCACAATCGAAACCTGATGAATAATCTGCTGACGCAGGACCATCAACGCAGCCACGCGAGCGGCGGCCGTAGCACAAGATCCCGTGGTGTAGCCCTTGCGATACTGTTTTCCCCGATGCCAGACCATTCCGAGGTTATCGATTCCCGGTTTTTCTGTTTGACTATCACGCGCTTCATCCATGCTTCACCTCCGGCATCCGATACAGGATGGCATTGATAATGGCAGCGGCAATATTACTTCCCCCTTTGCGCCCTTTCGCGGCGATGCAGCTTAAGCCGCTGTTGATAAGGGCATGCTTGGATTCCTCCGCACCCACAAAACCGACCGGCACACCGACCACCGCAATCAGTGAAGATTGAGGTTCCGTTGATTGATGTTCCGTTGATTGATGTTCCATCAAGCGAAATAGCGCGGTCGGGGCATTGCCAAAGACAAAAATCTTCTCCCTTTGTTTATTTTCTCCTGACTCTTGCATGGCAAGATCCACGGCCGCCATTGAACGTGTGATTTGCCGTGATTGTGCTATCTGCACCGTCCGGGGGTCACTGACATAACAGCGGCATTCACTGCCATACTGAGCCAGACGCGTTTTATTGATGCCCGACAGTGCCATCGTGGTATCGGTATATAAGGTACAGCCGCGTAAAATACCGTCACGAATGCGGCGCAAAACATCCGGCGAAAAATGGAGGATATCGAGCCAATCAAAATCGGCGCTAGTGTGGATCACCCGTTTAATCACCGCTTCTTGATCGGCATCGACAAAGCGATAATCGGGGCGCAATTCACCGATAAGACGCGTGATGATTTCGAAGCTATTTTGTTCAATCTGTTGGGGCTGTTGAAGATAATTGCTCATGCCATTTCCTCCTTATACCGTCACACTGAACAGGCTATGCAGCAGCGCAAACAGCAGGAGTGCCATCACGGAGGCCACCCGCATCATCTGCACGGACTGCGGGATATCGTCAGGGACGGCTTCGCGCCCGCCATCACCGATCCACGGTTTTTCTACCTGCTGGCTAAAATAAACATTCGGCCCGCCAAGACGGATACCCAAGGCTCCCGCAACGGTGGCTTCCGGCCAGCCACTGTTCGGGCTGCGGTGTTGATAACGATCACGCCAGCCGATACGCAATGCCCGCTGAAAATCCAACCCCTGCCATTTCGCAGCCAATGCCAGCAAAAGCCAGCCCAAACGGGCAGGCAGCCAATTCGCCACATCATCCATACGTGCCGAAAACATCCCCAGTGCCCGATAGCGGGGCGTTTTATAACCCACCATGGAATCCAGGGTATTAATCGCTTTATAGGCCAGCGCCAGCGGTGCACCGCCAAGCAGCAAAAAGAACAACGGGGCAATCACGCCATCCACGCTGTTTTCCGCCACGGTTTCAATGGCCGCACGGCTGATTTGGGGAGCTTGCAGTTGAGCGGTTTCCCGCCCGACAATTTGGGCAAGCTGTTCACGACTGGCGTCCAAATCTCCCCGGCGTAATGCCTGATAAACCGCCTCCGCCGCATCACTCAGGCCACGCCCCGCCAGCACGGTATAAATCAACCAGATTTCAACCAGACACCCCAGCCAAAACGTCATGCCATAAGCCCACTGCAACGCCCAATAACTGACCAGCCAAACGCTCCCCACGACGACCAGCCATAACAGGACACCGCCCCACGTCAAGCCAGTGTCCGTTTTACTCATTCGACGAATAAACGACTCAACCTGATGGATAAGCTGCCCCATCCAGCGCACCGGATGCGGCCAGTGAGGGGGATCGCCCAGCGTCCTATCCAGAAGAAAGGCAGCAAACCACAGCAAAACCGTCATAACCGCCTCCGGGCCATCGTCAGCCAGCGATGAAGCAGGCCGGGGCGTTGGGCAAAATGGATATGCAGATATCCCGCCAACGTATTGCCACTCTGATAGCCCCCCAACCAGCTTTGTTGTTTTTCTTTCGGTACGGCTCCTTTCGGTACTGATCCCTCACGCGGCTTAATGCACTGAAAAACCGGGCGCTGGGTGGTTATAAAATCTGAGTAATGAAACTCATGCCCGCGCAGTATTTCCCCTTGTGCCACCAAAGGCGTATCGCACATTGCCATCGCTTCACAGTAGCCAAAGCGTTGCAGGCGATCCCTCATCCGGCTTTCACCTGCAATCAATCCCACCATGTTATGCCGCACACCTTCCACATCGGTCAGGGCTTCGCCGAGATACATCAGGCCACCGCATTCCGCATAAATGGGAGTGCCTTTCTGGTGTGCCTGGCGTAATGCGGTACGCATCGCATGATTGGCAGACAATGCCTGTGCATAAATTTCAGGATATCCCCCGCCCAGATAAATCATCTGGCACTCAGGCAATTGGTGATCATGCAGGGGGCTAAAGCGTGTCAGGGTGACACCGGCTTTTTCCAGTAACCACAGGTTATCGGGGTAATAGAAATGAAAGGCTTCATCTTCTGCCAATGCCAGCGTCAAGCCTTGCCCCATCGTGGGATCAACGAGGGAATCGATATCTCCGGCCGGCAGAGCGGATAATTGGGTTAACGCCAGCAGCCGTTCTAAATCTACCGAGGCTTCAATCTGCCGGGCCAGACGCGACCAGCATTCAGCGGGTGGGTTATCTTGCCCTTGTGCCGCAATCAGCCCGAGATGACGGGAAGGCAGTGCGATGTCCGGCATGACCGGGATTCTCCCCAGAACAGGAATACCGCAGTAATGTTCAATCGCCTGTTGCAACAATTGAAAATGACTCTCCTGATTGACGCGATTGATCAGCACCCCGACGATATTGACCGCCGGATCAAATTGCTGAAACCCCATCACCGTGGCCGCGATGGAAGTAGAAACAGCCTTGCCATCCACCAATAAAATCACCGGGCAACCCAACTGCTTCGCCATTGCCGCGCTACTGCAATAGTCAGGATTGGTGCCATAACCATCGTATAGCCCCATGACCCCTTCAATCACCGCCACCTCTTTATCGGCCATCGCCTGATTAAACAGGCCATTCAGAACGGGAACGGGGAGCATAAACGCATCCAGATTACGCGAAGCCACGCCTGTTACGGCACGATGCCAGCCGCCATCCAGATAATCCGGCCCGATTTTGCAGGGCTGCACCCGAAGCTGCCGGTTCATCAAGGCCCGCATGATGCCCAGTGCAACGGTTGTCTTGCCACATCCGCTGCCTGTACCTGCAATGACAAAAGCATATTTTTGTTGCATGTGGTTGCCCCGAAGCATTAATGTCGGTATCAGTATTAAAAACCTGAAGCCAATATTTTCATTCATTGATATTTATCAAGAAAAAGCCAGTTAACTTATTACAATCAATATTCCATCAACAGAATAGATATCAACGCCATTTAATTTAAACCCATGGTCGATGTAATTAAAAACCATCATCTAAAAATTAATTTATTTTCAAAATACACATTTTTTTCATTTATAAAAACACCCTTTATTACTTTTGTGATCTTGTTCATGATTATTTATTTCAAAGATAATTTTTATTTCAAAGAAATAAAAATTAATACAACACCACAAATAAAAAACCAACAAAAAACACCATAACGCATTGAATTTAATTGATAAAAAATAAATAAATCCTTAATAAAATCAAATAACCCTCATGTGAAAAAACATTTTTAGTCGATAAATAAAAAATTCGCCATAAAAAACAATTCATCTTTAAAAGTGAGAATATTGATATAAATCAAATTCACTTTCTCCACATTAAAGCAATAATGACAGAAACATTAAAATATATTTTTCGGCGCTTTCATTATTTATATTTTAAATCCACAGAGGTAATCCAATGAATAAAGGCAACGTGTGGTTAGTCGGTGCTGGACCCGGTGATGTTGGTTTAATTACCGTCAAAGGGCTGCAT
This sequence comes from Xenorhabdus beddingii, assembly GCF_002127545.1. Taxonomy (GTDB): domain Bacteria; phylum Pseudomonadota; class Gammaproteobacteria; order Enterobacterales; family Enterobacteriaceae; genus Xenorhabdus; species Xenorhabdus beddingii. Next base: position 31,649 of record NZ_MUBK01000010.1, read on the forward strand.
GGTATTCAATCTGCTGACGTCATTGTTCATGATCGTCTCGTCAACCCTGAACTGATTGCGCTGGCACCAGAACATTGTGAAATCATTAACGTCGGCAAAGAGCAGGATCACCACCCCATCTCACAGGATGAGATTAACCGGATTCTGGTGAAACATGCTCAGGCAGGAAAGCAGGTTGTTCGCCTGAAAGGCGGCGACCCCTATGTCTTCGGGCGCGGAGGGGAAGAGGCCGGAGTATTGGCACAGCATGGCATCCCATTTGAAATTGTTCCGGGTATCAGTTCCTCAATTGGTGGGCTGGCCTATGCCGGCATTCCCGTCACTCACCGGGATTACGCATCGGGTTTCCATGTTGTGACCGGTCATTCTGCCCAAGGCAACGAGCAACAAAACTGGCAGGTGCTTGCACAACTGGAAGGGACATTGATTATTCTGATGGGAATGACCCGTCTGGCGGAGATTTGCCAACAATTAATCTGGCACGGCAAATCCCCCGCAACGCCCGCTGCGGTGATCATGTATGCCACCCATCCCCAGCAAGGCAGGGCCATAGGTACACTAGAAACGTTGGCAGCAAAAGTAACAGAAGAGAACCTGCATGCCCCCGCGCTGATTGTGATCGGTGAGGTGGTTAATTTGAGTCACACACTCTCCTTTACCCCGACTTCGCTGACAGAATATCCACTTGATGGGGCAAGGCCATGAGTGAACATGGCGGCAATGTGACTGAAGTTGCCCGACAATTTGGCCTTTCAGCCCATGAATTAATTGATTTCAGTGCCAATATCAATCCGCTCGGCGCACCGGAACGGGTTAAGGCGCTGATTACAGACAACCTTGCCTGCATCGAAAAATACCCTGATGTGGAATATCGCCATTTGCATCAGGCAATCGCCAAGGCTCATCAATGTGATTGCACTTCCGTGATGGCGGGTAATGGCGCAACAGAACTTATCTACGCCGTTGTCCGTTATCTGCAACCCAAACGCGCCCTGCTTCCCGTCCCTGGCTTCGCAGAATATCGGCGCGCCTTGCAGCAAATAGGGGCTGAGATCGTTGATTATCCCTTAACGGAAGAGGCGGGATTTCAACCGGATTTACGCCTGTTAGATGCGCTGTCCCATATTCAGCCCGATTGTGTTTTTATGGCGACCCCCAATAATCCCACCGGCTTAATGCCTGACCGCCAGTTTATGCAATCGCTGGTAGCCTATTGTGAAAAACATGGGATCGCCTTGATTGTCGATGAAGCCTTTATTGATTTCTTGCCTGATAACCGAGGATTGATCCCCCAGTGTGCCGTCACGAAACATCTTTATCTATTGCGTTCACTGACAAAGTTCTTCGCCATTCCGGGATTGCGGCTGGGTTATTTAGTCAGTGGGGACATCACGGGGATCGCGGAGATGAAAAAACAGCGTGAGCCGTGGTCAATCAACGCCCTTGCGGCGCGGGTAGGTGAAGTTTTGCTTGATGATCACGCCTATATTACGGCCACACATCAGTGGCTGAAAACACAACAACCTGACCTATGGGAACATCTCAGCGCCTTGCCTGAACTGACCGTCTGGCCACCATCCGCGAATTTTTTGTTCTTCCGCTGTCATCATCCTGACGTTAATTTATGGCATGCCTTGCTTAAGCATCGGATTTTAATCCGCCATTGCCAAAATTATGTGGGACTGGATAAACGCTACTATCGCGTAGCCGTGCGCAGTGAATGGGAAAATCAGCGTCTGATCGCCGCCATGCGACAGGTTTTTGCCTATGGCTGAAGCCTGTTGCCCCGCTTCCTGTGGGGAACTGCTCCAAGGGTGGTTATTGGGCGGTGAAAAGTTAATTTCCTGTCCAATCAATTGGTTCAGCTATGTTTCTGTCAGCGAAGGCATTCCCATGGCACATGAACGGCCACGGATGCGGCAGATGGTGAATTTACTGCTGGATTACTGGCACGGAACCCCACAACTGACGGCTGACCTGCGCATTGAATATCAATCGACTATCCCGATTGCCAAAGGCATGGCCAGCAGCACAGCGGATATTGCGGCTACGGCACAAGCCACCGCCCGATTATTGGGTCAGCCACTGAACAGCACGGAACTCGCGCAGCTCTGTGTCAGACTGGAACCCACTGACAGTACAATCTTTGAACGGTTAACCTTGTTTGATCACCTCACCGCCCAGACGCAGATTGCCTTCGACTGGCAGCCTGATATTGATATTTTGCTGCTGGAAAGTTCACAAACGCTTTTAACGCAAGAATACCATCAACAGGATCATCGCCGACAGTTGCTGGATAACGCGCCATTACTTCGGCAGGCATGGCAGCAATTCCGCACAGCAAACCAGCAACATAACCCTTACCGCCTTGGAGAAGCCTGTACATTAAGCGCCCTTGCCGATCAATCAATACTGCCGAAACCCTGCTTTAATCTGCTACAGGATTTGGTCGAACAGACCGGCATTTATGGCCTGAACGTTGCCCACAGCGGCAGTGTTGTTGGTTTATTATTCAATTCACATCACCACGATGCAGATTACCTGTGCTGGTGGCTGCACCAAAAAAAGATTTCTGCACACTATCCGAACATTCACCACGTCAAACTGATTGCAGGAGGCGTTCGCTGAAATCAGTTTACTCTGGCTATCCCCTGATATTTTCCTTATGCTAAACAACATAATTTAAACAATAAGTTAACCCTATGGAAAATATGAATTTAGAACCCGCCACCCTTGACGCTTTTATGTCACTCGATATCCGCGTTGGACAAATAATCACTTTCCCCCTCAAGACGTGTCGCGGGGTTTAAATCCGAAGTGTTAGTTTTGGCTGCGGTTTGTGGCGATCAAGGCACCGTCCTGATTCAGCCAGAAAGAGGAGTGAACTTAGGCACGCGGATGCTGTAATTTTTTACGTCAAAAAAATAAGTCAAAAAATAGAGTGGGAAGATCATGAGAACACAAAAGAGATGTATGGGTTACCTTGCCATCGTTGTCGATGACTATGATAAAGCTATCGACTATTACACCCATAAACTGGGATTTACATTGGTGGAAGATACCCCGCAGCCCGGTAAGAGATGGGTGGTTGTCACACCAAACTTAGAAAGTGATTGTCATTTATTGCTGGCAAGGGCATCTAACGAAAGGCAAGAAGCATTTATCGGTAACCAATGTGGTGGACGGGTATTCCTGTTCCTGCAAACTGACGACTTTTGGCGTGATTATCACAAAATGAAAGAAAATGGCGTCCATTTCTGCGAAGAACCCCGTCAGGAAGAGTATGGCATGGTCGTCGTTTTTGAAGATATTTATGGGAACCGCTGGGATTTATATCAGAATACGGTCGCTTAGGGACTCCGGCAGCTTACCTAGCCCCGCCTCCCCATTGTTTTTCAAGTTGCAGCTTTGTTGGCTGCATCTTGAAATCCATTAAGAATCAATTAATAAACCATAAAAACAAACATATGTTTGTAATTTCTCTAAAATAACACAACACATTGTTTTTAAAAATATTTTGGCAGAATAAGATAGTGTTTGCTCACTCAATCTATTTATTCATCTGATTTTCATTCATTTTTTAGCACAATATTTGAGATAAACATCACATTTTTATGTAACGTGTTTATTTTATCAAACTTACGATCATATTCTCATAACGGAAAAGAAATATGAAAATAATCTTTACTGTCTGCCAGACATGAAATAAAACATCTGTGTAAAAAAATAACCAAGGGTATGATATGTCAAAAAGGGAAAACCAGATATTGCAATTACTAAAGCGAGATCCTTTCATTCAGCAACAAGAACTTGCTGATATTCTTGGTATCAGTCGCTCATGTGTTGCAGGACATATTATGAACCTAAGTAAAAAAGGTTATATTAAAGGCAAAGGATATATTTTATCTAACCATGTTTATACTGTAACCATTGGTGCTGCCAATATAGACTTAACCAGCTATACCTCTGCCAAATTAATTTATGAAGATTCCAACCCAGGGAAAATTATTTCGACACCCGGTGGCGTTGGGCGGAACATTGCCCAAAACGTCGCCTTATTAAAAAATGAAAGCTATTTAATTTCTGTTGTTGGCAACGATACAAATGGAAAGGCATTATTTGAACATACAAAATCAACAGGCGTTAATGTTAATTATTTATATAGACTAGATGGAGAAAAGACCTCAGTCTGCAATTCTATTATAGACGAAAATGGAAAATGTATCGTTGCCGTTAATGATATGAGTATTCTGGAGAAATTAACGCCTACATTATTATCTCAAGCTCAATCTTTAATCCAAAATGCCAGTGTATTAATCATTGATTGTAATTTAACCGAAGAAACCTTGGCGTGGTTATTTAATCATGCCAACAATGTTCCCATTTTTGTTGATACTGTATCAAGATCCAAGGCATCCAAAATCCGCCATTTTCTATCACGCATCCATACCTTAAAACCCAATCGTAGTGAAGCAGAAATTTTGAGTGGAATAAAAATTGAAACGCTAAAAGATGCGGCTGATGCGGCGCATTGGTTCCATCAACATGGCGTTCAGCGCTTAATTTTAAGCATGGATGCAGAAGGTGTCTATTACAGTGAGCGGGATAATACATCGGGGTGTTCAAGTGCAATCCACACCAATGTTATCAATGCCAATGGCGCGGGTGATGCTATGATGGCGGGCCTTGTACATTGTTGGTTGGAAGGCATGGAACTAAAAGAAAGCATTCGTTTTGCACAACAATGTTCAGTGCTGACGTTATCCTCAGAACATATTGAAATCTTCCCCAAAAATCGTACTTATTTTTAAAAAAACATTTAGCCAAATGGAATATATAAACCTCACCATCAGGCTAAATAGAAACACAATTTACTCATTTCATCATTTTTTTCTGCTAACCCCATGCCAATATACTGGCCAACGATTTTCTGTTCCTACATTATTAATCCAAGAGGCAATTACAATAAGCGCCAGACTGCCAGTTAACACGGGAGTAAAAAGAAAATCAAAACCAACCGCGTCCTGCCCAGCCAGAAATACAACCAATGGATTGGCTCCTGCAGGTGGATGTACAGCTCGAAATAGTTGCATCAGCATAATGGCTATTCCCACCGCCAGAGACATCACAACCAAAGAGTTTCCCAGTGCGTATAATGTGATAAGCCCGATTGCTGCGGTCAGTAAATGTCCACCAATAACATTTCTCGGTTGGGAAAATGGAGAAGCCGGTGCCGCGAAAAGAATAACGCAGGTCGCCCCAAAAGGTGCCATTAGCCACGGATATTCTGTCGTTTGGCTTAAATAACTCAGTACCAAGATCCCAAGAAAACCACCCAATAACCCTTTGGTTAATTGAATAAAATCCGGCTTTGGCGGTAACGCTCCCCCACCTTTTAATTTACTCATACTTCATTCTCCAGATGATTAGCATGCACTATGACTCAGTAAATATGATACTTTATGTGTACAGGTCTGTTCACCCACCAGATGGTACAGATCTGTACACAACAAAACAACCTTTGATTAAGTAAGGTTACTCATTAAAGCTGATTGGAATAACTGAGGGGAATGGTGATGAATAAAAAAGAACACATCCTGGACATTGCAGAATCATTATTTAATCAATTCGGCTACAACGCGGTTGGCGTTGATTTGATTAGGGATAAGGCTAATGTGTCAAAAACCTCTATGTACCGTTACTTCGGTTCCAAAAACAAGCTGATTGAAAGTCTATTAATCAGGCGACATACAAGATTTGAAGAAGCGCTCAATCGTGCAGTCTCTGCCACAAAAGGAACTGAAAATAAGCTAAATACAATCCTTGATTGGCATTTCACATGGTTCCAGTCCCCTGATTTTAAAGGATGCTTATTTATGCATGCCTTAGCAGAATTTAAAGGCCATGATGAAATGATTGTCAAACAGGCTCAACAGCACAAAACGTGGCTAAAATCGCTCTTACTCTCCATTTTACCGACTCACCAAAAAGATGCTGAAAATAAAGCGGAAACCCTGATAGCGTTTATTGAAGGGATAATCATCCGGGCAGAGTTTGGCGATATTAGACGCTATGAACAAACTTACCGAATGGGGGCGAAAGCATTACTCTGAATAATATGCTCATTCATCAAGTAACTTAAAGAAAGTCAGCAATTCTCATCATGTCCTATTACAGGAGATTATATAACATGCTCCTGTACCCGATAAGGCGGATATTATGACGACGATTAAACAGCGATTGAATGCACTGCTTCATTACATTAATGACAATATCGACACGCCCATGAGTGGAGAAAATCTGAGCCGAATTGCAGCTTGTTCTAAATATCACTTTCACAGATTGTTTTCAGCAAATTACGGTATTGGCGTTGCTGCATATATCAGGCAACTTCGATTGAAAAAAGCAGTTTATGATCTGGCCTATAGCGATATTTCCGTTATGGATATTGCCCTTACATGTGGATATGAGAGTTCTGAAGCCTTTTCAAGAGCATTCAAAGGCTCTGTTGGTCAAAGTCCTACTGAGTTCAGGAAAAATCCTGATTGGTCTATCTGGTATCACCAACACCAAATCATCAATAATATTAGGACGCAAGTTATGTATGAGAAACAACCTCACATTGAAGTAGGAATCGTTAATTTTCCAGAAACTTTCGTAGCAGTTATGGAGCACAAAGGCTCACCCTCAAATATGGGTAATACAATCAGAGCATTCAAGGCGTGGAGAATAAGCAATAAATTATCCACCGAACGGTATAAAACGTTCAACCTCGTTTATGCCGACCCCACCAAGGTTGAAGCAGATGAATATAAATTTGATTTATGTGTGGAAGTCTCCTCAACGTTTGAGGTTAACCACCCCTGCATGACCAAAAAAACCATTCCATCAGGAAAATGCGCCTATCTAAGGCACACGGGTTCAGATGAAGAAATATCCAGTTTAGTCAATTACTTGTATAAAATTTGGCTCTCAGAAAACAACCAAGAGATTCGAGATTTCCCACTATTTTTTGAACGGGTGAAGTTATTCCCTACCGTCCCTGAAACCGAGGCGGTGACAGATATCTATTTGCCTCTGGTGTAAAAGGCCAAATATTTCCTTTTTCAAGTTGCGGTTGTGTTGGTTGTACCGCAATTTGAAGTCTACTGGGAATAGATCAAATAAGTCATATTTTAGTTATATATTACATTTTTTATTAGCATCTTTTATGTCACAAGATACCCTGTCAAAGCAATCCATAAAGCAAGTAAAAATAAATAACATTTAAGCTTAATTTAACATAAAGAAATAACCTATTGTTATTATATATATTGAATAAAAATAATAAACTAATGAAAATAAAAACCTAACGCAACCATTTTGGTTGAAATTTATTCTAAAATTAATCTAGAAAAAATAGATTATTCAGAAAAACGCCCCTTCCATATCCAATTTTTATTGGAAAAGAATATTTATTAGATGACAATTTATTTTTTTTCTGTTAAAAATCACAAAGATATCTGGCGATATTATGTAAAGAATGTGAATCGACAGATTTTTTCACATTTTATTTACAAAGTGATTTTATAAGTTAGCAACCAAATTCATTGTTCCTTTAACAAAGAGTATGTTGAATTGTTATTTATGACTACATCTTCCACTAAACATAGAGGGCATACTAACTACAGTTTTCACAAAAAATCAATTAATGATATGAAAATTTCAAAAATAATTATTTTAAATAATGTTTATATAAATTCTGTATATCAAACAACCATTTTCGAATAAAAAATAACCACAAGAACTCTTGCGGTTATTTTTATATAGCAACATAAGAATAAATAAATTTCCCTGGTGATGCCTTAGTCTAGTGCTACATTTTTGTACTAAATTAGAATGACAGATATTATTACGGAACGGTGAATTTCGCATTCTTCTGTCTCTCTAAGTAAATATAAGCATTTTTTATAGAAAATGAAATGGGTGAAAAACACCCTTGAAACAACATTAAAAAAGTGGTAGCGGCTAGATCAAAGGCATTTATAATTTCATGAAAAAATAATTATATAGAAAATTATTAGAATGAAAAGGTACCTTTAAAAATGAAAATGCATATTACTGATACTCCAAACCCACAGGATGAAACATATGTCATTCAAAATCTCTGGGCACATAACCAAAAATACAGTGATGTAGATATCCGACCTCTATTTCTCACAATCACTGATGAAAGCAATCAAATCATTGCCGGACTTGTTGCCAAAACCTGGTGGGGAGGACTTGAAATACAATATCTCTGGGTAAGTGCAGAACATCGTAAAAAAGGTTTCGGAAAACAGCTTATGTTACAAGCAGAAGAAGAAGCACTAAAGCGACATTGCCATATGGCTTATGTAGATACTTTTAATTTTCAAGCTCGAGGTTTTTATGAAAAGTTAGGTTACAAAGCCTATGGAGAGCTTGGGGGGTATTCTCATCAGTATACTCGTTTCTATCTCTCCAAGAAGATTCAATATATTTAATCATATGAGATAAGAATGAATTCACCCTACAACGATAATAATTCTTATTTAAAAGGACTTATCGCCATGATAGAACATCTGAGTGAGCCTTGGGGAATCAAAGACTTAACTTCCCGACATATCTACATGAACAAGGCTGCATACCTCTATACTAATACTCCCATAAATTTTGATATAGAAGGAAAGTTTGATAACGAATTTCCAGCCGATTGGGCTGAGTTAGCTGAAGACCTAACTGAACATGATAAAAGGACTGAAGAATCACAGGACAGAGTCTCTGTAATAGAGACTCATTATTGGTATGGTCGAGATTGTTTAACACCATTCATTAGTGAAAAATTTCCAGTCTACAACAATGACAAAGAATGTATTTGGATAGTTTGGAACGCCAAGCACCTAAATACATTGTCACCTTTACAATATATCAACCAGCAGAAACCCAGTATCTTGACAACAGAAATTGATACCAAACTGTTCACCAAGGCAGAGATGGATATCATTTTTTTTATGCTACACCGATTTTCAAATAAGGAAATGGCCAAAATTTACAATGTAAGCCACAAAACCATAGAAAACAGAATATATAACATGTACCAAAAGGCTAATGTCCATTCTCTCCAACAATTTGAAGAATTCTGTAAATATTTACAATTAGACAACTACATCCCCGAGCGCCTAATTGAAAAAGGCATTCTTTTTATCTGAACTTCATTAAGGAACAACAAGTTATCATGGTTAAAATTGAAGACTATCCATTGAATCGAGTGCCACAAACACAGCGTTTATCACTGTTCAGCGTGGCTGTCGTTCATATGGGTATGTTGACGGCATTGGATCAATTTATGCTTGGGGCGGTGCTCGGCAACGCTATGGCGCTGGTCGATGCTTTTATCGCTATTTTTATCGGCAGTCTGATCTTTGGCATTGTGACGTTCGGGCTTGGCCTTGCGGGGATGCAGGAAGGTTTATCTGGTAGCCTATTGGCTCGATGGTGTGGCTTTGGGCGCCTAGGATCGGTATTCATTGGCTTCGTTGTTGCCGTCAGTTTATTAGGCTGGTTTGGTATCCAAAATGCCATTTTTGCCCATTCGCTTAACTTTGCCTCTGGCGACAAACTTGGGTTTAGCGGGGCGGCGGCGTTATCCGGCACATTATTAACCACGTTGGTCGCTTTTGGTTTTAAGGCGCTGCGGTTTACTGCCAGAATTGCCGTTCCCCTATTTATTTTGCTGATCGCTTATATCTCCACTACCGTGCTATCCGGCGGAGCAGGTCAACATCTGTATGAGATCATTAAATTACCTCACTCTGGTGAAACGTTGTCCATCAGTGCAGGTATCACGATTGTCGTTGGCGGTGCGATTGTCGCCAGCTTGATGACCCCTGATCTCACCCGCTATACCAAATCAGGCAAGCATGTTTTTGCGATCACCCTGTTGACGATCATCGCGGGTGAATTTGTCATTAACGGTCTGGCGATCCTGATCGCGAAAGCCCTGAATACCGCAGATGTCGTGACTATTATGTCGCAGGCCGCTGGAGGAGCGGGTCTTCTGGTTGTTGTCTTCTCAACATTAAGGGTCAATGACTTGAACCTGTATTCTTCCTCATTGGGCATTATTAACGCGGTAGAAGGCATCACAGGAAAAAAACTCCGCTATCCACCAACCACTATCCTCATTGGAATGCTGGGAACGCTCCTTTCAATTCTGGGTATTTTGGAACGATTTGTGGATTTCCTGACGGTGCTGGGCGTTGTCTTCCCCCCTATTCTTGGGATCATGCTGGTTGATTACTATATATTGCGTTCTCACCGCAAAATATTGGATAACAGCCGGGAGCAGGGCATTCTCCCCAATGAAACGCCGGCTATAGGCTGGGCCGCCATTATCGCCAGTGTTATCGGCAGTATTGTTGGCCTGGTAATCGATTGGGGAGTGCCTGCCATTAATTCATTATTGCTGGCAAGCATGGCCTATGGGTTATCCAAAATCCTCTGTCATCGTTTTTAACATCAGACATCCCTGATATAGCTCCCCATCTGGGGAGCGACTCTCCATTTAACGACATCATTGTCGATATCTTAGCGTTATATTTCCCATATAAAATAATTTCAAACACCTTTTATATTAAATATATATTATAAAATTATCTATATATTTAAATATTTTATGATTGGTGTATTATTTAAAATAATATTTATTTAATTTTGTTATGAAAGTATATTTTCAGGATAAACCGTTTCACATAACAATAATAACTATCAATTAATATAGTTATTTGAAACTTTTTTTATTTTTTCCAGCATTAACTCCGTAACGCAGGACAATACCTCTATATCAAGGATTAGCCCCCACAAATAGCAGAATACTTACCCAAATTAAAATACCGATAACAACCATAAATCACACTATTCGCCAGGACTGATTCAAAAAGGTTCACCTGTTGTTTGCTCAGATGAACACATTTTTATTTAACCCTAAATCCGAAGGAAGTATTCGTATGGACAACATTTTAGCTTCTCCATTTACTCATCTGTTCTGGAATGAATGGACTCTCGATCCTGATTCGTTTAAGTACAATATGGTTATTGACCAAACTATTCATGGCGATTTGGATAAAGATAGATTGGGCAGGTCTTTACGGGAATTAATAAATCAATACCCTTTACTAAAGTCCCGGCTTGATGAAGAAAATGGTGAATTATATTGGAAACCCTGCCCTGATTTAGAAAATCCACTGATCATTTTCGATAACGAAGAAAAACTACGGCAATTTGCCCTGTCGCCATTTGATTTAAAGCAAGGGCCGCTGATCCGGTTTGGGCTGTTCCCGCAGGCAGAAAAACAATTTCAGCTAGTGATTGTATTGCATCATATCGCGGTGGATGGCGAGAGTACTGAAGAGTTCTATCACGCCATATCCGACCTTTATAATCAACAGCCCCTACGTCATTCCCCGCTGACATTGGAACAAATTGCGGAAAAATTCGCACAATCTCGTCGAAAAGTCGCCATATTGGAAGAGCATCACCCTGAACAATTTTGGAAAACCTGCTTGGATGGCATGAATGCCAGCAACTCATTGCCCTATTTGTTTGCACCGGCATTACCTGCACAAACATTACCTTCACAAACATCACCTGCACAAATAAAAGATGAACAGGAACTGACCGGAGAATACCGTTTTAGCCTGTCATTAAAGGAGTGGCAACGCCTCAAACACTCCCTGCGGCACACGACCCCTTTCCTTATATTCAAAACATTATGGGCTGCATTGATTGCGCAATACTCTCCTGATAAGAAAGCGCATATCAGTTATCCCCTGGCTTTGACAGGCAGTGAATCCCTTTCAGTGGGAGCGCAAATTAATACCGCTATTTTCCCCCTCCAGTTGGATGACTCTGCCAGTTTTGCTTCGCTCTATCAGCACACGCTAAGTTATACTTCATCATTGAAAGCAGCGCCCGGCCTGCGTTTCTCATCCTGGCCGATCTTTCAGGTTCTCCGCGCTACCCCGGTTTGTCAGTTGAATGTGGCGCTATCTCAAGCCCATCTCAAAGATATCTGTCTGCAATTAGAGGGTTGTGAAGTCAGTTACAATCACCGGTTCAATAATGACTTAGCCAATTCAGAATTAGTACTGGAATATCAACAACAAGATGACCAATGGTCTTTTCGCATTCGTTATTTGCTTGACCGTTTTCACCCAACACAAATCGCAGTATTGGGAGAACAGTTCCAGCAATTACTGGTGAATGCCTTGACGGAGCCTGACAAGCCGCTGCGACAATTTCCTTTCCTGTCTCCCGCCCAAAGCAGGATGTTACTGGAGTTCGGGCAGCAGGGAAAAGCGGGAGAGATCCCGGCGACCACGCTCTATGAACGTTTCCAGCAACAGGCCAAACGACATCCGCAACGCCTTGCCCTCATCGACAATCAGCGCCAATTGAGTTATGCGGAATTGGAACAACGCAGCAATCAACTGGCTCACCTGATACAAAAGCGCTATCAGCAGGCCACCGGGCAATCGCTGTCTCCTGATACCTTGTTGCCTATTTGCCTGAACCGTGGGGTCGACATGGTGGTTGCTATGCTGGCGATCATGAAAGCCGGCGCGGCTTATCTGCCTCTTGACCCGCAAATCCCGTCCCAACGATTGGCCTATATTCTGACCGACAGCCAATCCCGGTTGGCGATTACGCAACAGGCACATCAGGCAAGATTGCGCGAACACGGCCAGGATCTGACTCTGCTGGCATTAGATAACCCCAAAGAGGATTATCGTGACCAACCAGACTGTTCCCCCGAATCAGCCGCAGGGCCACGTTCATTGGCCTATGCTATTTATACTTCTGGCACAACCGGGCGTCCGAAGGGAACGTTGTTAGAACATCGCGGCGTATTGACCATGCTGGGTGGCCTCCATTCTGTTCTCATTCAAGATACTCGTTGCCCTCAACGCTGGTTGCAGTTCGCTTCTCTGGCGTTTGATGCCCATGTCTTCGAAACGTTCATCAGCTTGTGTTTTGGTCATACGTTGGTGATTGCTTCGGAAGAAGAGCGCCATGATCTCGACCTATTAATAAAATTAATCGAACAATATCAGGTTGAGGGCACCATTCTTCCGCCGACCCTACTGAAAACAAAGCCGGCATTGCCTGCAAAGTTGCAAACCATTCTGGTTGGCGGCGAATCTACCCCGCAAGCCATTTTGGATCATTACACCCTGCAGGGGCGGCGATTGTTCAACGCTTATGGCCCGACTGAAGCCAGCGTATGCGCCACCATGCACCGTTATCAGGGAAATGGAGATAGCGATCGCAATATTGGTCAGCCGTTTCCCGGTATTCATGCCTATGTGTTAGATGATCAATTGCAGTTGGTGCCGATGGGAATGTGCGGCGAACTGTATCTTTCCGGGCCGGTGTTAGCCAGAGAATATCTGGGGCAACCCGAATTGACCGCACAGGCATTCATCACCAATCCTTTTGCGCAGCACGCCGATGATCAGCGGCTCTACCGCACCGGTGATCAGGCCCGCTGGCTGCCGAATGGTGAACTGGAATATCTGGGGCGCAGGGATTTTCAGGTCAAAATCCGCGGTCACCGGGTCGAATTGGCTGAAATCGAACAGGCGTTTATCGCGGCATCAGGGGTGAGTCAATGTACGGCGCAGGTACGGGGTCAGGATCGCTCGCATATTGTGGTCTACTATGTGTCGGATATCACCCTGAACGAAGATCATCTTCGCCGCACATTACCACTTTCCCTGCCGGATTACATGATGCCCTCAACATTCGTGCAGTTGGAAACCTTGCCCATGACGATCAATGGCAAGCTGGATGCCACCGCGTTACCCGAACCCGATTACAAGCAGAGCCACCACTTTTATCGTGCGGCCTCCACTGAACTGGAACACAAGCTGCAAACTATCTGGCAACGCATTCTGGGGCGGGATGAAATTGGTATTGATGATGACTTTTTCCATTTAGGGGGCGATTCTATTTCCGTTATCCGCCTGATTTCAGAAATGCGTCGCCAACAGTTGCCATGCAGCACCAAGCTATTACATCAATATCGCTCTATCTCCAAACTGGCAGAACAGTTAGTAGAGAAAAAACCGTTGTCAGGGACAAGCGAAACCCAAATGCTGCCTGCCGAACAGGGCATATTGCAGGGTGATTTTCCCCTGCATCCTATTCAGCATTGGTTTTTCGAACAGGCATTTTCTCACGCCAGCCACTGGAATCAGGCTTTCCTGATCCGGGTTCCGCCTTTGATGCCGCAAAAATTAGAGACTGCGATTCAGGCATTAACAGAACGGCACGATATGCTGCGAGCCGGTTTTTCTGCTGCCAGACACCAACACTATTGGGATCTCACGCAGCGGGCAGCCACTGCGCTGGAAATTTGTCATTATGATCAATTGAGCGAAAGCGAGTTCAATCATTGTCTGGATGCCTGGCAAAGTGATTTCGATATCGTCAATGGCCCGCTGTGGCGTTTTGCCTATATTGATGGCTATCCCGATGGTTCAGCGCGTATTTATTGTGCCCTGCATCACCTGATTGTTGATGCCGTATCATGGCGCATTTTGCTGGATGATTTAAAACAGCTTTATCATAGAGATGCTTATCATGGAGACGTGCTCGGTCCGAAAACTGCCAGCTATCGGCAATGGCAGGCTGCCCTGGCAGAACACATGCCTCACTTTGAGTCTCAACGTGAATTCTGGCAACAACAGTGTGTTGCACAATATGACTACCGTCCGTTGCTGGAGACCCACCACACCCGCCAATTCCTGTGGCAAACGCTGGCGTCACCGGCCAGTATCCACCTGCTGAATGTGACCCGTGGGGCGGCGACCTTCAAGCCCAATGAAGTCTTGTTGACTGCCCTGTTGCATACACTGGAGCATTTCAGCGGACGCTCAAATCACACGTTGCTATTGGAAGGACATGGCCGCCAACTTCCAGCCATTCAGTTAGATGTTGGCCGGACTTTGGGCTGGTTTACTGCCCTGTATCCCCTGCATTTTTCTGCCCATGGTGAAAAAACCATTTCTTTGCAGCAAGTCCACGCAACGCTGGCCAATGTACCGGATGCAGGGATGGCATACGGCGCCCTACGCAGCACGCTTTCCTTGCCTTATCCGGCGGTTGTGTTCAATTATCTGGGGCAGTTGCAGGCGCATGAGTCACCGGAACAGGGGAGTGACTGGCAAATCACGGCCGAACAAGCGGGTCAGACAGTCCACCCCGGTAATCTGGATCGCGGTTTACTGACCCTTAACATCTGGTTTATCGGCCAAAATCTGCACTATCGCTGGGACGGTTTGTTGAGCCAAACACAGATGGCTCAGTTAAACCAACATTTCCAGAATGCCTTGGTATCAGTCATCGATCATATTGCCTCGTCTAGCGATACCACTCTTACCGGAACAATTCTTACCGGGACAATTCTTACCGATACCGTCCTGCCAGACAGGGATTGCGGGGTTGATGCGGCTTTACTGGCAAGACTGCCAGCAGGATTAGAACCGATTTGGGTCTATCCGGCCAATAGCCTGCAACAAGGGTTTATTCACCATCACCTAAGCCATCCGCATAATTCAATCTACCATTTTCAATTTATCTTGGATTACGCACAGCCCATCGAACCGCGTCATTACCGCAAGGCTTGGCTCTGCGCACAACAAAAATATCCTATATTGCGCACGGGCTTTGACTGGCAGGGAACGCCTCAGCAAATTGTGTTCCAACATGCTGAACTGTCATGGCAATACCATGACCTCAGTACCCATTCCGATCAGGAACAAGCACTGGCTGAACTCAGCCACCAGCAAAACAATCAGCCTTTCGACCTGCGTCAACCTGAATTGATGCGGGTTTGTCTGGTCAGGCTGGCAGCGGATCGATACAGCCTGATTTGTACCAGTCACCATATTATTATCGATGGTTGGAGTAATCAGATCTTGCTGGAGTACGTTCACCGCGTTTATCAACAATTACATGATCAACAATTGCATGATCAACAACGACAGGCAGGCCAATCGCCGGATATCGACAACGATACCGCTTATCTGGCGACTCAGCGTTATTACGCCAGCCATGCAGAAGAGTGCCGCAACCACTGGCAGCAACTCGGTATCGAGCATTGGGAGAGCACCGATATTTCTCTGTTATTGAATGCCCCGGACAAGGGAGCATCAGAAGTTCAGGCAGCCGTGCATCACACATTACCTGATGCGGTTGCTTTGTCATTGCAGGAAACCGCCCGCAATCACGGACTGACACTCAATATCATGTTGCAATTCGCCTGGCACAAGTTACTGCACCTGTTTAGCCAACAAACTCAAACGATTGTCGGTATCACCTTGTCTGGCCGCAATCATCCGGTTTCAGGGATAGAAAACAGTGTCGGTCTGTTTATCAATACTTTACCCCTTTCCATGGATTGGGAGCCGCAACTGACCTGCCTGCAACAGCTTCGCACTCTTCATCAACGCATGATTGATTTGGAGACTTACAGCTATCAACCTCTGGCGGAATTGCCATTCAGGGGGGAAAAACTGTTCCAAACCCTGTTTGTCTATGAAAACTACCCGACAACCGAACTGGGCACCATGCAGGCCAGCTTAAGAGCCGCTAAGGGGGATACCGACTATCCGCTGAACCTGATTGCCGAAGGTGATGTAGAACAAGGTCTGAGGCTTTCTCTGGCTTACAAACCCAGTTGCCTTGATGCCGAGCGGGGCAATGCCATTCTGGAGATGTTAAGTCTATTGTTGGCTCGCCTGCCTTCCCATCTCCATTACCCACACCAACGGTTGTCAGCGCTGAGTGATGAGCGGCGCAGACAACTCTTAGAAGAGTGGGCTTTTGCCGCGTCAGGATCTGAAACATGGGAACCCTGTACGCTGCACGGCTTGCTGGCAAAACAAGCGCGGCTGACCCCGCAACTTCCCGCATTAATGGATGATCACCGGACGCTGAGCTATCAAGAGCTGGATGATATTTCATCACGTTATGCGGTTCAGCTCCGTGTCCTGTACCGCCATCGTTTCCAGCGTGAACTGGAGCCGGGTGAACTGATTGGCCTGTGCTGCAAGCGCAGCATCGATATGATTGTCGCACTGCTGACCATTCTAAAATCGGGTGCGGCTTATGTCCCGATGGATACCAAATCCCCCACAGAAAGGCTGGATTACATCCTGCAAGACAGCAAGATGAGTCTGGTACTGACTGAACCGGATCTGGCATCCCTGTTTGAGCGCCCCAATCTGCAACGGCTTTACCTGAGCGAGCTGGCGGAAGCGGCACCTATTGACGATATCGGGTCGCTTCTGCCACAAGTGGAGCCCGATCAACTGGCCTATGTGATTTACACCTCCGGCACGACAGGCAAGCCAAAGGGAACCCTGATAGAACACCGGGGCACGGCAAGCATGGCGCGCAGCCTGCTCTCCAGAATGGGTTTGGGAGCGGCGCAACCCGGCCTTCGCTTCCTGCAATTTTCTTCCCTTGTCTTTGATGCCCATTTGATGGAGAGCTTCCCGGCATTTGTCGGTGGTCACACTCTAGTCGTAGCCTCTGACGCACAACGTTATGATTTGCAGGAACTGCAAACATTGTTGCAGAAGCGGCAAATGAGTTATGCCATGTTGCCTCCGGCATTGCTCAAACTTAAGCCAACCCTGCCGGATAGTCTGCAATGGCTGGCGATCGGCGGTGAAGCGGTATCTCAGGATGTATTGGATCACTATGCCGCACAGGGACGCAACGTGTTCAACTGTTACGGCCCAACCGAAGACAGTGTGTGTGCCACCGTTAACCCCTATCGTTATAATGGTGCCACCAATATCGGCAGGCCATTGGCCCAGAATGGCGCCTATGTGCTGGATACCCACCTGCAACCCCTGCCTGTCGGCGTGCCGGGTGAGTTATTCCTGTCAGGCATCGGCTTGTCCCGGGGTTATCTGAACCAACCCGTATTGAGTCAGGAAAAATTTATTGCTAATCCATACCAGCAGCACCCTGATCATCCGCGCTTATATCGCACCGGCGATATTGTGCGCTGGCTGGATGACGGTTCATTGGAGTACCTTGGCCGCAATGACAGTCAGGTGAAAATTCGCGGACATCGGATCGAACTTGGCGAAATTGAGAGTGTACTCGCCACGGTAGCCGGTGTTGATCAGGCGGTCGCCATCATTCATGGCAAGGAATCGCCCCGAATCGTTTGTTACTATACGTCAACCCGTGGGGTGGAACCCGCCGAAATCCGGCAATCACTCACTCAAATGTTGCCTAACTATATGCAGCCCAGTGCCTTGATTCCGCTGCCCCTGATCCCGATGACCATCAATGGCAAGCTGGATCGTCGTAAGTTTCCGGCCCCTGCCTTTACGGATTTACAGCAGGGATATTCCCCCGCAGAAACCCCTCTGCAACAGCAATGCTGCGATATCTGGGCAGAATTGTTGCCCTCTGAACGTATCGGTATCGACGATAACTTTTTCCAACTGGGCGGCAATTCCATCATGGCGATTCAGTTGAGTAACCGTCTCAGTCAGGCATTGCAACGCCAGATCCCCCTGGCTGCACTGAATCAGCATCCTACCGTCAGATCGCTGTGCACTTTCTTGTCCAGCCACACAGAACAACTTGACGCAATCCCCAAAGCCGATTTGCAACGCAGCGTGCTGTCCTTTTCACAAATGCGGCTCTGGTTCATTGAAACGCTGATGCAGGAAAATAATATCTATCATATCCCGCTATTATTCAGTCTGCGGGCGGATACCCAAATGGACAGTTTTGTCCGCAGCCTGCAGGCCGTCGTCTGCCGCCATCAGGTATTGCGCTGTACTTTTGGGCAAAACGAGGATCTTGAGGACAGTGATAAGGGCGCGTTTTTCCTGCAAGCCCATGATGAAATGTTGCAGGTTCCCCGCGTTGAAGTACAGGCCGATGCGTGGTGCGATTTCTTGCATCAGGAGATTTTCCGCATCTTTGATTTGCGCCATGAATACCCCATCAGGGCTAAACTATTGCAACGCATTGAAGCCGATGGGCAAGTTTCCCATTTCTGCCTGATCAACATTCATCACATCAGTTTTGATGGTTGGTCGCTGAATGTCTTGTTGAAGGAATTAGCCGAGTTTTATGCCGCAGAATTGAACCAACGTCCACCGGCATTACCTCCGCTGCCTATTCAATATACAGATTATGCCGTCTGGCAACAGCAATTGTTGTCGGGCGATAAACTGGAACCCCTAAAACAGTTTTGGCTACAACAGTTGCAGAACAGCGCCCAATTGGCACTTCCCTGTGACTATCCCCGCCCCGATATTTTTGACCACCAGGGTCACACCATAACCTTTTCTCTCGCGCCAGCATTGAGTCACTCCCTGCGGCAACTGGCACGCCAATTGGGTGTCACCTTACATGCCGTCTTGTTGACCGGGGTGAATTTCTTGCTGGTCAGGTATTGCGGTCAGCACGACATTATCGTCGGCAGCCCCATCGCCAATCGTTCACATCCACAGTTGGAACCGCTGATTGGCATGTTTGTCAATATGTTGGTGCTGCGCAATCAGATAGCGCCCGACTGGAGTGTGACTGAACAAATCCGTCAGGTCTCCGCCAATACCATGACCAGCCAGCAACATCAGGATATGCCGTTTGAGAAACTGGTTGAGTTCCTGAACTTGAAACGTGATCTATCACGCCATCCGCTGTTTCAGGTCTCTTTCTCGCTGGAACAAAAAGCGCATGAGATTGATGCCCCCTTCACCCTACAGAGTCTGGTGGATGAGTATGATGTTGCCAAATTTGATCTCGGTTTCTATTTTGAAGACGGTCATGAAGCCCTGTCTGGTAGTCTCAACTATGCCACTGCGCTGTTTGCACCAGACACGATGAATGGAATGATCAAACAGTTACAAAATATATTGATGCAGATGGTGGCGCATCCTGAGCAAGGGGTGAAAAACATCAGCCTCTATTCACCGGAAGAGAGAATGGCATTACTGAAACCGCCCATGGAAAGGCAAGATCCGGCTCTCTACCGCCATCCGCTGTATCAGGGGATCCTCGATTGGGCTAAACAGTACCCCAATGATATCGCATTAATTGATGCCATCGGCCAATGCAGCTACGCACAACTGCTCCAGTCTGCCCAGCGATTGGCGGCACAAATCCATCAACACCCTTGCAATCAGTCAGAACTGATTGCGGTTCAGATCAGCAAAGGGCGGGCGCAAATCATCGCGGTTCTGGCGATTTTACTGGCGGGGCGGGCTTATGTGCCGATGGATATCTCCTGGCCTCAATCGCGTTGCCTGAAAATTATGGAGCAAACCGGGGCACAATGGGTCATCAGTACCAAACCGTGGGCAACAAAAGCCTATGGCACCCTCCAACTTGCTCCTGACGGAAGCGCCCTGCACTTGCCGGCGCCGGAACCGATGCCACTCCCTGTTCCTATCCGCTGTGACAGTCTGGCGTATGTGATTTTCACGTCCGGCTCTACCGGAACACCGAAAGGCGTGGCTATCCGCCATGACACCGCGAATAACACCTTGATGGACATCAACCGTAAGTTGAACATCGGGCGGGGAGATACTTTGCTGGCACTCAATGCCCTGTGCTTTGATCTGTCGGTTTATGACATCTTCGGTATTTTGGGGGCGGGAGGAAAGCTGGTTATTCCTGACGAAGCACAGCGATATCAACCTGATGTCTTGTTGAGCCTGATCCATGAACACCACGTCACTCTCTGGAATGCCGCCCCCGCGTTGTTCGAGCTACTCTTGCAGGAAGTGGAAAGCCGGCCAAAACTGCCTATCGTTGCAATGGACAGAGTACTGTTATCCGGTGATTGGGTTCCCGTTAACCATATACCGCGTTGCCGTGACTGGCTGCCGGGCTGCCGTATCTTCACCGGCGGTGGTGTCACCGAAGCCTCAGTCTGGTCGATTTTATTCGAAGTCCCCCCCGGCGCCAGCTATAGCCAGAGCATTCCTTATGGTAAAGCGTTAGCCAATCAGGTTTTCCTGATCTTGGATAGTGATCTGGAGCCTGTGCCCGCTCAAGCCATCGGGGAAATGTATATCAGTGGCATCGGCTTGGCGATAGGTTACTATCAAGACCCGATCCGCACGGAAGAACGCTTCATCCAGCACCCGATCAGTGGTGAGCGCATGTATCGCACGGGCGACTTGGGTCGCTGGCTGCCGGATGGCAATATTGAATTCTTAGGCCGGGCAGATAGTCAGGTTAAAATTAATGGCTACCGGGTTGAGCTGGGGGAAATTGAAAATACGCTGATGGCCGTGGCAGGTATCCGCCAGTGTGCATTGGTCAAAATCAGGGGATCATCGGATAGTCTGGCCGCGTATTATGTCAGTGATGAGTCTGTTGATGAAACTGATTTACGCCAGCAGCTCGCCCAAACACTACCACCGTATATGGTGCCGTCTGTGTTAGTGCAACTGCCTGAACTACCGCTGAATTCCAGTGGCAAAATCGACCGCAAACAACTGTCGGCACTCCATCACTTCGCGCCAAAACAGCATCACTATCAAGCGCCGCAAACGGAACAGGAGCAACAACTCTGTCAGCTCTGGCAGCAAAAACTGGGTCTGGAGCACGTTGGCGTCAACGATGACTTTTTTGAATGTGGCGGCACGTCCATTCTGGCAATCCCGGTCTGCCAACAGATGTCCGCTTTGCTGGGACAATCAATCCCGGTGATGGAACTGTTTAAACAACGTAACATCCGGGGCATTCTGGGCAGCCTTGAATATCGATTGGTACAGCCGCTGAACAAAAAATCAACCCAAGAAACCTTGTGGATGATCCATCCCGCAATGGCAGGATGCGAAGTATATTTGGATCTTGCCAACACGCTGGAAGGTCAAATGCATTGTCTGGGAGTTGATAATTACAATCTGTACCATCGGCCGTTAATCACTTCATTGCATGATATTGCCCGCTTCTATCTGGAACAGATGGAGCGCTATCAGCCGTTGACACAAGGGCCAGTCCATATTTTGGGCTGGTCAATGGGTGGATTGATTGCGCTGGAGATCGCCGCTCAACTGGAAGCAAGGGGGATCACAGACATCCATCTCTATTTACTCGACAGTTTCTATCGGGTCAGCTTAAGTTCCATGCACCCGAGCTGGCGGCAAATGTTGTTGCAGGAGTTGGGGCTGGAAGGCGATGCCGCAGCACGGGCACTGGAGGCTGGCCCGGCGGACGACACCATTTGCCAAAGTGAGCTTTCCCAACATTTGCAACACAGTCAGGTCACCCTGTTCAAAGCCACCCGGCAGCCGAAACTCCATACCCAGTTCACTCAGCAGGGAATGACATCGGCGGCAGAGGCAATGTCTGCCAGTGACAACCATATAGGGCAAGTCTGCCAACATCTGTCCGTCATCCCCCTGCTTTGTGATCACCACGATATTATCGAGCAGCAGCCACAGATTATTGAGGGAGTGTTAGAAATGGCAGATTAGATCCGTTTGTTGGATTGAATGAATTTGTTGTAGGAAAAAGGCGCAATTTTTTGGGATATAACACCGATTAATTGCGCCTTAGGCTCCTATTCCCAATCGGAAAAAATACACGATGAAGTGATCGGGACTTTCATTGAGCGTGAATGCAGGGTATCTTTGGTTTCAATGTCAATCATAAATAAAAATTACAATAATTTATAATACGTTGCCACAACAATCATAAAGTCCACCAAATGAAGTTTACAGCTTGTGACAAGGCTGATATTATCATTCTTACTTTAATTTATGTAAAAAAGACCTTATTAAAGGGATTTCTAACTATATAAATTTACGTATATTTTAAATAGTGAAATTCATACATTTTATTGATATTAAACATAATCAATGCGTACTCCCACAGTCAAGTGGACACCTCATTAATATATTAGTGTAATCATAATCTTATAAAACATAGCGTTAATACAAATAAGTTTTCATAATAGTGACACACTGAAATTCCGGAAACCCCTTATTCTCCTCAGTGTGGGGAGTCAGTCAGTGTCCTACAATTTTGGAATTTCATTTATATTCAAAAAATTAATTGTGAAAAATAAAAGTTAAAGGGTTTGTTTTTCATTAATATTCTTTTATCTGCGTATCTATTATAAATAGAGGTCACATGGTAAAGTCAGTATTAATCGTCGGTGGCGGTATGGCAGGTTGGATGACGGCGGCTTATTTGGCAAAAGCCTTTGCTCAAAATGTTAAAATCACCGTCGTAGAATCAAAGAAGATAAAAAAAATAGGGGTAGGCGAAGCTACATTCAGTACCATCCGCCATTACTTTGATTATCTTGGATTAGATGAAACCGAATGGTTAACGGAATGCGCAGGAAGTTATAAATTAGGTATTAGATTCGAGAATTGGGATGGGAAAGATCAGCATTTTTACCATCCCTTTGAACGTTGGAAAGTGGTTAAAGGTTTTCCTATTTCTGAATGGTGGTTAAGAAAAGACATTAAAGATCAAAATTTTGACTATGCCACTTTTTTGACCCCTCATCTGTGTGAGGCAAAGCGGTCTCCCAGAAGGTTGGATGGCTCCCTTTTCGTGCAATCTTCTGATGGGGGTCTTGGTCAATCAACATTGGCAGAACAGCGGGATCAATTTCCCTATGCTTATCATTTTGATGCGGATAACGTTGCAAGTTTCCTTCAACGCTACGCAATAAATCGAGGTGTTGACCATATAGAAGGTGATGTGGCTCATATCGAAATTGATAAATATGATGGAAGTATAGGATTTCTGGAAATAAAGGAACACGGAAAACTTAACGCTGATCTTTATATTGATTGTACTGGATTCAAGGGATTATTAATTAACCAAACATTGAATGAGCCATTTATAAGTTTTTCAGATGTGCTAAAAAATAACCGGGCAGTGGCCTTGCGGGTACCGAGAGAGGATATTAGTGATATTGACCCCTATACAACCGCGCGAACGATGTCCAATGGTTGGCGTTGGACCGTTCCTTTATATAAGAGGAATGGTTATGGGTACGTATACTGTGATAAATATCAAAGCCCTGAAGAAGCTGAAGCTGAGTTGAGAAAATCCATTCCCTATGAAAATTCAGATTGTGTTGCCAATCACATTCCCATGAGAATTGGCCGTAGTCATCGCTCTTGGGTGAAAAACTGTGTCGCAATTGGCCTATCAAGCGCATTTTTTGAACCGTTGGAATCAACGGGAATTTTTTTCATTCAACATGGGATTGAACAGCTTGTTAGGTTTTTTCCGGGAAGTAACAATAATGAACGACTTATTGAAGAATATAATACCAGAGTTAATCATGCTGTTGACGGAATCAAAGAGTTCCTTTTGCTTCATTTCTCATTAGCTCAACGTAATGATACTGTATATTGGAAAGAATGGAAAAAGGTTAAATTACCCAAAGCACTCGTGAAAAAAATAATGTTATCCAAAAATCATTTACTGGACAAAGAAACTATCTACCCTTTCTACCACGGTTTTGAAGAATATTCGTGGAATACGATGATCCTGGGTTTGTGCTCAGAGACTATAATGAGCAGACCCGCATTGTCATTAATTCCGCCGGATGAAGCAGATGAAATATTATTGCAACATTATACTAAAGCAGAAAATATGATAAATAGCTTACCAACATGCCATGAATATTTACGGCACCTGCATAATTCAAAAAAATAAACTGATATCAGATAAAAGCTGGCCTCTGGAGAGAGGCAGGCGCCTCTCAGTCATCCTTGGGAGCATAGATAAACAACAATTCAGCCTGTTTATTGATCGCTGATTATTCAACATCCTGAAACGTCGGGCCTTGGAAGTAAATGGCTTTAATGTGGCAACTGCGGGGCTGGGTGATAACAAACCGTAAGGTTTCCCATACTGAACGGCCATTGAGCATCTGTTTTCCCATTGATTTGGAATTGGTTTTGGGATTAGCCAGCTTTTCATCAAAGCCATTAAGTTCAAAGTCAGGGGGATAAAGCCCGGTCACGCGAATATTTTCTTTGCTTAAGTGATGGGCTAAATTCTGGCTAAAACCACTCATGGCATGTTTGGCGGCAAAGAATGCCGGATGGGCGACAGATTCGGTAAATTGAGGAATGCCACAAACCGATACCATTGCAACAATATCCGCACCTTGTGACTGACGCAGGCTTGGCAATAATGCTCTGGTCAGCAGGATGGAACCCGTGATACCCGAATTCACGGTGCCAACGATATCAGCTTCGCTGTCACCCTCTCCCAAATGCCCTTCCAGCCATTGCGCAGCACTCAAGATCAGAATATCAATAGGCTGGTTGTCTTGCAGCAACTGAGTGGCAAAATCGCTGACAGACTGAGCATCACTCATATCACATTGATAGCCCCTGGCTATGCCACCTTCACCACGAATAATCTGGCATGTCGCTTCAGCGCTGGATAATTGGCGGGCACAGAGATCAACATGCGCACCTTCCCGTGCCAACCAAACAGAAACGGCTTGCCCAAAGTCGCGCCCTCCGCCAGTCACAACAACGCGCTTACCCTGCAAAACACTCGATCCGTTAACTTCATTGAACATGATGTCGGTTTTCCTTATATCAGTAATAAAGCGGGATGCTTCAAATACGAAACTTTTCTTCTGAAACTATTTTTTCGATATTTAAATTAACCATCAATAAAAAAACCAGAATAACAAATATAACTATATTTGCTATAAATAAGTTTTCATAATAGTGATACACGGCAATAATAGTGATACACGGAAATAAGCAGGCGTAATAGCATCAAATCACTGGCAATCATGGGGAAACACTTCAATTTCCCTACTAAAAACCAACACTCATTTTAAGGGTTTTCCCTTACTTTTTCTCCTTCAATAACCTCAATAAATAGGAAAACCACCGCAATATACTGCATCAATATCCTTAGCCAATTTATTACGGTGGTCTTTATGCTTCGATTGATAAATTAACCAATTAATACATTAATAAAACCTTAAACCTACAATTCGCGCTCTTCACTTAAATCTTCTTGAGCGTGTTTTCCAATGGCAATAAATTCGTCCAATAACCCTAAAAGTTGTGTTAGCTTTTCTGAAGAGAAGGCATCCTCAATCGCTTTATAGCCCTCTTCAACCTGCCCTTTTGCCTGCTCATAAAGCTCCTGGCCCGCCGGGGTCAGGGAAACATACAGCTTACGCTGATCATTCATGGGCTTCAGGCGGAAGATCAGCCCATCACGTTCCATGCGCGTCAAAATACCGGTAAGACTCGGACGTAGGATGCAAGTGAAGCAAGCCAGGTCATGAAAATCAATAGAACGGCTACTCGCAAGTACGCGAATAATACGCCATTGTTGTTCTGTTAAATTATAACTCTTCAAAATAGGCCGAAAAAAACCCATGGAGGTTTCTCTCGCTTGAAGTAATGCAATTGTCAGGGATTCATGCATAAGTAAAGGTGACTCTTTAGTTAATCGCTAGCCATTTTCTATAAATTTAACGCGCACGCTACTTATTATAGACAACATAAACATCAAAAAGACTAACACGCTCATAATTATCTACAAAGGGAAAAGACTTCAATATTAACAAATAAATAAAATTATCTCGCCAAGAAAAGTTAACATAAAGTTAAATCTAATCCCAAATGACCTCGACGAAAAATATAACAGGTTGATCTTATGTGGTAAGAATTGTCGAAGACAATAGCCTGTTACATAGATCACAATTAAAATTAACAATTGGATTAACATATTGAAGATTGCCGCTACATAGTTTATTAATATATTAACAACACCCTCTCTATACATCGCTTAGGCTTCAAGGAGTTGTCAATGAAAGGCACAGTCTTTGCCGTCGCCCTAAACCACCGTAGCCAGATCGATTTCTGGGATGGGGCGTTTCACGAAATACCTTATAAAACACCACCAAAAACGCCAATTTGGTTTATCAAACCCCGCAACACCGTGATTGGCTCAGGGGATATCATTCCTCATCCGATCGGAGAAACGGTACAAAGCGGCGCAACTCTGGCACTGCTGATTGGCAAAACCGCCCGTAAAGTGTCTGTTCAGGATGCAGAGCAATACATTGCCGGATACGCACTGGCAAATGAAGTCAGTCTGCCGGAAACCTCATTTTATCGTCCTGCCATTAAAGCAAAATGTCGGGATGGTTTTTGTCCGCTGGGTCAAATGACCAAGGTAAGATCGGTGGGATCGCTTGATATCGTCACTGAGATCAATGGGCTCGAAGCGGATCGTTGGTCAACCCAAGATCTTGTCCGTTCAGCCCCGGAATTGCTGGTGGCCTTAAGTGAATTCGCGACCTTGAAAGAAGGCGATATCATCCTGCTGGGAACTCCCCGCCAACGTGTTACTCTCCATCCTGACGATCAGGTCACGATCAAGGCTGACGGCTTCCCTAACCTGGAAAATACGGTTGTACTCGCAGGAGGTCAGGTATGAGACACGCCAAAATTCATTATCAGGGTCAGGTGCAGAATGTCACCGTTGATGAACAGGAGAATATTTTGCTGCCTGATGGCAGTACCGTCAGCGGTGAACAGGTTTTGTGGCTTCCTCCCGCCAACGGAACCCTGTTCGCGTTGGGGCTGAATTATGCCGATCACGCCACAGAGCTGGCGTTTAAGCCGCCGGAAGAACCCCTGATATTTATCAAGGCAGCCAATAGCTTAACGGGGCACCGTCAGGTTTCTGTCCGCCCCGATAATGTGGACTACATGCATTATGAAGCAGAACTCGTTGTGGTGATTGGCAAACCCGCGCATCAGGTTTCCAGAGAAAATGCGCTGGACTACGTTGCGGGTTATACCGTTTGTAATGATTACGCCATCCGGGACTATCTGGAAAATTACTATCGCCCCAATCTGCGGGTAAAAAGCCGCGATACACTGACGCCGATTGGCCCGTGGATCGTGGATAAAAGTGCGGTCGCCGACCCCCACCATCTCACGTTGAGAACATGGGTAAATGGTGAGTTGCGTCAACAGGGCACAACCGCCGATTTGATCTTCGATATTCCTTTCCTGATCGCCTATCTCAGTGATTTTATGACATTGCAACCGGGCGACATGATTGCCACAGGAACGCCAAAAGGGTTGTCCAATGTTGTTCCCGGAGATGAAGTCATCGTGGAAGTGGAAAGCGTGGGGCGTTTAGTGAATCACATTATCAGCCAGCAAGAATATGAGGAGAGTTTGTTATGACCACGGTTAATCACTGGATCAACGGCAAGAACGTCGGCAGCAAAACCTATTTCGAAACCACCAATCCCGCGACCGGTGAAGTTCTGGCTGAAGTGGCATCAGGCGGACAAGCGGAGATAGATCAGGCGGTGGCGGCCGCCAAAGACGCTTTCCCGAAATGGGCAGAAACCCCAATGAAAGAACGGGCCAGGCTGATGCGCCGTTTGGGTGAGCTTATTGACCAGCATGTTGCCGGCATTTCTGCTATCGAAACTCAGGATACCGGTCTGCCGATCCACCAGACGCAAAATGTGTTGATCCCAC
Organism: Xenorhabdus beddingii; assembly: GCF_002127545.1. Taxonomy (GTDB): domain Bacteria; phylum Pseudomonadota; class Gammaproteobacteria; order Enterobacterales; family Enterobacteriaceae; genus Xenorhabdus; species Xenorhabdus beddingii. The sequence continues at coordinate 60,223 of NZ_MUBK01000010.1, forward strand.
GGGCTTCCCAGAATTTCAATTTCTTCGCGGAAATCTGCCAGCAGATGAACGGAAATACCTATCCCGTTGATGACAAGCTGCTCAATTATACCTTAATTCAACCCGTCGGGGTTTGTGCGTTGATCTCCCCGTGGAATGTACCGTTCATGACGGCAACATGGAAAGTTGCCCCTTGTCTGGCTCTGGGAAATACAGCGGTTTTGAAGATGTCCGAACTTTCCCCACTGACCGCCAATCGCTTGGGGGAACTGGCATTGGAAGCCGGTATTCCGGCGGGTGTGCTCAATGTGGTACAGGGCTACGGCAACACGGCGGGCGATGCGCTGGTGAAACATCACGATGTGCGCGCCATTTCTTTCACCGGTGGAACAGCAACCGGTCGCTTAATCATGCAAAATGCCGGGCTGAAAAAGTATTCGATGGAACTGGGTGGAAAATCTCCGGTTCTGATCTTTGAAGATGCCGATATTGAACGCGCGCTGGACGCCGCCTTATTCACCATTTTCTCCATCAATGGTGAACGCTGCACGGCAGGTTCCCGTATTTTCATCCAAGAAAGCATCTACCCTGAATTCGTCAAGCGCTTTGCCGAACGAGCCAATCGGCTTCGTGTCGGAGATCCCCAGGATCCCCATACTCAGATTGGCAGTTTGATCAGCCGGCAGCACTGGGAAAAAGTGTCCGGCTATATCCGGTTGGGCGTCGAAGAAGGCGCGACATTGTTAGCGGGCGGCCCCGATAAACCCGCAGATTTACCGGCCCATCTGCAAAATGGTCATTTCCTGCGTCCCACCGTATTGGCGGATGTCGATAACCGGATGCGCGTGGCGCAGGAAGAGATTTTCGGACCGGTGGCCTGCCTGCTGCCGTTCAAGAGCGAAGAGGACGGGCTGCGCATGGCCAATGAGGTGGAGTATGGTCTGGCCTCCTATATCTGGACGCAGGATGTGAGTAAAGTTTTACGTCTGGCACGCGGCATTGAGGCCGGTATGGTGTTCGTCAATTCGCAGAATATTCGTGACCTGCGCCAGCCATTTGGTGGGATAAAAGCCTCCGGTGTGGGGCGTGAAGGTGGAAAATACAGTTTTGACGTGTTTGCCGAAGTGAAGAACGTCTGTATCTCTATGGGGGATCATCCTATTCCCCGCTGGGGCGTTTGATTCATCAGAAATGTAATGACTTTTTTTCAGCGTTAACCACGGTTCGCCATCCTAATATCAAGTGAGGATCTATGGGAAAGTTAGCGTTAGCCGCAAAAATTACACACGTACCGTCTATGTACCTGTCTGAATTGCCGGGTAAACACTATGGCTGCCGGCAAGGTGCGATTGACGGACATAAAGAGATCAGCCGCCGTTGCCGCGAGATGGGCGTAGATACCATTATCGTGTTCGATACCCACTGGCTGGTGAACAGTGCCTATCACATTAACTGTTCTGACCATTTTTCGGGCATTTATACCAGCAATGAATTACCGCATTTTATCCGTGACATGGCCTACGAGTACGACGGCAATCCCGAACTGGGGCGGATGATTGCAGAGGAAGCACGTCAGATGGGTGTTCGTGCCCAGTCACACGAGATCCCAAGCCTGAAACTGGAATATGGCACGCTGGTGCCGATGCGCTATATGAATAGTGACCGCCATTTCAAGGTGATTTCCATTTCTGCCTTTTGTACTGTCCACGCTTTTGAAGATAGCCGCAAACTGGGGGCCGCCATTTTGCGGGCAATTGAGAAATACGACGGCACGGTTGCCGTGCTGGCAAGCGGTTCACTGTCACACAGTTTTATTGAAGATCAACGCGCCGAAGAAGGTATGAACAGCTATACCCGCGAATTTGATGAGCAAATGGATCACCGCGTCGTGCAGCTTTGGAAAAAGGGCAAATTCAAGGAGTTCTGCAAGATGCTGCCGGAATATGCGCACTATTGCCGGGGTGAAGGCAATATGCACGATACCGTGATGCTGCTTGGGCTGCTGGGTTGGGAGGATTATGAGGGTAAAGTGGAGTTTCTGACCGAATTGTTCCCAAGTTCAGGAACCGGGCAAGTGAATGCCGTTTTCCCATTACCGGATTCTATCGCCAATCAATAACGCTTAAAAAACAGGGTAATGAAAAACCCTGCGATAAAACTGATGCCTGACAGGAGCAAACCGTGCCACATTTTTATGCTGAATGTACTGAAAATATCCGCAAAGAAGCCCATTTGCCGGAATTGTTTGCCAAAGTGAATCACGCACTGGCAGAGACCGGTATTTTCCCTCTGGGCGGTATCCGCAGCCGGGCCATTTGGTTGGATACATGGCAAATGGCGGATGGTCAACAAGATTACGCATTTGTGCACATGACACTGAAAATCGGTGCCGGACGCAGCCTTGAAGATCGACAGAAAGTCGGCGAGATGTTGTTTGCTTTAATCAAAATACATTTTGCCGACCTGATGGCACAGCGTTATCTTGGTCTCTCTTTCACCATGGAAGAACTCGATCCTGTGCTGAATTATAAATCCAATAATGTTCATAACCTGTTTAAAGCCAAAGAGCCGTGACAATAAGTGACAGAATGACGTTCACTCACGTCTATTTTGTTCAGTCGTCTATTTTGTTCAATCATGAGGAAACCATGACAAATCATCTGGATACATCATTACTGCGCCAACAGGCTTATATCAACGGTCAATGGAGTGATGCGGAAAATAAAGCGACCTTTGCAGTGACGAATCCTGCCACGGGTGAAGTCATTGCCAATGTCAGTGATATGGGCGCCACAGAGACACAATGCGCCATTGACGCCGCTAATCGGGCGCTGCCTGCATGGCGGGCACTGACGGCCAAACAGCGCAGCCAAAAGCTCAGGCAATGGTTTGATCTGATTATGCATAATCAAAAGGCGCTGGCTGAAATATTGAGCATGGAACAGGGCAAACCCTACGCAGAGGCAATGGGTGAAATTGCTTACGGCGCCAGTTTTATTGAATGGTTTGCAGAAGAAGGCAAACGCATTTATGGTGAAACCATCCCTTCCCCGATGCCCGGTCGCCGTCTTGCCACGATTAAACAACCCATTGGCGTTGTTGCTGCCATTACCCCGTGGAATTTCCCCAATGCCATGATCACCCGTAAAGTTGCGCCTGCGCTGGCGGTAGGATGTACCGTGGTGCTGAAACCTGCGGCTGAAACACCACTCTCTGCGCTGGCATTGGCCGTATTGGCGGAATCGGCGGGTATTCCGGCCGGCGTCCTGAATATCGTCACAGGGATGGATGCCAAAGCGATCGGTGAAGTACTGACATCCAGCCCTATCGTGCGCAAACTTTCGTTCACCGGCTCGACACGTGTTGGTAAGTTATTGATGGCACAAAGTGCCGATACGGTGAAAAAACTCTCCCTCGAATTAGGCGGCAATGCCCCTTTTATTGTGTTCGATGATGCCGATCTTGATGCCGCTGTCGCAGGTGCAATGGCCGCGAAATTCCGTAACAGTGGGCAAACGTGTGTTTGTGCCAACCGCATTCTGGTACAGGCCGGGATTTACGACGCTTTTGCAGAACGTTTGGCACATGCCGTGAAACAGCTTCAAGTCGGACCGGCTGTAGACTATACGTCACAACAAGGGCCTCTGATTAATCAAGCTGCCGTGGAAAAAGTCCAGGCGCATATCAGCGATGCCGTTTCCAAAGGGGCATGTATTCTGGCGGGAGGCCAACCCCACACATTGGGAGGTCTGTTCTTTGAGCCAACCGTGCTGACAAATGTCACGGAATCCATGCACGTCGCCCAAGAAGAAACATTCGGCCCATTGGCCCCCCTGTTCAAATTCCATGATGAAGATGAAGCCATCCGCATTGCCAACAATACAGAATTTGGCTTGGCGGCTTATTTCTATTCCCGCGATATCGGCCGGATTTATCGCGTGGCAGAAGCGCTGGAAAGTGGCATGGTCGGTATCAATGAAGGACTGATTTCCAACGAAACCGCCCCCTTTGGCGGGATCAAACAATCGGGACTGGGACGTGAGGGTTCACGTTACGGGATCGAAGATTATCTGGAAGTGAAATACCTCTGTTTTGGAGGTTTGTAAGCTAAAGGAGTCATACCCTATGCTACCGCAAAATGTCATATCACAGGTTGCACGCCGTTTACATCAGGCAGAAAAAAACCGTGAGCAGATCCGCCAAATCTCACTGGATTATCCAGACATCACGATTGAGGACGCTTACGCCATTCAACGTGAATGGGTCGGTTTGAAAATCACGGAGGGTCGAATTCTCAAGGGTCATAAGATTGGCCTGACGTCCAAAGCCATGCAGGCCAGTTCACAAATTGATGAACCCGATTATGGTGCCCTGCTGGATGATATGTTTTTTCAGGACGGCGGTGATATCCCTTGCGAGCGTTTTATTGTGCCGCGCATTGAGGTAGAACTGGCTTTCGTGCTGGCAAAACCGCTGCGTGGCCCAAACTGTACGCTGTTTGATGTTTATAACGCGACAGATTACGTCATTCCCGCGCTGGAGTTGATTGATGCCCGCTGCCATCAGATCGATCCTGCCACCCAGCGCCCCCGTAAGGTGTTCGATACGATTTCTGACAATGCCGCCAATGGGGGGGTCATTATGGGGGGGCGCCCGATCAAGCCGGGGGAATTGGATCTGCGTTGGGTCAGTGCCCTGCTCTATCGCAATGGCGTGATTGAAGAGTCCGGCGTGGCAGCGGCCGTCCTCAATCATCCGGCCAATGGTGTGGCGTGGCTTGCCAATAAACTGGCAACACACGGTGTGCAACTTGAAGCAGGGCAAATCATTTTATCTGGCTCTTTTACCCGGCCGATCCCTGCCCGCAAGGGGGATACCTTTCATGTGGATTATGGTGTTTTAGGCACCATTAGTTGCTACTTTGTTTGAGATCGCCTGAGGAACCGTCATGGACCCATTAACGAATAGATTTAAACAGGCCCTAAAATCAGGCCAGCCGCAAATCGGATTATGGCTTGGGCTATGCAGTGGCTACAGCGCGGAAATTCTGGCAGGAACAGGATTTGATTGGCTATTGATTGACGGCGAACATGCCCCCAACGATATTTCCACCACCCTGGCTCAATTACAGGGCATGGCTCCTTATCCAAGCCAGCCTGTCGTCCGCCCAGCCTGGAATGATCCGGTGATCATCAAACAGTTGTTGGATATTGGTGCCCAAACCTTGTTGATCCCCATGATTCAGAACGCAGAACAGGCGCGTCTGGCGGTTCGTTCAACCCGCTATCCCCCCGCTGGCATTCGTGGTGTGGGCAGTGCGCTGGCACGCGCCTCCCGCTGGAACCGCATTCCTGACTATCTATCCCGCGCCAATGACGAAATGTGTGTCATTGTACAGGTAGAAACCCGGGAAGCCTTGCAAAATTTGCCGGAAATAGCGGCTGTCGAAGGGGTCGATGGGGTATTCATTGGCCCGGCGGATCTCAGTGCGGATATGGGGCATATTGGCAATCCGCAACACCCTGAAGTCAAGGCCGCAATTGAACAGGCGATGGGTCAAATCAAAGACTCTGGCAAAGCGGCCGGCATTTTGATGACCGATGTTGATGCGGCCAAACATTACCTCAATCTGGGTGCCCTGTTTGTGGCCGTGGGGGTTGATACCAGCCTGCTGACAGGGGCAGCCAGCGCGCTGGCTGGCTGTTTTGGCAAAATCCGGGAGGAGCAAAACACCCCATTGCCCAACAATGATTAAGTTCTCATTACCGGTAACACCACAACCCAATACGCTATACCACAGATACACGGCAGATGTTGATCGCGACATCTGCCATTACCGTTAACGTTTCCGATAGCCATTTTCCAATACCATTACTCAATAACCTTTTTCCAATAACTCATCCTCAACAACAATAAAAAAGGAAACGACAATGAGCACTTCACCTGACACCAGACCCCAATCAGACACCAATCATCCGGCCTATCAACACAACAAACTCACTCATCAACAACAAAATGTCATCAGTAAGTTATTCCGGCGCTTAATCCTTTTTCTCTTTATTCTGTTTGTTTTCTCTTTCATAGATCGCATCAATATTGGGTTTGCCGGTTTGACGATGGGCAAAGATCTTGGCTTAACCTCCACCATGTTTGGACTGGCCGCCACGCTGTTTTACGCCACTTATGTCATTTGCGGCATTCCCAGCAATATCATATTGAGCATTGTGGGCGCCCGCCGCTGGATTGCCACCATTATGGTGTTATGGGGAATTGCCTCTACCGCGACGATGTTTGCCACTGGCCCCACGAGCCTGTACATCCTGCGCATGTTGGTGGGGATTGCCGAAGCGGGCTTCCTGCCGGGTATTTTGGTCTACCTGACTTATTGGTTTCCGGCCTATTATCGCGCCCGGGCCAATGCCCTGTTTATGATAGCCATGCCCGTGACTATGGCATTGGGTTCGCTGATTTCCGGCTATATTCTGGACATGGATGGCATCTGGGATCTGCGTGGCTGGCAGTGGTTATTTTTGCTGGAAGGCTTCCCTTCTGTCCTGCTCGGTTTTGCGGTCTGGTTTTATCTGGATGATGCACCGGAAAAAGCCAAGTGGCTGACCCATGAAGATAAGCAATGCCTGCAAGACATGATGGAAAACGATAAACTTTCACTGGCACAATCCAATGAGCCTGTTCGACAAAAAACGAGCTTATGGCGCGAAGTTTTCACCCCGGTTGTATTGATGTATACCTTCGCTTATTTCTGCCTGACCAATACCCTGAGCGCCATTAATATCTGGACGCCACAGATTATGCAGAGTTTCAACCAGAACAGTAGCCACGTCATGATTGGCTTTCTGACCGCGATCCCACAATTCTGCACGGTTTTGGGCATGATTTACTGGAGCCGCCGCTCAGACCGTCTGCAAGAGCGCAAAATGCACACTGCCCTGCCCTACCTGTTTGCCGCCGCAGGTTGGGTTTTGACTTCACTGACCGATCATAACCTGGTGCAACTGCTGGGGATCATTATGGCTTCCACCGGCTCATTCACTGCCATGGCGGTATTCTGGACAACCCCGGATCAATCAATCAGCCTGCATACCCGTGCAGTGGGGATCGCCGTGATCAACGCCACGGGCAATGTGGGATCGGCCGTCAGCCCACTGTTGATCGGCTGGCTGAAAGATCAAACTGGCAGCTTCAACACGGGACTCTATTTTGTGGCCGGGTTATTGGTCATTGGTGCCTTGATGGTTTTGTTTATTCCAATGAAACAGCGGCTACAGTCAACACCGTAAACAACCGATAAAAGACTTTAGCCACCCCAATAGCAAGGCACGGGAGGGAAAAATCGATGACCGCATCCAACATCACACGATCGATTATCACCAATATTGATATCAGTAAAGACTATGATGGGACTCAGGGTTCCAATGATGTGCACTACCAGACTTTTGGCCGCATGGCGGCGTTTTTTGGTCGAGATATGCAGGCACATCGCCATGATGGTTTTTTCCAACTGCATTATCTGGTGACCGGACGGATTGAGCTGCAACTGGATGAACAGCACTACTCTGTACAGGCGCCGCTGTTTATTCTGACGCCGCCTTCTGTTCCCCATGCTTTTTTTACCCAAGAGGATACCGACGGTTATGTTTTGACCGTCCGGCAGGAATTGATTACCCCGCTGCTCAGTTCGCTTTATCCAACCCATCGGGAACGGGTTGATATCCCGGCCATCTGCCTTTCTGTCGCAGATAAACCCGATGAATGGGAGACATTCAACCATTATTGGGCATTGATCGGAGGTGAATCTGCCAATCAATTTGCCGGGCATGAACAATCACTGGCATTTCTGGCTCAATCTCTGTTTACCTTTCTGCTGCGCAGCATTCCGCTTGATGATCATCATTCCGGTGGTGTCAGGGGAGAATTGAAACTGTTCCAGCGTTTTAACCAGTTGATCGATCAACATTATCATCAACATCTTGCCGTGCCGGATTATGCAGAAAAATTGGGGATTACGGAGTCGCGCCTGAAAGATATGTGCCGACGGTTTGCCAACCGGCCACCGAAAAAGCTCATCGTTGACCGGCTGTTGCGGGAAGCAAAACGGTTATTGTTATTCAGTGACAGTCTGGTATTTGAAGTGGCCTATCAGCTTGGCTTTAAAGATCCGGCTTATTTTGCCCGATTTTTTAACCGGCTGGTGGGATGTTCACCCAGTGTCTGGCGGGAAAAGTATTTAATGGATAAAAAAGTATTTAATGGATAAGAAATTCCGTGGATAAAAATAACCTATACCCGTCATATTTCAACAAAACAGGAATACCATTATGTCAATGCTAACATTACGCCATCTTTTTTTTGCCAAAAAAGCCATTAATTATGTTAATAACACGGTTAGGGTTGTCTCTTCAAACCAAATTCCTGAAACACCAGAATTACATCAACATAGAAAAACCGCAGCAGAGGGCATCGACTATCTGAGAGAATTGGTCTCTATTGAAACAGAAATAAATTTAGAGAAAAGTCACATAAGAAATGATGCTCCTAATATTAATGAAGAATGCTATAGAAGATATATTCCCATTAGCAGCGCTTATGCAACCGAATTTCATATTGGCAATTGCGGAGAAAAAGCCGCCATCGCATTTGCTCATTTAAAACTTATTGGTATAAAACCCCTCGATTTTTTTTCAGTCAATGTTGACGATAAAGGAGATGATTACCACGCCATTGTGGTCATTGGCAGAACAACCGGCCGCTGCCTTGAGCCATTAACCTGGAATCGGGAAGCGGTCATTTGTGATCCCTGGGATAAGAAAGCCTATCCCGCCCATCTTTATCCCGATAAAGCCGCGTTTAAGGGCACATTACAACTTCGCTATCGATATGGATAAAATCATTATATGACTCATCTTTCATAATACTATACCCGTCATATTTCAACAAAACAGGAATATCATTATGTCGATGCTAACATTGCGCCATCTTTTTTTAGCCAAAAAAGCCATTAATTATGTTAATAACACGGTTGGGGTTGTCTCTCTAAACCAAATTCCTCACATACCAGAATTACATCAATATGGAGAAGTTGCAGCAGAAAGCATTGGCTATCTGAGAGAATTGATCTTTATTGAAACAAAAATAAATTTAAAGAAAAGTCGCATAAGAAACGATGCTCCTAATTTTAATGAAGAATGCTATAGAAGATATATTCCCATTCGCAGCGCTTATGCAACCGAATTTCATGTTGGGAATTGCGGAGAAAAAGCCGCCATCGCATTTGCTCATTTAAAACTTCTTGGCGTAAAGCCAGTCGAGTTTTTTTCAGTCAATGTTGACGATAAAGGAGATGATTACCACGCCATTGTGGTCATTGGCAGAACAACCGGCCGCTGCCTTGAGCCATTAACCTGGAATCAAGAAGCGGTCATTTGTGATCCTTGGGATAAGAAAGCCTATCCCGCCCGTCTTTATCACGATAAAGCCGCGTTTAAGGGCACATTAAAACTTCGCTATCGATATGAATAAAATCATTATATGACTCATCCTCCAAGACAATAACACGCCAAGACAATAACAATGTGAGGTCAATCATGGGCAAAGCATTAAATCTGTATCTGGCAAAAAGAGCGGTTCAACATGTTAATATTACGCTTGGGATCATCTCGCCAAACCGACCAGAACAATTATCTTCTCTGCCTTCAAGCAGAATTGCTTATCATCAACGTCTCCAAACCCTACGTGAAAAAGGAAAAGAAACATTAAACGATTATTATCAGCGTCGGGCTGCCAATACCCTCAAAAAAGACCCGAATATCATCAATCAAGAGCCGGGAATTGCTTACCCTGCAAGATATTATGCCGCGAAAGAGCCGCAGGAACATATTATCAGGCAGAGGTTGATTTCCAATAATTACGCCATAGAAGCCGGTGTCGGTAACTGTAATGAGAAGTCACTCATTGCATTCAGTTATTTATTGTTGCGAGGTGCCCGCCCACTTGAACGTTTTGTCATTATTAACAATATGGGGATCAGCGATCATGCTTTTATTGTGATTGGCAGGAATCAAGGTGAGCCACAGCAATCAGAAAGTTGGAATCAGGAAGCCGTCATTTGTGATCCTTGGGATGACAAGGTATTTTTCTCCAATGGCCGTAATCTCAGTATTCTTTTTGAGGGCACGTTGAGATTAATGTACCGCTATGAATAATTTTTTCCTGATTTAGCCATGATGGCAGGGTTTTCTTTTCTGTAAAACACTAAGTCGATCACATTCCCATAACAATTCCATCTCACTCAACGAAAAGTACCCGCAAACCTTCCGAAAATCTCTTCAAGAAAGGTCGTTTAATCGCTTCAATCAGACAATGAAAGAAACATAAGATTAACACCTAATCCCCATATGGGTAACAAATCAAAATAGGGGGATTATTCGGATAATGAGGTAGCTATGAAACTAGATGATTTGCGTGCCGACCCTAAACGCCCATTCACTGGCAAAGAGTATCTGAGTTCACTGCAAGACAGCCGTGAAATTTATATCTACGGTGAACGAGTCAAAGATGTGACAACACATCCGGCTTTCCGCAATGCGGCTGCCTCCATTAGCCAACTGTACGATGTCCTCCATGCCCCGGAAACGCATGATAGGCTCTGTTGGGAGACCGATACCGGCAGTGGGGGCTATACGCAGAAATTTTTCCGGTTCGCCACCAGTTCAGAGGATATCCGTCAGCAACGCGATGCCATTGCGGAATGGTCGCGCCAAAACTATGGCTGGATGGGACGTTCGCCCGATTATAAGGCCGCATTCTGTTGTTCATTGGGGGCTTACCCTGAGTATTACGGCCAATTCGCTGACAATGCCCGCATCTGGTATAAACGCATTCAGGAAAGCTGCATCTATTTCAATCATGCGATTGTTAATCCACCGATTGATCGCCATCTGCCCGCAGATCAGGTCAAAGATGTTTTTATCCAGATAGAAAAAGAGACCGATGCCGGAATTATTGTCAGTGGCGCCAAAGTGGTCGCAACGAATTCAGCCCTGACCCACTATAATTTCATCGGCTTTGGCTCTGCGCAGGTGATGGGGGATAATCCCGATTTTGCCCTGATGTTTGTTGCGCCAATGGATGCCGATGGCTTGAAATTAATCTCGCGCGCCTCTTATGAATTGGTGGCGGGTGCTACCGGAACCCCGTTTGATTACCCCCTTTCCAGTCGGTTTGATGAAAATGACGCCATTCTGGTGATGGATAAGGTATTAATTCCGTGGGAAAACGTGTTAATTTATCGCGATTTTGATCGCGCCCGTAACTGGGCGGTGCAAAGCGGTTTTGCCCGATTGTTCCCCATGCAGGCTTGTGTACGTCTGGCGGTTAAGTTGGATTTCATCACCGGGCTGCTGCAAAAGAGCCTTGAATGTACCGGAGTGGTGGATTTTCGGGGTGTTCAGGCCGACCTGGGTGAAGTTGTCGCGTGGCGCAATCTGTTCTGGTCACTGACAGATGCGATGTGGGCAGAAGCCAAGCCGTGGGAAAATGGCGCTTATCTGCCGGATACCCAAGCGATTCAAACTTATCGTGTAATGGCACCGATGGCTTACACGAAAATCAAGAATATTATTGAAAGTAATGTCACCAGTGGGTTGATTTATTTGCCATCCAGCGTGCGTGATATGAATAATCCTGAGATCAATAAGTATCTTGAGAAGTATGTTCGTGGCTCTAATGGCATTGACCATGTAGAACGAATCAAAATCTTGAAATTAATGTGGGATGCCATTGGCAGTGAATTCGGTGGCCGTCATGAATTATACGAAATCAATTATGCCGGCAGTCAGGACGAAATTCGCCTGCAATGTCTGCGCCATGCCTATGGCTCCGGCAATATGAAGAAAATGACGGAATTGGTGGATCGCTGTCTCTCTGACTATGATCTGAATGGCTGGACAAGGCCCCATTTACACAATAACTGTGATATTAACCTGTTAGATAAGCTACTGAAGTAAGCCAGTGGCAGGAGGTCTATTATGTCTGTAGAAAATGAACATCGCCTGCGTTTCAGAGATGCGATGGCAAGCCTTTCCGCTGCAGTGAATATCATCACTACGGATGGCCCGGCAGGGCGCTGCGGTATGACTGCAACGGCGGTATGCTCTGTGACAGATACGCCTCCGACGCTGATGGTATGCATGAATCGCAATAGTGCCATGAATCCCGTATTTCAGCAAAATAGTCGTCTGTGCGTCAATATTCTGAACCATGAACAAGAATTGATGGCACGCCATTTTGCTGGCATGACCAGTGTCAGCATGGAAGAGCGTTTCAATTGGGATATTTGGGATATCGGCATGTTGGGACAGCCCCAGCTACAAGGGACGCTTGCCAATTTAGAAGGGCGTATTGAGCAGGTACAGGAAGTGGGAACGCATTATGTTTATCTGGTGGAAATAAAACAAATTATTGTCCGCGAACAAGGTCATGGATTAATTTACTTTAAGCGCGGTTTCCATTCTGTCATGGATAACAGCCTGACTACACCTGCTTAAAAAGTCATATTCAATTCAGCTTCCCTTAATATGAAGGTGCTTTCTCAAAGTGCCTTCATCATCAATAAATTTCTCCCTGAATATAATCAACCAAGCATCAACTTAAAAATTCCCCCTAATTTAAATATTAGAAACAAGCCACCAAATACATAATTAAAATTTAATATATAGATAGATATAATGAAATTACATATCGATATTCCCTTATCCACTCCCCTTCTGTCCATTTTTAAAAACAGCCATCAAGTTAGCTCAAATGGCAATCAAATCGATTTATTTACGAACATCCAACCCGCCTATTAATCATTTTTGATATTAATTTAGTGAATATTCTGCCAAATCTGGTATTACTTTTTTTACGTTAGTGTGATCAACCATTGAGAAGATATCATATCAGTATATTAACCTCCCTCGCTTCACGATCACCCTGAATAAATAAACAAAATCACAACCCGCGCGATACATTATGTTACAAGCATGTTCACAACAGTATAATAATATGGATGTATTGCCCATCAGAATGATAGCTAACAGAGGCATTCGCTATGAATAAAACCGCCCCGGTCGGTTTATGGGATCAACCCAAACCTTTTTTCATGATCTTTTTTGTTGAACTATGGGAACGATTTGGCTACTACGGCGTTCAAGGTATTTTGGCCGTTTATTTCGTTCAACATCTCGGCTTTTCCGAAGAGCAATCTTTTATCACTTTCGGTGCCTTCACCGCATTAGTCTATGGCCTGATTTCTGTCGGTGGTTATGTGGGTGACCACATACTGGGGACTAAGCGAACCCTCGTTCTGGGTGCCATTGTCATGGCAATCGGCTATTTCATGATTGGCATGTCTATCATGAAACCTGAACTCATTTTTTATGCATTGGGTACGGTTGCTGTCGGTAACGGTCTTTTCAAGGCCAACCCCGCCAGCCTGTTAGCCAAGTGTTATCGGCCACAAGACCCCCGTCTGGATGGTGCATTTACGCTATTTTATATGTCCATCAACCTCGGTTCCCTGGTCTCTCTTTCCCTCGCCCCTGTGATTGCTGATAAATATGGCTATACCGTCACTTACAATATCTGCGGTATCGGCCTGATCATCGCCCTGCTGGTCTATTTCACCTGCCGCCGCATCGTCCACAATATCGGTTCAAGGCCGGATCATCTGCCACTCAACCCCCTCAAGCTACTGGCCGTTCTGGTGGGTAGTGTTGCGATGATTGGTGCCTGTTCATGGTTATTGCATAATATCAAGATTGCCAATATCGCTTTGTTCGTGATCACAACCGTCGTCGTGCTGATTTTCTTCTGGCAGGCGTTCAAGCAGAATAAAGCGGGCCGCAATAAAATGTTTGTGGCTTTTATTCTGATGCTTCAGGCGGTTGTGTTCTTCATCTTGTATGGCCAAATGCCAATGTCCCTCAACTTCTTCGCCATCAATAACGTCCATCACCAGCTTCTGGGTTTTAATGTCAATCCCATCAGTTTCCAGGCCCTGAACCCATTCTGGATCATTGTCATCAGCCCAATATTGGCGGTGGTTTACACCAAACTGGGCGCCAAAGGCAAAGATTTTTCCATGCCGGCGAAATTCACTTTCGGCATGTTCCTGTGTTCTCTGGGCTTCCTGACCGCCGCAGCTTCAGGCTTTTTTGCCGATGCTCAAGGGATTACTTCCCCGTGGTTTATCGTGCTGGTGTATCTGTTCCAGAGCGTGGGAGAATTGATGATCAGCGCCTTAGGTCTGGCGATGGTGGCGGCATTTGTTCCTAGCTATCTGACGGGCTTTATTCTGGGGATGTGGTTCCTGTCACAAGCTGTAGCCTCAATGTTGGCGAGCCATGTGGCGGCATTCACGGCGACGCCAGTCGGCATGACCGATCCTCTGCAAACCCTGCCCATTTATACCGGGGTGTTTGGTAAAATCGGGGTCGCCACGTTGGTTGTTGCCGTCATTATGGCCTTTATGGTGCCGTGGCTGAACCGTATTATGAAAGAGGAAGTGAAGGCGTAGTCAGTCTTATTCGGATAACCTCATTTGAACTGCACCGCTGAATCAGGTGCAGTTCATAAATATCAATGACAATCCTGAGTTAGAACCAATTACAGCACATCAACCGCATTCAGTTCTTTGAACGCCTGTTCCAGACGAACAATCATGGAAGTCTGAGCGGCGCGCAGCCAAACACGTGGGTCGTAGAATTTCTTGTTAGGCTTGTCCGCACCTTCTGGGTTACCCAACTGGCCTTGCAGGTAGCCTTCATTCTTTTTGTAGTAGTTCAGAATACCTTCCCAGGTTGCCCACTGGGTATCGGTATCGATATTCATTTTAACTACACCGTAGCTGACCGCTTCCTGAATCTCTTCTGCGGTAGAGCCGGAACCCCCGTGGAAAACGAAATCCAGGCTGTTGTGTGGCAGGTTGAATTTTTCAGCAACATAGTCCTGTGAATTGCGCAGGATTTTTGGCGTCAGTTTAACGTTGCCCGGTTTGTATACCCCGTGAACGTTACCGAACGATGCCGCGATGGTGAAACGTGGGCTGATGGCGTTCAGTTTCTCATACGCATAGGCCACGTCTTCTGGCTGAGTGTACAGGGAAGAGCTGTCCAGATGGCTGTTATCCACACCATCTTCTTCACCACCGGTACAACCCAGTTCGATTTCCAGCGTCATGTCGATTTTCGCCATGCGGGCCAGATATTGCCCACAAATCTCGATATTTTCTTCCAGAGACTCTTCTGACAGGTCGATCATATGGGAAGAGAACAGCGGCTTGCCCGTTTGCGCGTAGTGTTTTTCACCCGCATCCAGCAGACCGTCGATCCACGGCAGCAATTTACGTGCGCAGTGGTCGGTATGCAGGATCACCGGTACACCATAATGTTCTGCCATCTGGTGAACATGGTGAGCGCCAGAAATAGCACCGATAATCGCTGCCTGTTGGCCTTCTGCTTTCACCCCTTTACCGGCAACGAAGGACGCCCCGCCGTTGGAAAACTGAATAATGACCGGAGCACGTACTTTTGCCGCCGTTTCCAACACTGCGTTGATGGAATCCGTACCGACGCAGTTAACCGCTGGTAATGCGAAATTGTTTTCTTTAGCGACGGCAAAGACTTTTTGAACATCATCACCAGTGATGACACCCGGTTTTACGAAATCAAAAATTTTAGACATGTTACGTGGTCCTGTATTGATATTGAGCAGGCAGCAAACCCTGCCTGCTAGCACAACTTAGTTACTGTTAGCACGTTCTTCCAGCATCACAACGGCTGGCAGCTTTTTGCCTTCAACGAATTCAAGGAAAGCACCGCCACCAGTAGAGATGTAAGAGATCTTGTCAGCAATGCCGAACAGGTCAATTGCCGCCAAGGTATCACCGCCACCTGCGATAGAGAAAGCATCACTCTCCGCAATCGCGCGGGCAATAATTTCAGTTCCTTTACGGAAATTAGGGAATTCAAAAACACCCACCGGGCCATTCCACAGAATGGTTTTGGCCTCTTTCAGGATTTCAGCCAGACGTTCAGCGGAGGCATCACCCAAATCAAGGATTTGCTCTTCGTCTTTAATCTCGCTGGTGGATTTCAGCGTTGCTTCTGCGGTTTCAGAGAATTCAGTCGCAACACGAACATCCGTCGGGACTGGAATATCACAGCTTTCCAGCAGTTTCTTCGCTTCTGGGATCAAATCATCTTCGTACAGGGAACGACCCACATTATGCCCTTCTGCGGCAACAAAAGTATTGGCAATACCGCCACCGACGATCAGTTGATCAGCAATTTTGGACAGTGAATCAAGCACAGTCAGTTTGGTTGAAACTTTAGAACCGCCGACAATCGCCACCATGGGGCGAGCCGGGCTATGCAGTGCTTTACCCAGTGCTTCCAGTTCACCAGACAGCAGTGGGCCGGCACAAGCGATTGGGGCAAACTTGGCAACGCCATGCGTTGATGCCTGAGCACGGTGCGCTGTACCAAAAGCATCCATGACATACACATCACACAAGGCTGCATATTGCTTCGATAATGTTTCGTCGTCTTTTTTCTCACCTTTGTTAAAGCGAACGTTTTCCAGAACAACTAATTCACCTTCCGCCGCTTCAACACCCTCCAGATAATTTTTTTCCAGACGAACAGGAGAAGAAAGGGCTTCTTTCAGGTAATCAACGACAGGTTTCAGTGAGAACTCTTCGTTGTATTCTCCCTCAGTCGGGCGTCCCAGGTGAGAAGTAACCATGACTTTGGCTCCCTGATTCAACGCAGCCTCAATCGTCGGCAAGGACGCACGGATACGTGCATCAGAGGTAACTTTGCCATCTTTTACAGGCACATTCAGATCAGCACGGATCAGTACGCGTTTGCCCGCCAGATCTAAATCAGTCATCTTAATTACAGACATGGTGAATCCTCTCATTGATTCTTTATAAAATTACTCAATCTTCCGCTGTGTGCTGTTGGTGACACACAAATGATTATTTGAAACCTGATGCAGCCATTGCCAGCGTCGTATCAATCATGCGGTTGGCAAAGCCCCACTCATTATCACACCACACGAGGGTTTTGATCAGGTGCTTTCCACTCACCCTCGTTTGTGTGCCATCCACAATGGCACTGTGGGGATCATGGTTAAAATCCGTTGAAACCAACGGCAAATCAGTATAATCCACTATACCATGAAACTCTCTGGCCGCTGATTTTTGCAGGAGCTGGTTCACATCTTCAACACTCACTGCATCACGGACTGTCACACTTAAGTCAATTGCTGTCACGTTGATGGTGGGCACACGTACAGAAATCGCCTCAAAGCGGTCTCTGAATTTGGGGAAAATACGTGTGATCCCGGCGGCCAGTTTTGTATCAACGGGAATGATGGATTGGCTGGCTGCCCGGGTCCGGCGCAAATCACGATGATAAGCATCAATCACCGGCTGATCATTCATGGATGCATGGATGGTGGTCACCGTACCAGATTCAATATTGAATGCATCATCCAACACTTTAATCACGGGAATGATGCAGTTTGTGGTACAGGATGCGTTGGAAACAATGCAATCTCCCGCCACCAATGCATGGTGATTGACACCATAGACCACGGTCGCATCCAGATTATTACCGCCCGGATGAGCAAACAGGACTTTTTTGGCGCCGCTGGCAATATGCGACTCCCCATCTTCCCGCTCACCGTACTGGCCCGTGCAGTCAAGCACGATATCAATATCCAGCGCTTTCCACGGCAGAGCCGAAATATCCTGCTGGTGAAACAGCCTAATGCTATCATCCCCGACTTGCAATACATCATTATTCAGGCGTACATCCCATGCAAAACGCCCATGACTTGAATCATATTTCAATAAGTGAGAAATACCTTCTGCATCCGCCAATTCATTAATAGCGATCACTGAAATTTCAGCCCGACGCCCGGATTCGTAAATAGCCCGCAAGACACTGCGTCCTATTCTTCCAAACCCGTTAATCGCTACTTTGATAGTCATGTTACTCCCTGAGATTCTCTGTAGTCATGCAACCGCATAGGATAACTGAGCAACTGCTGCTTGTACGGATAATTCATCACAAAATTGACCAGATTGTGACAGACAAGACATTTTACATTCTGATTTATGCGCCAAACTGAAACGGTTCAGCTATTTAAAAAAAAGGTTACGAGAAAAAAAGCCTAATGGCAAGCGTCATTCATCACATCATTGAGGAAAAATTGAATAAAAAAAGAGCGCATTCGCGCCAAAATTGATCCGAATGCGCTTTTACCCTTCGTTTTTCGGGTTACCGCTTTGTTGGCGGCAACCCGAAATCCCTTGGTAGCAGGATTATTTCAGCAGGGCTGTTGCTTTGGAAACCACGTTTTCAACCGTGAAACCAAACTCTTTGAACAAGGCATCAGCAGGTGCAGATTCACCGAAAGTGTGCATACCGACGATAGCGCCGTTGATACCAACATATTTGAACCAGTAATCAGCGATACCCGCTTCAACGGCAACACGGGCAGAAACCGCCGCTGGCAGTACCGCTTCACGGTATGCTGCATCTTGCTTATCGAAAGCATCAGTGGATGGCATGGAAACAACACGAACCTGACGGCCTTCTGCACTCAGTTGTTCAGCCGCTTTCACCGCCAATTCAACTTCAGAGCCTGTTGCAATCAGGATCAATTCAGGTTGCCCTGCACAATCTTTCAGGATGTAAGCCCCTTTCTCGATATTCGCCAGTTGTTCAGCAGTACGCGCTTGCTGTGCCAGGTTCTGACGCGAGAAGATCAGGGACGTTGGGCCATCTTTGCGTTCAATCGCATATTTCCACGCAATTGCAGATTCAACCTGATCACAGGGACGCCATGTGCTCATATTAGGTGTTACGCGCAGGCTGGCGATTTGCTCAACGGGCTGATGAGTCGGGCCGTCTTCACCCAGACCGATGGAATCGTGGGTATAAACGAAGATGCTGCGGATTTTCATCAGTGCCGCCATGCGTACTGCATTACGGGCATATTCTACGAACATCAGGAATGTCGCGCCATAAGGCACAAAACCGCCATGCAGTGCGATACCGTTCATGATGGCAGACATACCGAATTCACGTACACCGTAGTGAATGTAGTTACCGTCCTGCACTTCATTCAGTGGCTTGGAACCAGACCACATAGTCAGGTTACTGGGAGCCAGGTCAGCGGACCCTCCCATGAATTCCGGCAGAACTTTACCAAATGCTTCCAGTGCATTTTGTGAGGCTTTACGACTGGCAATGGACGCTGGGTTTTGTTGCAGGTTTTCAATGAATGCCTTGGATTCTGCTTCCCAGTTCGCGGGCAATTCGCCACGGGTACGGCGGGTGAATTCTGCGGCCAGTTCAGGGTGTGCTTGCGCGTATGCAGAGAACTTCTCTTCCCATGCAACTTCCTTGGCTTTACCGGCTGCCCGGGCATTCCAGTCAGCATAAACATCCTGAGGAACTTCAAACGCAGGATGTTCCCAACCCAGCGCTTTGCGGGTTGCTTCGATTTCCGCATCACCCAGTGGTGCACCGTGGCACTCTTCTTTGCCTGCTTTGTTTGGTGAACCGAAGCCGATAATGGTCTTACACATCAACAGGGAGGGTTTACCCGTCTCTTTGCGTGCGGCTTCAATGGCGGCGGTAATAGCGTCAGCATCATGACCGTCTACGCCACGGATAACATGCCAGCCATAGGCTTCAAAGCGCGTTGCCGTATCATCGGTGAACCAGCCTTCCACTTCACCATCAATGGAGATACCGTTGTCATCATAGAAAGCGATCAACTTGCCCAGTTTCAGCGTACCGGCCAAAGAGCACACTTCATGGGAGATCCCTTCCATCATGCAGCCGTCACCCATGAACACATAAGTGTAGTGATCGACGATATCATGACCAGGGCGGTTAAACTGCGCTGCCAGAGTACGTTCAGCAATCGCAAACCCCACGGCATTGGCGATCCCCTGTCCCAGCGGGCCAGTCGTGGTTTCAACGCCTGAAGTATAGCCATATTCTGGATGACCCGGCGTTTTAGAATGCAATTGACGGAAATTTTTCAAATCATCGATAGAAACATCATAACCCGTCAGGTGCAGCAAGCTGTAAATCAGCATGGAACCATGGCCGTTGGATAACACGAAACGGTCACGATCAGCCCAGTCAGGATTAGAAGGATTATGGTTCAGATAGTCGCGCCACAGCACTTCGGCAATGTCAGCCATTCCCATTGGTGCGCCAGGATGCCCTGATTTTGCTTTCTGCACAGCATCCATGCTCAAGAAGCGGATAGCATTAGCAAGGGTTTTACGAGTGGTCATTCTTTACTCCAAGTCGGATAAAAGCGTTAGTGAACTAAGAACTAATTTTCGCAGCGCGGCATACAAACCGCAATCATTAATGCCAGATAAGGGAAACTATCTTAATTTCCTTTTGGCAACAATTCTTTGATTTACCCCGTTGTTTCAACGTATTCTCAGGTCAGTGCGTACAACTGAAGGTGATTTTTGCGCAATAAGAAATCATTTCATGCCGTGATTTGCGCAATAAGAAAGTGATGTATTAGACACGATACTCAACAAGTTAATCAAGACCAAAAGAGCGAGTTTTTCTGCCAAGCCAACAGACTGATATCAAAGTGATAATGACTGTTAACCAAAAACATTTACTGATTTATGGCACGGGAAATACATGACAAAATCTAACCCTACATTTGATTCAATCTCAACTCCAGCCCTCATGCAATTAAACTCCATCACCCCAAAACGAGATGAGCTGATTCAGTTACTGCAAAATTGCGTCGCAAGTGATGCTTCCATCGGCTTTATTGCGCCGCTGGAAAAGAACGAAGCGGCGCAATATTGGCAAGATGTCGAAGCCGATCTCATTTCCGGTCATCGGCTACTGTTAATTGCGCTGGTCGGTGAACATATTGCAGGTTCAGTACAACTTTCCTTCTGCAAGAAAAAGAACGGACTGCACCGTGCGGATGTGGAAAAACTGATGGTACAGACTACCCGTCGCCAGCGCGGGATTGGCCGAATACTGATGGATGAACTAGAACGTTTGGCAAAACAGCATCAGCGTAGTTTGCTGGTATTGGACACGCGTACCCATGATCCCGCTTCCACACTTTATCGCAAGTGTGGTTTTATTGAAGCCGGGCAGATCCCCAATTTTACCATCGATTCCAATGGAGAATTTTCCGGGACAACCTATTTTTATAAGTTGATTTGAGATTTTCTGTGAATAAGAAAAAGCCCCAAGTCAAAGACTCAGGGCTTATAGATTCTGGCGGTGCGGACGGGACTCGAACCCGCGACCCCCGGCGTGACAGGCCGGTATTCTAACCAACTGAACTACCGCACCGCATGGTGTTCTGGTTGAGAACGGGACGGATAATACGAGTCTCAGCACAATCCGTCAATCGCTTTTTATAACAAAAAGATTTGGTTGCGCAGTATTTCGCCTTAAGGGTTCATTTATCCTATCTTGATCCTGTTTTTGTCAATGTAACTGTTCAGGTTTTGAACGCCACATACAGCTTCCCCCTTTTTTCTCCACGAGATCTAAACGGGATTCATGCTGGATTAACTCCTCATCAGAAGCATAGACAACTCTCAGACCCGCTTGAGGGCGAGTAATGTGTTGAATTTCTGCAACTTGATGACTGCCTGCAACTTCCCCTTCCATTGAAAAAGCCAATGATGTCTGACCACCGGTCATCGCCAGATAGACGTCAGACAGAATTTCGGCATCGAGCAAGGCCCCGTGAAGAGTCCGTTTCGAGTTATCAATATGATAACGGTCACACAACGCATCGAGGTTATTGCGCTTGCCGGGGAAAAGTTTCCTTGCCAACATCAAACTGTCGGTGATCGTACAAAAATCAGCGGTTGGAGGAATACCACGATTCAGTTTACCGAACTCATAATCCATAAATCCGATATCGAACGTCGCGTTATGGATAATCAATTCAGCTCCACGAATAAACTCAATGAATTCATCGGCGATATCGGCAAATTTCGGTTTATCCTGCAAAAATTCATCACTGATGCCGTGAACTTCAAACGCTTCCGGATCAACCAGACGTTCCGGTTTAATGTAAAGATGAAAATGACGCCCCGTCAGACGACGGTTGATCACTTCCACTGCACCAATTTCAATGATGTTGTGTCCTTCATAGTGAACACCTAACTTGTTCATACCGGTTGTTTCGGTATCGAGAACGATTTGACGGGTAATTGCAGTGCTCATAGTGTTTTTTTGTGTCAGACTTAGAGTTTTGATTAAAGATGATATAGGAAGAGTCTACCAAAGATGAACAAACAGGTAGAAATTTTCACCGATGGTTCTTGCCTCGGCAATCCGGGTCCCGGAGGATATGGCGTTATACTCCGTTACCAGCAGACTGAAAAGACACTGAGCGGAGGCTATTTTCACACCACCAACAACCGCATGGAGTTAATGGCCGCCATTGCCGGACTTGAAGCCCTCAAACAATCCTGCACCGTGATCCTGACCACTGACAGCCAATATGTACGCCAAGGCATTACCCAGTGGATCCACAACTGGAAAAAACGCGGTTGGAAAAAAGCAGACAAATCGCCTGTCGTTAATGTCGATCTCTGGCAGCGGCTCGATAAAGCCATCTCTCACCATGATGTTGACTGGCGCTGGGTCAAAGGCCATGCCGGACATCGGGAAAATGAGCTATGCGATGAACTTGCCCGCACTGCAGCTAACAGCCCCACTCAAGCCGATAATGGCTATACCGAAAGTATCTAGACCAAAAGTATCTAGACCGAAAATAACCAGATCGAAAGTAAAAAGTGACGGGTTAATTAATCGCGTTGGTGAAAATTTTTCGCCGCCCCTAACGCATTGCTAAACTTCGGTTTTAATAACGTTGCCCGCATCGGGTTTAATGAAAGCGGTATTGTCCGCTTGCGGGCAATAATGACATTCAAACAACCAAACATCAATGCAGCCGAGTGATCAAAACGCTTCCCGCTTTGCCAGGGCAAAACATGGAAATTAGCATGGTGAACAATTTCATAGTTCAAAAGACGCAGCCAGTCCAACTGACGAAACAGGGAAAACATTTGTGCCCTGCAAGGTCGCCGACAGCATATCGGTGCGATCACTTTTCTTACCCCTAATACACTGATCGGATTAAAACCACTGATAATCAACCAACCGTCATCAATCATGATCCGGTCCACTTCCCGCAACAACCAATGGGGATCAACACTATAAGTCAGCATATGTGCCAGCAAGCAGGCATCAACAGATTTAGTTGCAAAAGGAAGATAATGGGGATCAGTGATCACATCCATGTTTTTCCCTTGTGACCCGACGTTGACTTGATGGCTGACCAAACAGGAACGGCTGTCAATCTCTGCACTTAAATTGCCAATTTTCAATAAATGAAAGCCGAAAATTTTCGACCACCACGGTTCCAATTGACGTTCCAAAGCAACGCGGTAATATTCTCCCCACGGTAACTCAACCCAAGAATCAGGGGGCGTTATTTTTTTGATCGAACGTGCTGAACGCATGTCATCTTCCTTTCAATCTATGATAAACCTACTACGAAAATGAGGCATACAATGGAGCTTATCAGGATCCCGGCCCTTTCAGATAACTACATCTGGTTACTTTGTGATGAAGACAAACATTGTGTCATTATCGACCCTGCCGAATCACAGCCGGTCATTGATATTCTAGCAGCGAATCAACTGACTCCTGCGGCAATACTACTGACACACCATCACTATGATCATGTTGGCGGTGTCCCTGACTTGCTCATAAAACATCCCACATTACCCGTATATGGCCCTGAAGAAACACAAAATAAAGGGGCAACCCATATCGTTCACAATAATGACCTCATTAATATTGGCCGGTTTTCGTTCCGTATCATGGAACTGCCGGGCCATACACTTGGCCATATTGCGTTCTATCAGGCTCCGTATCTATTTTGTGGAGATACCCTGTTTTCTGGCGGTTGTGGTCGATTGTTTGAAGGTACAGCCGAACAGATGTTTTCTTCCCTTGAGAAAATCGCATCATTACCCGATAACACATTGATTTGTTGTGCACACGAATATACTGCGGCAAATATGACATTTGCCAAAACAGTATTGCCCGAAGATCAAACTATTCAGCATTATTATCATAAGATCCTTAAACTACGTGAAAACAATCAGGCAACCGTACCGACAACGTTACAAACAGAGAAAAAAATCAATGTCTTCTTAAATTGTCACCATATTGATTTACAAAAAAATATCGGTATCAAACCTAATTCAATGCCACTTTCTTCTGTTTTTCAGCAGTTAAGGGCTTATAAAGATCAATTTTAATTTTGTTGGGTTGTCTTCTGCGCGATAGGTCAGTATCATCGCTCACCTTTTAGGCAAACATCAAAAGAGCACATGAAGACAAAAGCGATCTTATTCGCCTCTGTTTTGCTTGCTGGTTGTCAATCGAGCCTGCAACAAAAGGCTCCTTCCCAGCAGCATACACAGAAGATGTCTTCGACGAATCAGAAAACAAACGGTATTGCAGAGCCAGAGGATTCTGCAAACTGGACGGTGAGTCCGACAGCCCAACAAGATTTGTGGGGCCATATCCGTGATGAGTTGAAGATAGACATCCCTGATAGCAGCAGGGTGAGCGAACAACAAAAGTACTACCTGAAACACAAGAGCCATCTCCAAAATGTGACGTTACGGGCAGAGCCGTACATCTATTGGATAGTTGAGCAGCTTGATAAACGACATATGCCAATGGAACTGGTTTTGCTGCCCATAGTGGAGAGTGCTTTTAATCCCCATGCTACCTCGTATGCCAAGGCGGCGGGTTTATGGCAGATTATCCCAAGTACTGGTCATCATTATGGCCTGACTCAGGATAAATGGTACGATGCCCGTCGCGATGTCGCCGCATCAACCACTGTCGCACTTGATATGCTTGAGTATTTGAACAAGCGGTTCAATGGAGACTGGTTATTGACCCTCGCCGCCTACAACAGTGGCGAAGGCCGGGTGATACGGGCAATCAGGGACAATCAGGAAAAAGGGAAACCCACTGATTTTTGGTCATTGTCACTGCCACGGGAGACCATGCACTACGTTCCCAAGATATTGGCCCTAAGTAACATTATTCGCCATAACGAAAAATTTGCTTTTAAACTGCCAAAGCCCAACAACCAGCAAGCACTGGCTAAAGTTGAGGTAGGACAACAAATCCTGCTGTCGCAGGCGGCTGAATTATCCGGCTTATCATTGTCATCAATCAGGGCATATAATCCGGGTTATAAGCAGGGCATGACTTCCCCTCACGGGCCGCATTACATCATGCTACCGCAAAGGAACGTCAATCAGTTCAAGACGTCACTGACTGATGAAAGCATTTTGAAAAATATTCGGCTGGCTGTGGCCCACAACACTCATAAGCTACAGCAACAAGGCCAATATACGGTTCGTGCCGGGGATACACTGTCAGCGATTGCCAAACGCTTCAATACAACCCATAGAGGATTGCAGAGACTGAATAGCCTGAAAACGGCTCATCAACTCAAGATTGGGCAGGTATTGAAAATCGATAACAGCGGCCCTGTGACTTATCATGTACGCAAGGGTGATTCATTTTTCAGCATCGCCAAACGCCACGGTGTGGATCTTAATGATCTGATGAATTGGAATAAAAACATCAAAATCAAAGAAATGAGACCGGGAATCGCGCTGACACTTTATCTGAATTAGATGCGTTTTTCCGCTCAATATAGGGCGCTCTGTCCTTTAGGACAGGGCGTTATCGAGGCCGCCTTTCACAAGGTTGCCACCGTGATCTCATATCCTGACACGTTTTCGTATCAGGAAAGGAGTATAAATTGTCATCATTAAAACCAAATACAGAAAATTTACCCAATATTTTCCGCGAAATTAAAGAATATCTTCTACTTCCTTCAGCATTCCAGTTTGACTCCACTCCCCATCACGAAACAGAAAGCCGTGATTATTGTGCTATGCGGTTTCAACTGGACAGTAAATCAATCGTCTTTCGTCAAGCTAAAACAACACCCAATAAACAAGGGCAATTTGTTACCCTTTGGAAAAGACCGACTCCAGATTCAGCAATCATGCCTTTTGAATACAGCGATAATATTGATTTCTGCTTAATCGCGACGGTTTCAGAAAATCAGAAAGGCATTTTTCTGTTTGATTCACATATCCTGATAAAAAAAGGCGTTTTTTCAACGCAAACTCAAGAAGGCAAAAGGGCCATTCGGGTCTATCCGACCTGGGTATCCCCTACCTCAAAGCAGGCCATCCAGACACAAAAATGGCAATCCTTATATTTTATCAATTTCGATAAGCAGGAAACTGCCATTGAGAAATTTAAGCATATGCTCTTAAATCATAATCATTAAGAATGGGCGGTGTTGTATAAATATTAGAAGGGTGAGATTGGCGCCAAATAAATATGTAAAAAACAAAAAAATTATGCGATTAAGCATATATGTAATATATGCTTAATTTTTTTGTTTAATAAACTCTATCTTCCCATATGCTATAGGCTGATGTTCCCGCTGTTACATGGTTCCATGAAATGGATTTGTAGTTGAGTACAATTCTTTCATAGGGCATGGCATCAAAATCATTTATAGAGTGTGGATAAGTACAAGAAATCTCAGAAATTGTTGCTTCTGTAATTTTGACTTCATAAAATAGTTCTAACTGACCCGCTTGGCTGGTTCTGTGAAAAATAAAGACGCCATTCAGCGATTCATTTGAATCTATCGCCATTGCTAATAAAGGGGAGGACTTATCGATAGGTTTGATGAATTGTATTGGTTGATGGCTGACATTTTGTTGACGCATGATGGTGTGATTCAGGCTGAGTACCTGTATCTGATCTTCGTGCCCATGTTGATAGCGGTTTCCTATGGAATCGGGCGTTGAACACCCCGCTGATATTAAACCTTGCTTCTTACCCTTTAACGATAAATAAATCATATATGACATAAAGATTACCATCCTAGTTTATTATTTAAATGATGTGGACTTAAGCACTAAGCCTGAGGGGTATAACCTAACACATTAAAAATAATTGTGATGGACGCGTCAAGGCAAAAAAATCTTTTTGATCTCCCTTTTGTTAGATTGTCATTTTTATCCTTAAAAAAGAAAACATCCTCCTTGGTTATAATAACAATGATTACCAATTAGTTATTGTTATAATCCGTTATCCCGAACCTAATTAACGAATTAATCATCGTGATAAATATCACAATTTTTGATGGAATCATTTAACCGTAGCAATAGGGGAACTTCCGTTTATTTGAAACTATGAATTATTTTTATCAGAAATTTTTTCATTTTCAAAAACGGTCTAAAAAGAGCAAACACTCACAAATAGGTGGGTATCTTCGTCGAAATAAAGCCGCCAAATAAAGATACAGAATATCGGCTTTACAGTTACCATTGTTACTTATGTGATGATTAGCCCTTGATTTTAAGCTATATTCAATGGGTTATTATTATGTGATTGATGTGGTGATTTTTTATATAAAGATGTTATATTCTAATTCTTAATGAAAAATGGGGGTGCCGTATGGATGAGAGAGAAGCATTGATGCAGCAAATAAGTGATCTATTGATTGATAACCCGGCGAGATCAGAAGATAAGCTGGCAGTGATGATGATGTTCTGTTTTCAATTATTATCATCGACTCAGACAGATGGAGTAAATATGCGTGTTTCGGATGGCAGAGTTTTATCATTAAAATTTGAGAAAGAAAAATTAAAACATTGAGATTATGATTTTATTGAATGAGGTTTTGAATGGATATTAAAAGAAAAAATGAATTATTGAATTTTCATTTAGGTGGTGTTGTGCAAATAGATGAGGCAGATGGTATATTAAAGCCTTGGCTAAATACTTCCCAAGCGATTGAACAAATGACGGATCAATTGGAAAAAAATTTAGAACTTTTTGTTGTATTGACATTAGAAGAGGCTCTTGATGCTGTGAAGAATCTATGCGTACCTAAACCAAATGCATCATGGAAAGATGCTACTTTTGCATGTACAGATATTGCCTCGTCGTTCACTGGTAATATTATTGATGGTTATGGTTTGAAGAAAATAATAGATGAACTCAGTAGTTATTTTGGTGTTAAGGCTAAAGAATATGTCGATAAATATGGAAATAGAAGCATAAAGTTAACAGGCCGAACTGGCGTTAGAAACTATTTAACGGCTGCAAAATATGGTGTGAATAACTTTAAAATGATAGATATGGGCATAGGTTCACAAGGAATAAAAAATGGTATAATTACTGGAGCAAGATACTGTATTATTGTTGGTGCTGCTTATAGATTTGTTGAATTATGGTTTAAAAATGAATATGATCTTTATGATTTTTTTGGAAATATTACCATGGATGTAGCCAAAACTGCCGTTTCAGTTTTGGCTGGGTTTGGAGCAAAGGCTATTGCTGGTGCTTATTTGGCAGGTGGTGCTTATGTCCTTGCGGTATCTTGTGGTATATTTTTTTTGGGGGTTGGAGTTGCGATTATATTATATCGCCTTGATAATAAATTTGAAATAAGAAAAAATCTTATAGAATATATGCGAGAGAGTGCAATAGAATATGCAAAAAAAAGAAGAGTAAATTATGCATCTCACCCTGATAAAGTTCTCAGCGAATTAGGGAGATCTTGGCGTGGATAATAAAAATAGGATTGTAGTTATAATAAGTGCATCATTCATGTTTTTTATTGTGGCTATTGCTGTTTTTTTTGTTATTGAGGATTTTATATCAATCATTAAGATGGGAGATGAAATTATACTTTCTTGGAAATCATTTGCTTTTTTCTTTTCTTCTCCTTTTCTTTTTTATTTTTGTATTAATGCTATCTATTATAGTGTTATTGCAAAACAGCCAAAACTGAATGACTTAGCAATTAAAATTTTACTGTCATTTTGTATTTTTTTCTTAATTTTGAGTGTACCTATATCTTGGTATTTTGACCATAAGTTTAAGAAATTAGGTTATTCTGTCTGTTATAAATCATCATGGAGTGCACCCAATAAATATGTTAAAGATATAAAATTATGTCGTTAGGAAAATGTTCCAATATTGGCATAATTTCATGCAATAGAACTGTAATTCAAAATAAATTTTGCATATTGCATAGTCTAAAAATCATTCATTATCGAGCGAGGTAGATATAGGAAATATCGATAATGGTTGCCCTGTGATTTTTATTTCATAAAAAATCGCCAACTGTTTTCATGATAAAACAATCAACAATAAAAATCATCACTTTATTAAACATTCCATTTTGCGTTACATTAACTCTCGCAATTGAATATAGCGTATTTATAATACTTTTCGATAACTAAAAATATTAAGGCCACAACCCATGTATAAAAATGGATATTTTGTCACAGCAGAAATTAGAGCCAACGCAAATGCAGATCTCACTATCGTCGTCAACGAACTAAAAACCCTACAACAAAAGACCCTTTTAGAACCAGGCTGTGAAATATTTTTCATCCAGCAATCCAGCGAAAATCCACACTCATTTATCATGTGGGAAAAATTTATTGACCATGATTCATACAAGAAGCATTTTGAATATGAACACACTCAGTATTATTTCTCTTTAAATTTAACCGAGATCGTACAGGATTTTAAAACAGATACTATTTGATCCCATCAGAAAAGAGCCTATCCAAATAGGCTCTCGATAAGGAGTTTATTTTGGTTATTCGAATGAATTATGACAACTTACCTCAAGTCAAAGGCCCTTATGTACATG
The DNA here is from genome assembly GCF_002127545.1 of Xenorhabdus beddingii. Lineage (GTDB taxonomy): Bacteria > Pseudomonadota > Gammaproteobacteria > Enterobacterales > Enterobacteriaceae > Xenorhabdus > Xenorhabdus beddingii. The sequence goes on from NZ_MUBK01000010.1 coordinate 90,106, forward strand.
CCACCAAACATCATGGTCTGTTATATATTTCAGGTTTAACCGCTTTTGGCACAGCAGCACAACATCTTAATGTTGAATCACAAGCTGTTGCCATTCTCCAACAGATTACGTCAATACTTAATCAGGAAAAACGGCATCAGTCTGATCTGGTAAAATTCACCATTTTCATTAAGGATATCAGCCAGCTTCCGGCTATTCGTCCATTACTGTTTGAATTTTATGAAGGCCATTTACCCGCCTGTTCTCTGGTTGAAGTCTCAAATCTTATTCATCCGGACTTACACATAGAAATTGAATCCATTATTGCCCTGCATGATGAATAGGTTGCATGACCCAGCCAGTCAGGTATGGCCTGAACCCAAACGGTATTGTTTGCTATTTTTATGCTTGACGTTTCTTTCTCAAATGGCTGGCAATTGCGGTAATAATCAGCCCCCCAATAACCGTGGTATGCTCAAGCGCGAAATAGAGTGAGATTTTGGCGTACTCACCTGAGAAATGCCAAAAGGTATGGACAATGACAATGGTCAAAAAGAGGAAAACAGCTAACATTCCGGCACCCAGCCAGACAAGGCGATCAAACAAGATCAATAAAGAACCAGAAATCAAAACAACGGCTGACGCGATATTAAACAACCAGTCTGGATGCAATCCCGCAGCCCGCATTTCTGCCAGACTGCCTTCAAAATCAATCAGTTTAGCAAGCCCGGAAGCGATAAAAATGACCAGAAGAAACAATCGGGCAATAATCCACAACCCATTACTCTCAAGTGCGTTTTCAATAAAACGTTTCATCATCAATATTCCTGATCCTTAAGCAAAAACCCTGTCTTTTTTATGCAATAAAACGACAGAACGATATTTTGTCAGTTAACAGACACAGCAACTTTGCACTATAAAACCTAAAGCTAACTTGAGGTCAATAGACATGATGAAAGATAAATATATTAAATAGCGGTATCGGGTGCAGTTATTTTAGAAATATGTTGAGAAGTCACATCTTGCTTAATTGATTATAGACTCGAAATAATTTTATCTTAAGATATGAAATTCATACTGAGGGAAATTCAATAACGTTTTCTGGTATTTTTTTCATTTTAGAAGCCTTAAGCACATTAACCCTACTCTTAACAAAGGTATTTTATGAGAAAAATAGCAATTTTGGTGGCATTAATTTCAGGAGCCACATTCCATCCAGCAATGGCAGCAGAAAAAACCATTGAAGTTCAGAGCTTCACTGCCGTTAATGTGCAAAAAGGCGTTAATCTAACGATCAAATGTGCTGCCACCTCTTCATTAAAAGTTAAAGGTATGCAATCATCCATTGATGAACTTGATGTTAATCACGATGGCAATACACTGCGTCTGATTAACGAAGCCAACAAAAACAATAATCTTATCTCCTCAGCCATTGATATTACCCTATACACTGATAAGCCACTGAATAATTTATTCACTAAATCAGGCGTCAAAACGAAAGTGGATGCTTGTGCCGTAGATGGTGAAAATCTGGAAATTTCAGGGCAAATGGGCAGTAAAATTGATGTTGCAGGCAAAACCAAACATCTGAACCTTACGCTGGAAATGGGAGCGGTGTTTAATAAAACGTCTCAGAAATTCAGCGCCGATTCCGCCAACGTGAATTTAAGTATGGGGGCATCAGCTTTTCTCTGCCATATTACCAATATTACGAGTAGCCTAACGGCGGGAACCAAGATCTTCGTTGATAAGAACGCCGTCGTTAAAACCATAGATAATTTCGCCAGCGGAATTTCTACCGACGTCTGCTCTTGAAATCATTTTTGGTAATATTTTTATAAAAATAACTCAATCTATTTATTGTGTTCTAATTAATATCAATCACTAAAAAATAGGTTGAGTGACAAGTTGAATTCCATGCGTAATTCCGTACATTTCTTTGTTTTTGTTATTTTTAATTTTCCATTAAAATAGATAAAGCAGAAACAAAAATGATTTTATTGATAACCCATCATCATGATTTTAGGAAAGTAAAGCCAAGGGGAAAATAGCGTGTAATAAGTTTAATTTATGATTTACAGAAAAATAATTTTCCTAAAAAGCATTCCACATTTTTAGTACTGAAATATCGCCTTCTGACTTGCGACAGAAAACCCATCCTTCGCCATTAACAACTCTCGTTTAGCTAATTGAGAGGTTGCCTCTGAGAGACTTAATATTCCGGCTCCTACCCATAGTTATAGATTATTCATGCTTTAATCCCCAAGAGTAACCACACAGAGATATATTCAATATAAAATAAGGTAACTACGTTATGGAAAAAGAAGACAAAATAATCCCCTCTCACTCCTTATCCGATTCAGATAAATCTACACTTTCAGAATCAGAAAATATTAATGATGATAATGAAAACCTGTTTCCAGAAGACAATGAGGCTGCTCTTATTACACCGGATGAGGCCGCATTTAACAAAAAGATAAATCGATATGTTACCTATCTCATTAGGGATGAAAATAAGCGCATACTATGTATTGATTCTACTCAACGTGTCGGAGATTCACACGCCTATTTTGGACAAGAGGAAACGAATTATCATGACTTTATCATGATAATTCATTGGAATACGCCTGCGCCGACAGTACCAAAACGTCTGGTAGGGAAATACTATGACCATAAATTTTTTCTGTATTCAAACGATATGACAAATGAGTTGAATTGGGCAATTTGGGATACGCCTAATTCTCAGCCAGAAGAATTTCTGATATTAATCAGGGCAGAATATGTCAAAACCGAAGACGGCGTAAATAAATATAAATATATTTGGAATTATAAAGGAAAAGACATCTATCTTTGCAGCGATCTCGTGGAGAACGAGCGTGAATGGAGTTGGTTATACTTATCTGATAAAAAATATAGCTTATTTAGCCAACATATTCATTATATTCAGAGCGAACTGATAAAAATGTTATGCCAGAAGACCTGGCCAAATATTACATTCAAATATCATAAATTAAGAATAATGGATAGAAAATATTGCGTTATTTCAGACAGAACAGCGCAATATATATATAAACAATCAGAGCTGAAAAATTTCAAATATAGACAAGAATCTTTTGATTGTGATGATTTTTGTTATATATACAAAGCACAGGCCAGTAAAGAAGCCTATATCAGTAATGAGCGTTTCGGATATGCTCTTGGCATAATCGTTGGAACAAATAAAGAGGATCAAGGTCACTCTGTTAATATCTATATCAACGATGAATTAAAGGTTAAACTTATAGAACCACAAACTGGAAAAATCATAAATGGCGAAGATTGGGATCACCGTCCAACTTTTATCTTAATATAAGATAGTAACCCGGCATTTCACGCCACTGTTATTTTACTCAAGTGGTGATGTATCACTCCGACACCCAGCCCATTCATTGCGCTTTAAACCATCAGCAAAAAATGGGCTGGATATTCAGTCGAACTCATGGAAATTCTGAGTTACTGTACCAACAAGCTATTTTGAAGTTTATTCAATTGGCTCTGCAACTGCTGTAATTCCAATTGTTTTTGCATCTCAGACTGAGATGGCTGATTTGACACATTACGCAGGCGATCCTCCAATTCAGCAATCTGTTTTTCCATGTTCGCTTTACCCACTGATTTCGTTTTCAATTGATTCAGCAAATGATTTAACGACTTATGCAATGCGGTCTGAGAACGTCTTTTACTTTCCAAATTCGCTTTACCCGCTTTTTTCTCACGTTCAATCGCAGCATAAACGGCTTTGAACTCTTTGTTCAATGCCTGTTCGTGTTGCAATTCTTTCTCTTTTTCCACCACACGCTGATCCCAGGTGCCTGAGTAATTGCAGTTAAATTTTGCAATGAGACTCATATCACCCAGTGTTGGATCACACTCTTTTGCATTCGTCACACAGCCAGTGAGTACCATGCCCGCAGCTAACATGATTAAGCCACGCATCATTAATCCACACATAAAAACTCCTTATCAGCTTACTTTAATTGCGGTACGTTGTTCATAAAGGCTGTCTAGCTCTTGTTGTAACGAACCAATGTTTCTGCGCATCTGAACAATTTGTTTATCCAGATCTTTGGTACGAACGCGGTCTTTTGCCATCAGAGAAGAAACTTCACCCCATTGCTGCTCATGTTCCTTCATTTCCTTGAGGGTAGAGCGTAAATAAGCGATGTTGGCATCAAGACCTTGCAATTCTTTTTGCATCTGGCCTCTTTTCGCCGTTTTCATCGCGATATCTTTCTTAATCTTAGCCAGCGTCCGTTTATCCTCTGCGATAACCTGTTTAGCGGTGGCCGTCACATTCTGAATACGCTGGTTTTCTGCTTTAACGTCGTTAATTGAGGCAACCAGTAGCTGCTCCCGGGTTCCATACTTTTTACGTTGGCTGTCCAGATAAGCATTGGCCCCCACACCCACACCGCACCCCAGAACAGCCGCAGCAGCGATACATATTGCTTTATGCTCACTGGCAAGCGCACAAGCCAGAGCGCCTGTCGCAGCACCGGCTATACAGGCTTGCCATCCCGATTTATTAAAAAATTCAACATCCTGATCCTGAGTTAAACGAGAATCCACCTTCCCCGTTTGTGCTGAGGGGCCTTGCGGGGTTTGGCAGGCAACCAGCAAAAAAATCATGCAGAAAGAAACCATAGAACGAATCGATTTCAGTACCATTTTTGAATATCCTTTTTAGTCATTTAATTGGTTATTTGTTGTTATTAGTTGTTTTTCTTACACGCATCCAACCAACTGTCTCGTGCCACTTTTCCATTCTTCCAATAACCCTGAAGGTTATTCCGGTAAGTAATGAGATAACGGTTCAAATTCGTTTTTCCCCGCGCCGACATCTGCTGCTGAACAACACGAATTTGTGGTGCAATAAGCTCTGAATTGTAAGTTATGCCCATGTCCACCAAGGTATCGGCGTAATAATTAACAATAAAATCAAGGGTCTTTTTATGCTGCGCCAACTGTGTCTGACGGCGGGCGCAATTCGCATCCAGTTCACTGCCTGCCTGACAGGTTTTTTCATATAAACCGATCAGCCGATCATAAAAATCCCCATCATCCTTTAATTTGGTGCACAAGAATGCCCCCAGTTGCAGGGAAGTACGTATGGCCTGATCACGTTGTTCATCACGCAGTTGTGCATTGGCCCGTAGATCAGCCCGCAACTTTTCCAACTGTTTTTTCACTGCTGCATCCTGAACCTGAGCTGAAATGTGGCTCAAGTTATCGAGGGAATCAGCCGGGTTTTTCTCTTTGTTCTGAGCGTTATCTGTGCCTAGTGCTTGCCACTCTTTAGCTATTTCTTTGATGCGCTCCCGTGAGGTCAATGTCGGGGAAACCAGTACCAAACGAAAGCCAATGGTTTTATTCTTATTATCACTCTGCCCAACATAATAAGGTTCCTCTCCACGCAAAGCGCTGCGTATATCGCTTTGTGGCGTCAGGAAATGTCCTCCCCTAACGATATAACCCCCGGCTTGACCATGTTGACGATCCAATTTATTTAGGCGAAAAGGTTCAAACATCATTTCTGATGCGTTACCCAGCATATCGTGCAGCCCCAGCGGGTTGGGCTTAAGCAGTCCGGTAAGTTGAAGTTTGCCATTGGCGGATTGAGCACCGGCGAACCAGGCATAACTGGTCAATCCTTCTGGCATTGGGAAGCGTTGATCGCGAAATTCTGCCGGAGAAACGGCCAACCCACCACGGGTTGCAAATTCCCATTCAGTTTCCGTCGGCAGGCGCAAGAAGCCGGGTTTACCATCTTCAACCGGCAACGCCTTAGGCTGATTTTTCAATAACCAAAGGTTATATTGGTTCGCCAGATTCATGGCATCCATCCAACCCATGTTGACTTTGGGTAAACGCAATTTCATATTGGGTGTCGGGCAGTTACCCGTCAGCGCTTGATATTGCATCTCTGTCAGCTCGTATTTTGCCATCAGGAAATAACGCCCCTTGCCAGATTGACCCTCAGCAAAACTTCCCGCAATATGTTCAGCCCGTGCTTGTTCCAGATATCCCCATTCATCGTTGCCTTCTCCACCCAATGTCATGCTGTAATCCTGCAATGGCCGGCTAAGGGGAATGGAGACTTTGCGAAAGGCCATGGCACCGCCACAAGGCATGGGCAATATCACATCATCCGCCAATGGCTTGGGGTTATAGTATTTCTCTTCCCAATTCGCATGTGCAGAAAGTGAAAGCATTCCAAACAAGAGTGCTGACAATGCCAGACTCACACAATGATTAAATCTCACGTAAACTCTCCGCAGGTTCAATTTTCAACGCACGTAATGCGCCCACCGCTGCCACTCCCAATGCGACGGCTAAAACGGCCAATAATGCCATCAATAAATGCCAGGGTTCCAAATGGCATACAAATGCCGTTTCAGGTAATGAAGCGCCCAGCGCACGGTTAAATAACTGGCTGGCGCAAAAATAGAGCAGTAAACCCACGCCCCAGGCGCTGCCAGTTAAAAGCAGAGCCTGAATCAAGATAAACAGCACGACCGCCTGACGACGAAAACCCAACAATCGCAGCACGGCCATATCTTTTCTTTTGCGATCGATATTTGCCATAAATGCCCCCACCAGCGAGGCGATACAACCTGAAGCCGATATCCAGGCGATAACACTAAAAATCAGGCCAAGTACCTGATCAATGGCGCGCACAGATTCAATCTGTGCTTGCTGGGTCACCGTTTCAATATTCTGCTGCTGTAACCAGTCGGCTAATTCGTCTACCGCATCCATGCTGCTGGCATATAACCGAGCTTTGGCAAAAGTGCTGCGTTCACGGGCAGGCATTCCATCATGGACATTTAATAACGCGACCTGATAACCATCACGGTAATCTTCCATGGCGACTAAAAGCGGCAAGGTGACGAAAGCGGCGGGGCGGGAAAACTTTGCTCCCTCCATCACATCAATGACAGTGAATGTATGCTGTGTCCGTTCACTCACCCCCTCCCGTTTACGGGCAATCACTAAGCGCACGCTATCCCCTGTTTTTACCTGTAAACGTTCCGCCGCACTGGCACTCAGTACGACCTGCTGCGCATTCTGCGGTATCCGGGCATTCATCAATAAGGGATCATGTTGGGCGGTGGGAATAACTTCAGCGTTACTGACAAAATGCTGGCGATCCTTGACCAAATCGGCCTGAGTATTCAAGGAGCGCGTCAATGGCATGACAAAACTGACATCCGATCGCGCCGCAAGCTGCATCAGCCAAGTACGGTCATAGTTACCGTTACCCAGCATACGGACTTCGCGTGTGCGTGGATCCTCCAGCAACGTATGGCGAAGCTGGTTAACGATGCCATTTTTCAGGCCAAACAGCAGTAACAGCGGGGTGATAACGGCAATCAACGAAAAGATGATGCAGAATGCAACCTTGCGATCGTGAACCAAATCCGCCAACGCCATTCGAGGCAAAAGCCAGCGGGGCGGCCTTGCCGTGATCCCCTTAACCGATGGTGAAGACACTGTTTTTTCCATCCACTTTTGCCGCATAACGTTTAAGACCAAAATCTGTGACCCGCTGCCAATCGTGACTCACAATAACAGCCACTAAACTGAGTGAGCTGACCATCTCAACGATCAGGCTAAAAAGCCTCTCGGCATTGTGAGGGTCCAGGGCTGCGGTGGGTTCGTCCGCCAATAACAGTTGCGGTTGATGGGCAATGGCGCGGGCGAAAGCAACCCGCTGCCGCTCTCCAATCGAAAGCTGAGAAGGCATTTTCTTCATCAGCCCCTCAATGTTCAGGCGCGAAATGGCCGTATCCAGCCAATCGGATTGGGTCACCAATCCGGCTATCTTGCGAGGCAATTGAATATTTTGTTCCACGGAGAGCCAAGGGAGCAATCCGCCATGCTGCAAAACAAAGCCAAGATCTTTCGCCCGTATTTCCGCAAGCCGGCGTTCTTCTCCTGCCAGAATTGGCGTGGCAATATCACAGGGCGGCGTCCCCAATTGATAGCGTGACAGATGATCCGGTTGTAATATTCCCCCGATCATCTCCAGCAAGGTACTTTTACCGCAACCACTCGGCCCCGTTAAGGCCGCTACTTCCCCCGCTGCAAGCGACAGCGACGGCAGGCTGACAGTAAACCCCTGCTCCGCCTGCCCGCGCTGTATCTGCATCGACTCAATGTGCAACATCATGGCAGGTTTTCCAGTGGAACGGGATAGACGTTATCACGCGGGTCGCTATCCGGTGCCAGTGAAATCCAGCGATCCACATCTTCGTTATAACGCTGGTAATAATGGAGTTTGGTATTCAAACGACGGATAAAGCGTTCCTGCTCCAACCCATCCCAACTTTTCCACGTCTCTTCATCCAGACTCAACACTTCACTCAAATAAGGCAATCCGTCGATATATTCACCCAGCAGCCCCATTTCACCCAGTTTGGTGGCTTGTTTGTTCTTTGCCTGTTTCGGATCATTGCCCATCGTCGCGGCCAGCGAACGCAGGCTGGCAAACATATCATCCGGCGAAATTAACCCTTCATTGGCTGCATTCACGATCTTCTTCATGACTTCACTCAGATTGCTTAATTCGCTCTTGGTCAGCAAGACTTTGACTTCGGTCGCAGGGATGTTTTGCTGAACCAGATCACGGTCACTGATCCAAGATTTAAACACCGGCGGCGCCTGAGTTCCCTGTTTGTCACCAAGATAGGCCAACTGCATGGCGTGACCCAATAAGGCAGCATCACGCAATAAAGTCTCCTGCGGTAACGGAGCTTGTTTCCCCGTATGGGAAGAATAAGATTCGTCCGCACCCAGCGCACTGCCTACCGTTTCTTTGCCACTCCATGCCGCTTTAATCTGTCCGGTGATGGCGTTGGCAAGGCTGTCAACCATCGTCCCGAAGCTGTTCACATCCCCCGAATTAATCGGGTAATACAGTGGCTTGTGCAGGAAAGGGTTGAGGGTTAATTCACGATACTGATCCTCAGCAAAAGCGTGATTTTTACGCCCGGCCGGTGTTTTCAGATGGAGTGTATAGAGTGCCACACCGCGATAGGTTGCTTCCAAACGGACCTGTGTGGCGTCCAACCGGGTGGTAGATAATTTGTCATCCCCTGCTAGCGCCCCCGCATCCGTCACGAGGATCACATAACGGGCACCAAATTTTGTCCAATCCACTTTATCCAGTGCGGTCATGACGCCCGCATACGCATCTTCATTCACTTTGCTGCTGGAAACTTTGGCCGGCTTGAGGTCACGGACTTTTGCCAGAAAATCTTTTCCATCTTTCACCGTATTGGGATCGACATACATTTTGCTGTCATATTCCAAACCGGGAACCGCCGTCACGTTTGAACGATAAGCCACCAGACCAAATTTTACCTGACCGAGTAGGTTTTCTTTTTCAATCTGCTGGTAGACTTTCTCAATGGCTTGTTTGGTGCGATCAATATAAGGCCCCATTGAAATGGTGGAATCAATCACGAAGACCACCGATGCAGAGAAGCCTCTCATCATGTTTTTTTCTTTATTTCCTTGATGTCCTTTATTTTCTTGATGTTCTTTATCGGGAGAAGAACCCGTTCCTTTATTTTGTCCCGATTTACCCCCTTTGCCGGCTTCACTGACGGAGGCAACATTGAGTACCCGAACCTGATAACCTGTGTCGGTAAAAATATCATCGGAATCCAATACCGGCAGCAGATAAAAATGCTTATGCTGATCGATCATGTAATCCGGTTCACGCGCCAGCACCGAAGGAACCGATTTCCCTGCTTTCAGTTCATGCAATAATGGCTGCAATTGTGTCGCAGGCTTGGGACTGTTCAAGAGGCGTTCCACATCCGTTTTGTCACGGAAAAACAGCATCGGGTTGCGCCCGGAAGGGTTGGTAAAGGCCAGCGTCAGTTGCATTTTCCAATCTACCGTACAGTTGGATTTCATCCAGCCACGGGGATGTCCGTAGCTATCCGGGCCTACCTGCAACCATTCTTCGTTGCCTTGCTTCTGGCGCTGATACACATAAAAACGACTAAAGGCAGGTTGTTCCTGACCTTGTTCACCCACGTTGGGCGATAATTCACAGCCCGGATAAGTCAGTACGCGCTGATAGAGCGTTTGTTTCCCTTCCTGCAACAACGGTTTTTGTGCTGCCGCCTCAGCCGATACCATCAACACCAAGGCGGGAAAACCCGCCTTCAACCCGTTCAGATATTTCATCATGCGATTCCTATTTTTCAGACCCTATTTTTTCAGACCCTATTTTTTCAGTTCTGCTAAACGGGCTTTAGCCTCTTTGTTTTGTGGGTCCTGATTGAGCAGGATTTCGTACCAATAAGTGGCCGTTTGCGCATCCGCAACAAAACATCCTTGCCGGGTCGCTGTTTTGGGATCGTATTCTTGGGCATAGCGTAAAGCGATTTGTGTATCACCCGCCTGTGCCTTATAAGCATAAAGACGCTGGGCGATGTCACACTGTTTGGCTTCTTTGGCCTGATTAATGACCGCCAATATCTGTTGACCGGAAGGCTGACTGCGCAAACAGCTTTTCACAAAATCCAGTCCGCTGTTTTTAGCCATATTTTCACGGGCGCAAGGTGCAGTTTCCGATGCACTGACGATCACCGGCTCCGGTTTGGCCAAGGGTTGCCAATACCACCAAAGCACACCAGTAACGACCACAATCAAAAGCCCTGCCGCCGTGATCAGCATCCCTGAGTTGGATTTTTTTGCCGACCCTGATGATGGAGCACTCATTTGCGCATTAATCGGCTCGTTAACCGGTTCATCCACTGGCAATGTCGGGGCGGAAAGCGGCGGTGTTTCAACCGTCGGTAACTCTTCCGGCTGCACGACGGGTTCTTGGGCTGGAGGAACCTGGGTTGGAGGAACCTGAGTGGGAGGGATCGTGTCACGCAGTTCGCGTTGTTTTTCCCTCGGCGCATAATCTCCTTTTGCCAGGGAACTCAGCACCCCATCGGCAATTTTCAGCACGCCCATATTGCGCTGATCATCGTCGTCTTTCGCGGTGACACGATATGCCACCTGACGCTCCGCCAATAAAGCATCGACCAATGCCGGACCAATTCGCGCTTCGACGGCTCCCTCCACGGCCTGTAAATCAGGGAGCATTAGCCATACTTCATTGCTGAACCATTGCCCTTGCTCATCTAAAAAGCAGCGATCCTGATTGCGCTGGATGGAGATACTGATGCCTTCCGTCGCCCCCTGCCAATCTTCAATACGCAGCACGGCATACCCCGGTTCTACCGGCTCATAAGGTTTCAGCTCTGGTTTAATCACAACTCGTTACTCCGACAACATTTGAATACGATGAATAATGCGGCCCAGCCGTTCGTTCTGGACGGCTGTAATTTCACGCCCAGCAGAATGGCCGGCATTTTCTTTAATCACTTCTCCCAGACCGACCAGCCAATCAAAGAAAAACCGGGCGCTATAGTTCAGCATTTCGTTGGTCAGGCGATACAGCCGTTCATCCGCTGTCCACAAGGCGGGATCTTTTTTATCCGGGCGGGCAAAAATAGGCTGCCCTTTGGTAAAACGGCTCTCAGGGCGTGTCTCATCCGGTATGTTCTGGTAGCCCAGCCAAGTGATGAAATCATTCATAACATGCATGACACGGGAAACCTGACGTTCCATCATTTTTTCCCGTCGAACACCCGCCTGTTCGGTGTTTTCCAGCACTTTCAGCACATCCTTTTCGACGTTCATTCGCTGGATAGCCGTGATTAATTCATCGACCAACATTTCAACAATGGGGCGGGGAAGTTCGATAAAATTCGCCATTCCCGGCTGTTCGGGGACGGTTCGCAGCTCATTGATCCACAGCTTGATCGCGCGATGGGCAAACTCTTGCTCGTGGCTGTGCGCAGAGACGGCTTCATCCGGAGTATCACTGAACAGATCAAAGTCACTGCCGATACCAAAGAAATCGACCGGTTCATCGGCCTTATTCTCTTGCGCAGGTAACTCTGCTTCCGCTTCCTGCATATACAGTTCTTGCAGTGCCTTGCGCTGGGGAATGAGACTCACCAACAGTTCACCGTGCATTCCGGCACGGGTTTGCAGGGCTTTAAGAATATCCGCCGCGATCCGCTCTTTTTTCGCGACCTCTTCCGCACCCTCTGGCTGATACCACGCGTGCAGATTTCCCGCTACCAGTTCGTGTCGCGTTTCATCTAACTGTTCGGCGATACGGGCAAGTTTAATTTCACGTTGTGAGACGATCCCCAAATAATCTGCCAACCGACGCATCCCCCCATCATTGAGTTGCAGCATGGCCTCCCATGCCGCTTCGGGCGAGGCGATATGGCGCTGAATACCCGTATCTTCAAGAAAGGTTTTTTTCATCAGGGCCAGTTTAGGCGCGGTTTGTTGATTGAATTCTGACTCACTGTCCGCCTGCATCATGATAAACGGTGTGGCCTGACGGGGTTTACGCACCAGAAAGGTATTATCGAAAGCCCGGCCCGGTTGCCATTCCTGCATCCACGGGAAATGCCCGAAACGCTCCGTCATGGTGATTTTGATCATGCCTCCCTGTCCCCAGACTTCGCGCAGCATGTCCTCTGATTTGTTCAACTCCTGTGTGATACGCAAATCCAACTTGGTGATCGCCCAGACCAATCCTGATGGGCGACGGGCCCGACTGGTGGCATCGGCACCCTGGGTATAACGGATCCATTCATCCAGCACACCACCCACATCTTTCACGTTGGATTGTTCGTTCGAAGGGGTGCAAACCACCAGCACGTTCATCTCTTGATTGAGCGTGTAACGTTCAAACAAATAGGCGACTTTGCCCCGCAGGATTAACTGTGCCAGAGGGTTATTGTCTTCACTTTCGGCCGCATTCTGGAAATAATCCAATGATTCCACGCCAAGACGCCCCCGATAGCCGGGGAAATCCAGCAAATCGACCTCTTCCAACAAACTTTCTCGCGTAGAAGTTTGCGCAGAAGCCAGCGTAGAAGCGAGTAACGGAACATGCAGCTCAACGGTCAATGCCGTCAGTTCCGCCAAAGAAAGGGAGACCGGGGCTGACAACCCGTTGACCAGTTCAGGACAAACCTCAACCTGCAAGTCGTTATGCTTGTTCAGGCGCTCCAGCATATCCACGTTCATGATGCTGTTGGCCTGCACCAGACGACCATTCTGCTCCGTGACCAGAACACTGAGAGGCGCCCTCACGACACTGGCTCCGCCCAAACGCTGTAATGTATCAGCCAAGCGTCGATAGACGTCGCTGAATTCGCGGATATTCCCCCACAGTTCGCTGAATAACTGGGCACGATCATCAATCGATAACCAAGGTGCCAGTTCTACCGCCGTTGGCCAGTATTGCCGGGCCATTTTGCTTTGGCTTTTTTCCGCATGGCGAACCAAATAATCCCATAAGGCCACAACATCATCTTCCGTCACCCCCGCCACTTTGTGTGACTGACGGCGGCCATTCAGCGTGGTCAGCAAAGTATTGATGCGTTTTTCATCATAATTCCAATCGATTTTCTCCTGATTGAAATCGTGAATAAACGCATTGGCAATAATTTTGGCTATTTCCACTTCATTGAACAGTTGTAATTCAATCGGCCAATCGGGATGGGATTGACGGGCATGACGACTAAAACGCGTCACAAGCCCGGTGGCTTCTTTTCCCCCGCCGGGCGGGTTAATGTGCTCGATAAAATCGAGTTTATGATGGCCCATTTGGGTTTCCAAACGCCCATTTTCACCCGCAGCCAGCGAAGAAATAAGGTAGGATTTTCCGGCTTGAGATAAACCAAAGAAACCGATGGTCATGGGGCGGGTAGCCGCGATCGCCAACCGTTGGGCGGTATTCCGGCTACGGCGCAGTTTCAGCTTTAATCGGTCGGCTTCCGTATTCAGGCGAGGTGCGTTACCCCGCGCATCGTCAATCCACTCAATCGCCTGACCCGCACCTTCTGCCACACCAAGCCATGCTTGTTTTAATTGTTCGGGAGTATGATTATTCATTAGATTTTGATGCTCCCACTGTCGAGCCAATAGTGTGTTTCACCCAGACCGCTGCCAACCAGGGTATTCAGTTTGAAGCTAACGTCATTAGGACGCGGGTTTTGCTCAGATTCGACAATCTCCATCTCGCTAATGCGGAATTTTTCCGGACTGCCCTTCGATTCTGCTTCGCGTCCCCGCCCTTCTTCCACTTCCAATTTCAGGCGCAAGACCGCATCACCCGCTAACGCTGCCGCCAGCCGGCTTCCCGGAATTTTCAGGGTATACAATGGCGTTGCCGGCCAGCGCTCATTATCAAGCTGGCGGAAACCAAGACGCATTTCCCCACGCGCTTCGAAATAGTGTTCACCATCCAGTTGGAACCCTGATTTATCCAGATCGATATCCCGATAAAAGACGTTACTGTCTTTCAGCAGATTATTACTGTCGAGCATGCCGAAATAACGGATCGTCGAATAGGGCCTGAAATTGGCGGTACGGAAGTAGAAATTACTCAAACGTGATTTTTCCGCCAGCAGGCACAGCATCGCACCGACCGCTGCGGTAGATTTCGGATCTTCAATCAATCCTTTCTTATTGAATGGATACCAACCTCCCGTTTCATAACCATGCAGCGGCAGAATACGGGCGGGCGGTACTGGCTGTAACTGGCGAAGCAATGCCTGAATTCCCGGCAAGCGGGAAGGACGCCCGGTTAACAGCAGCATATCGCAGTGATAATGCCAAAGCACTTCACTCAAGGAGCGCAGACTTTGGCAAATATTAATGCGATTATTGCGCGCATCAATAAACTCCTTATGCAGCTTCATTAAGCTAATGTTCAGCGGCACATTGAGAATAGAGAATGTGTTTTCCATTCCTGTTGGCAAACTGCGCCTGATTTCATCATCCACATATTCACGCACTTTATCCGTCGGTGGATGGGGAAGCAGATCACTGAACGTCGCACTGATGACCTGCTCACCCGCTTCTGGCGTGAAGTTTTCATAGTGGTGCAAGATAGCAAGTGCCGCCGGCGCAAATATTTGTAGCGTCAGTTGCTGGCGCAGGACTTGTTTACCGGCTTCCAGCGCTTCACTGCCAAATAACCGTGACATGACCGCTTCTGCATCTGAATCTTGATAACCAATATTCAGTAACGCCGCCTTGAATGCCGGCTGTAAATAAAGCTGGATCACATCCAACAAAATATCATCACCGGCAACTTTAAAGCCTTCGCGGAATAGCTGTGTCGGTACAATACGCACATTACTGCCACTCCCTTCATCCAAGGTATAACGGGTAATCACCAGATCCGTGGTGCCGCCGCCAATATCGATAGACGCGATTTTCAATGTGCGTTCATCGCCCGTTGCCAGCTTGTTATCAGGGCGCACCGTGGCAGCAAAGAATTCTTCGCTGCGACCGCCAAAATAATTCTGTGTTTCGTTATAGAGGTAAACCAACTGACCACAAGTGGCTTCATCCCATTTAACATGCACTTCCGGCAACGCCCGTTTGCGATCAAGGTTTTTATCTTCCCGGCCACTTTCATCAATACCTTGATCCCGGTCTTCCCAGCCCAAGGCTTTCCACACCAGCCTGATGGCTTGCATCATTGACTGCTGAAAAATCACACGTTCAGGTTTTGGCATCGCGGGCGGCACAGTAAGAATGATATTTTTCAACTGACGAGGGGTGCTGGCATGTGTCATCTTCAAGCGTTGCGCCGGACTATTAATCTGCATGAGCGCCTGAGCCAGAACTTCTGACAACATCATGGTCATTAAGGCGCTGCGGCTATAATTCGGCGTGAAGACCGGCATACGCTCAGAAGGCTTGAGAGAATACAGCGCTTCCCCTTTATCGTTGATCATGTAGGCCATCGGTGCCGCTGTCGCCTGTGGCTCACGATCCGATTTCACAAAGGCACGGCTGAAGCGCCAGCCGGGGGAATAAGGGGCTTCATCCCACAAATAGCGTTTCGGGCTGGAAAGCCCGGTTGACCCTTCGGTTCCCAAACGTTGTGACGCCATGCGCAAGGCTTCTTCTCCCAAGCGGCCGATGGTTGGCCAGGTGAAGGCATCACTGCGCCCGCTTTTTGCAGAAAAATCCTGCCGGCCAAATTCAGCCTGAGCAAACTCCAACCGACTGTCAAAAGGCTCGGTGTAAACATACTGGGGTTCACTCAGATCGCGGAGCTGTAACTGATAATGATGGGATAAGCCTTGGTTATCGTCGTTATGTTCTTCAATCAAAATCCCGCAACTGCGCGAGTTGCCCACGTCCAATACCAGATCAACGCCAATAATCGGGTTATCCTTCAACCTGACATCATTAAGCTGGATTTCAGGCACGTTCAATAAGACGTTCAGGGCATTAACCAAATTGAGATAATGTGCCTGATACTCTTTTTGGCTCAGACTCAGGTCAATATCTTCCGGGTAATGGCGCCATAATCCGGTGGCGCGTTCGGTGTAGGTTTCCCGCAACCAGTCATCCACCCATTTCAACAACAGAAAATCCCCCATTTCGTGGTGGTTCTCTGCCAGCGCAAAACCTACGCCAGAGCGCACATCGTCATCATCGGGTGCCAAATATTGGGTGTTCTGTCTGTCAGGCAAGACTTTGGTATCAAAAGCCAGTGTCACTCGCCAGGTATTTCCCTGCTCATCCGGCGTATCCAGTGCATGAAACTTCACACGCGACCAGTTGTTCGGCCCTGATGCAAAACTCCGGGGGGAATTAAAACGGAAAAAGGGCAGGGGCAGCCAAATATCGTGATAAAGTTCGAGGGACTTCACCAGTGACAATGAGTAATCTGATTCTGCTGCAAAGGCCGGATTCCCCGGCGCAGAAGGCACCAGAAAATTGTTGTCCCGCTCGTTATAGATCAGGCGGATCACCGGATTATCTTCTCCGGCCAATAGAAACTCACCGTACACTTTGTGCTTGGGTAACGCGAAAGCAAAATCCAGAAACTGAATGCCACTGTCACGGATCAGGGTGACTTTTTCTTTGAAGTCAGTAATAGTTGCCAGCATGCGGTTAATTTGCCTCTCGCTTTATCGACATAGGAAATAACGTTTTTTCGTCATAACGCCCTTTACACTCCGCTACCCCCTGTTTACCGGGTTGGCAAATCACATCAGGCATGGTGTAAGTGGAACCATCGGTGCATTTTGCCTCGCCACGGCTATCCAGTTGTAGCTTCTCAGAATTCATGACGGCCCTGATCGGTGCCTGACAGCGAATGCCATCACCACGCCGCATTTCAATCTCTCCTTTGCCGTCATGGATCTGATAAGTCAGGCTCAGTGGCTTGCCGGTACGACTATCCTGAATTCCGGCACCGGCGTGCCAGCGACCATTGAGAAAATCAACCCGGTTCTGTTGCAGGGCCGTGGCAGGGATGCTCAGATCCGCAGAAGAAGAGGGGTCAACCGATACCGGAGGTAGATTAATCTCGGGCTGGGAAGGCATGGGAGTCGGAGGTTCCTGTGTTTCCAGCTCAATAGGTGCATTCAACGGTTGCGGGTTGTCACGATTTATCACGCCATCACGATTTATGGCTCCATTAAGTGCAACCACGCCATTCACCGGATGCAGAGAATGTTTATCATTGACCCGATTATCACTGACGGGTTTATCACTGGCTAATCGTGATGAAGTTCCCTCTTCCTCTTTCAAAGTCACTTCATTCCGATGTAAAGGCGTAGAGTCAGTGGAGGATGTTATTCCCCAAATCGGGATTTCAGGTACACAGCCACGCAATAACAACAATGCAAGCAAAATCAATAACAGAGGCAATAACAGCCATAGCCAGCCGGGTAGCCGCCGGCGTTGTGGCCCTGGCTCAGGTGCTGGAGAAGATTTGGGTTCGGCTGAAACGGCGGGTTCAACCACTGGCTTTGATGGCGCGTTTAAAGCCGTATCTGAAACCCGATCTGAAACCCTATCGGAAACAACAGAGGGTGCAACAGGGCGCGATGAACGTAAACAATCAAGCGGATTCGGGCGTGCCTGCTGCTTTGCATTCACGAATCCCCAAAAGGTGACGACCGGCTTACCATCAACCAAATAGAGATGATCTTGATCAGGAAACTGAACGGTTTTACTCAGCAAAGCCCCAAACAGGCGCATTTCATGGGCCTTTTGGTTAACCATTTGTGTGCTGAGTTGTTCAATGGCCGCCTGGTTTGCCTCCAGTTGCCGCAATGCGGCTTGACGTTCATCATCCGTTGCCGCCGACCAAGGAACGACATTACCGGGAAATCCCGCATACCAGTCGATATGATCGCCCTGCTCATTGACCTGCGGAATAGCCAATGAATTGGCAACCTCAGAAAGCTGGCGCAGGCGTAAAGTTTCTCGTAACTGTAGAGCGGAAAGATGAACAGCCTGGCCATTCTCTCCCATGGGCAGATAACTTTCGAGTTTATCGCCACGTAAAAAAGTTTCTTTCACGATAGACCGTTCCTTGCTATCAGAAAATACAACACTGATGTATTTATACCCTTCGTCTTTCACGTTGCCGCTGTGTTGACTGCGACACATTGAAATCCATTGGGTATATTTCACTTAACAGGGAGAAGAAAGAAAAACAGGTCCTTCCCAAACATAATGTGACGGAATAATCCACGCTACGGATAAAACGGATCATGATCCCTGAGAGGTTATTGTAACTACTACGGAATAAGCAGTAAAACCCCTGTGATCTTATTACACTACCACATCGACTAAAAACAGGGGTTAATATAAAACAATATTAAATTTATTATGTTTTATTTTTACTAATTACAATTCTCAGGGATATATTCCTGTATCGCCTGATTTATTACTTGAGTAAACTGGCTGGCATTATTAGCGGCAAATACTTTTCCCCCCGTCTGTTCTGCGATGCAATTTCCCGCTCCCGTATTCATGATGTCCACAACATTAACCTGTAAACGAGGTTTCTTTCTTTTAAGCGCATTAGCCACGGCACAAGGGTCGCCGCCACAAGTTTCATCTCCATCGGAAATTAACAAAATCATTGCGTCACGATCCACCCCATCCACCAAAGCCCCCGCTTTTTCCAATGCCAGTGCCAGCGGTGTTTTTCCTTCGGGTTCAATGCGATCAATCGTCCGTTTTAACGCCCGTCGCTGCCCGAATGTAAATGAGGAGGAAGTCAAAACACGCTGACAATCAGATGCCGCCACAAGACTAATGGACATATCAGAAGGCAATTTATCGATGATTTTCTTGGCAGATTGTTTTGCCACCGTGATGCGCCTTGGCTCTCTCTCCACATTTTCGAACGATAGCCCTTGCAACCAACGCTGCAATTCTCGTGGTGTAACATCGATACCGAGGAACATGGATTCTGAAGCATCAAAAACCAGCACAACCTCCGGCGCCTGATTTTGACTGCGCTGGGCAGGACACAGCTTTTTCACATCGACGGGAGGCGATTTTACTGCCACGTTCGGCGGCATCTTTGGCGCTACCTTCTCCGGCTCCACCTCTGGCTCTACAACAGATTCTTCCAAAACTGCGTTTCCGATGGCTTCATCAACCGGCTCAACGACCGCCGTTTCCGCAACAGGTTGCCGTATCTCTTCGGGAAGATTGACCGGCTTGACCGGAGAAAATGTCGGTGACAAACAACCTCGCAATAACCATAGCAATAACAGCGCAAGCAGTAATAACAACAGCCACCACATCCAGCGAAATTTTCGCCTCTGTGCGGGTAAGGCAGGATCAGGGGAATTTGTGTTACCCGCTGCGAGCGATTGTTTTGCGAGCGATTGTTGTGCGATCAATTGTTGTGCGAGCGGTTGTGATGCGGGTGGAATAGCCTGTCCCCAGAGGATAACCGGTTGATTATCTATACTCCAAATCTGTTCTTCCGCAGGAAAATGGCTGATTTTTGCCAATAGTGCAAGAACGTCTGTATTGACGGCCTCTTTCTCACTCAATTGCCCATGCAGGCGGGTAATAGCCGCAAGTTGACGGGTGATCTGCGCACGAATCTTCTCGCGTTCAGTGCCTGATAGCTGGGCAAAAGGTCGCGGCTGACCTTGTAAATCACTATACCATTCAACAGCACCATCACTGCTTTTGACGGGTCTGGCAAATAATGAAGAAAAATTTATGGGTAAGTATTGAGCCAATACAGCTTGTAGCAACTCATTATGGTGTAGTGCATATTCGTACAGCTCACCTTTATTTTCTAAGCTGCGCGTTATTCTTATCATGTTTGTTACCGGTTTGTATTGCTAGTTACGAGGGTAATGAATGAGATTGTGGATCACCGTTATATCATCGCCTGAGTTAGCATAAGCATGATGGCAATTGGCATGGAAACGCATGGATTCACCTGCTGAAATTTTGTGCCAAGTATCATCAAGACGCAGATCTAACTCCCCACTGATAACAATAACATGCTCTATCACCCCAGATTCATGCGGAGAAGATTCACTTGAGGCTCCCGGCACCAGCTCTATTTTCAATAAATCGATGAAAAGCTCATCATCAAAGGGGATGAGTGGCGTGACACGCATACCCGAATTGTTTTGTTCAAAGACCGGTAATTCATTAAATCGATGTAAGACCGGCTGAGGTTGGGGATCGGCTCCCTCCAGAAAGGTTGAAAAAGCGATGTTAAAGCCGGTCGCGATTTTCCACAGTGTCGAAATCGTCGGGCTTGATTGACCGCGTTCAATTTGCCCAAGCATCGCCTTACTGACCCCTGTCAATTTAGCCGCCTGACTGAGGCTTAAGCCTCTAGAAGCTCTTAATAATTTAAATTTTTCAGCAAGTTTCGATGTGATATCACTCATTCGTGCTTTCTCAAAAGAAAATGAATACATAATTGAACGTTATAACGGACGATGATATTCTCACCATCGTCCGTTATAACATCCGACAGGTCATGTCATATGCCTAAGCTATCATTTTTTAGGGATTTCTCACCAGCAACACTTGCCACAGGGTTTGTTGCGGTATTAGTGGGTTACGCCAGTTCAGTTGCGATAATTCTTCAGGCAGCGACGGCAATCGGTGTCGAACCCTCACAAATAGGTGCCTGGTTAAGTATGCTGGGTGTGGGAATGGGAGTCACGACAATTGCGTTATCACGCTATTATCGCACCCCCATTTTAACCGCCTGGTCAACACCGGGAATGGCATTATTGGCGACCAGTTTTCCGGGGACTTCCGTTAACGAAGCTATCGGCATGTTTATCTTCGCTTCGGCACTCATGTTGATATGTGGTATCACCGGACTATTTGCCAGATTGATGAATTACATCCCTCATACCTTGGCGGCGGCGATGCTTGCCGGAATATTACTCCGCTTCGGTTTGGATGCGTTTCAAATGCTCCAAGTCAACTTTTGGCTTTGTGGTGCCATGCTGCTGGTTTACTTAATTGCCCGCCGCTATTTTCCGTTATATGCCATCATTTCAACGCTTGCAGCCGGGCTGATGATGAGTATTTTCAGTGGCGATTTAAATTTGACAAGTGGAAACATCATGTTTTCCATGCCTGAATTTATCATGCCACAATTTAGCGCCAGCACCCTCATTGGTGTGGGTATTCCATTTTTTATCGTCACGATGGCGTCACAAAATGCACCGGGGATCGCGACCCTACAAGCGGCGGGCTACCCTCCCCGCACATCCAAATTACTGATTTGGACATCATTGATGACCATGATTCTGGCACCTTTCGGTGGGTTCAGTATTTGCATTGCCGCAATTACGGCGGCCATTTGCATGGGAAGCGATGTCCATCCAGACCCGAATAAGCGGTATATCGCCGCAGTCACTGCTGGTTTTTTCTACTTGCTGGCAGGTATTTTTGGTGGGGCAATTTTCTATTTGTTTAGCGCATTTCCAGTGCCATTAATAAAAATTCTGGCCGGATTAGCACTCCTTGGTACTTTTACAAATAGCCTAAATCAAGCGATCAAAGATGAATATACAAGAGACGCCGCGATTATTTGCTTCCTGATCACGGCATCGGGAGCAAATTTACTGGGAGTCAGTTCAGCATTTTGGGGACTGCTCGGTGGGGTCATGACTCACTGTATATTTAAAAAAGTGCAGTTTAAAAAATTATAGTTAAAAAACTTATAGTAAAAACGTACAGTGATAAAGTCACACATTAATAGTGTGACCAGAAAAATAAGGTGAGTGAAAGCTCACCGACTATTTAATATTATGACCCAATTTAGATAGCATACTTTTCACAATACTTCCGTGGGCAAGAGATACGGGTATCATATACATTTTCCCAAAAAAATTATGCGTGATAACAGATGCCGTCACAGTCACTATATAACCGATGCCATGATCCTCATTAGAGGAAATATTCAGAGATAATAAAACGGTCAAATGTATATCTTTCGATAATAGACACATTTCATCATCACTGATATGTACAATCTCAAAAAAATCAACATAATCTCCATCATGGAGTGTTTCTTTTAAATTTTTGCCAGAGAAACCATGAATTCCTTTTACACCCGCCAGACTCGAAATTTTATCTCTTATCGTAAAAGAGATACGTAACCACAATGGTATTTCTTTTGTCATTTCATTATAAACATCAAGCGCGGTTCTTTTATTTTCAACAACAGTTTTTTGCTGACTATAATAATCCAACTTATCTTTTTCATCTAATAATAACAAACCTGATTCATCACGATAGTACATATTTCACCATAATATTATTTTGTATAAAAATAAGCCCACCCAGTATTAATCCAGCCGTAGCTCTTTACCCAACCAAGCAGAGAGCCAGTGGAAAAATGAAGTACAACGAGGATAGTGCTTTGTCTAGTGTTCAAATTTTTATATCATACCTATTATAGAAAGCAGTTTATAAAGCCCGTAAGATGACAAGGCTAATCCTCCCCCTGAAACAATAATAAAAAAACTATTGACCGCCTGCCCTTTTTGCAAATAAATCCAACAGGTAGCAATAAAGGCAATCAGACAAGCTAATACCGACACTAATAATAAAACCCCCACAGGCAGTATTACCATTCCCATAACCAAAACTCCTTTTGTTAATTAATCTTATTGAAGTTTTAGTCTACTTTATACTCAGACTACTGTCAGCTTTTTTAATTTTTTGAGTCTCGTTCGGTACAATCACTACCTCGGTTTATTGATTGCCCAACAGGTAAATTCCTCTATTTCTTCATCTAAAGTATCAGCGACCACCAAACCAACAATTGCTCCTGCCGCGCTACCCACTAACACCAGAACAACAATACAGATGGGGCTTCTTGTTTGCTGTTGTGAATTGGGGATTATCTCTTGCTGAGGCTTCTATGATCTCACCCCATAATCTGACTTAATAAAACTTCTGTTAAACTTTGTGAAAAATTTTCTTTTCCAAAAGTTTAAAATTTAAGTTTCATACAGTTATGCCCTGTTATTGATGAGAACATGACTTTATTTTGTTGGTTAAATTCACCATTAAGAACAGAGCCATCATCAAGCGTGATGATACATTTCATACCGCAATAATCAATTTCAAGGGAGACATTAAAACGGTTGTCGTCATGTCACCCAATGGTGTCCGCCGTGCTTCATTTCTCTTGGCACTTGCTTCTGCGAGGGAGATATCAGGATATACTCCCCCAATGCGAGTAATTTTCTTTTACTTGCGAGCCGATATTTTAACCGCCAATAGCGAGAGCCATTAGGGTTAACCAATAGATATAATCCACCAGCACATCGCTACAACCACTCAAAAGAAAAACGTGAAATCATAGAGCAGTGAGAAAGTAAGCTGCTGTCACTGTGATGCAGCAGTTTGCTGATTACGGGGATGGGGTGTTGGGAGGCACTACGCTCTTTTCTGTTTACTGGCTATAATGATGGGTATCGGGGATCTACTGCCCAAAACCGAAGAGGGATTATAGAAATATGTAATATAGCGGTCAAAAGTGTAAACCAGAAGACTAAATGGCGGTTCTCCGTTTTCACTTTCTAATCAAAGAAGTAAAAGCCTTTTCTTTGTTTAATACATTAACATATGTATAATAATGCGATTTTCATATCACTCTTGAATACTATAACTTATGAATTTAATAAATAAAATATCATACAAGTACATTTTGACTATTGTTGGAGCATTGGGTTTATCTTATCCACTGAATCTCTTTATCTTTCAAAAAGATTCTAGCATACCTCACTTGTCAACCTTTGCGCTACTCTTGTCTATTTTTCTGTTAATTAAGGAAAAGAATAAAATTCTGATTAGTACTGGTACTACACTACTTTTCTTTCTTGTTATCCAGATAAATTATTCTTTTGTTTTTGGAGAAAGAGTATCAGTGTCAGTTCTTGACTCATTTATTGAGACGAATGAAAAAGAATCTCTGTCTATGGCAGGTCATTTATTTTTCATAATGTTATTGCCATCATTAGTGGTAACATTAGCTTTATTTTATCTAATAAGGAGAAAAACAAAAAATATCAAATTTCACATAACTCTAAAAGTTTTGCCCGTATTTATTTTCCTTGTCACATTTTATCTTAGTGCTTCCGCTGTCGACAAACAACTATTATCAGACATCAAAGAAGATAGTAAAACAATCGGTTTATTTATAAGGGATAGATATCCCGCTATTATTGGGGATTTTGCTTATTTGTATGTTTCTAGTTATTCAAATGATAAATATGCAAACATCAGCGAAATAAGTGAATTTAACGAATCAATAATAGGAAATAAAAAACCAAATATCAATACTATTATTTTAATAATGGGTGAATCATCACTATCAACTCATTATAGTGCATATGGATACGAATTAAATACAACACCAAACATGAATCGTATATTTTCTTCTAACGGAGGATGTATAATAAATAACGCACATTCTAGTGCGCCAATAACAAGAAACTCTGTTTCTATGTCCCTTGCTTTTCATACCCCAGAAAGCGAATTAAATTTATTTAAAAACAAATCAATAATAGAAATGGCTAAATCAAATGGCTATAAGACGTATTGGTTAGGCTCACAAGATCTAGATGGGCTCCACTCATCTAAATATGGGTTTATTGCAAAAAAATCTGATGTAATAAAACTCACAAACTTTAAAGATGACAACTTAAGTCATTTCTTGAATGAAGTTCTTTTAGATAATGAAGAAAATAAATTTATTGTAATTCACTTACATGGCAGTCATATGCCTTATAAGAATTACGACAATTCCGATAAGATGGCACTACCTAATGCTGATAGCTATGACTTAACTATCCATCATACAGATAGAGTTATAAATAATATATATGATGTCATTGATAAGGAAAGCACCAATTATTCTATGATATACACTTCTGATCATGGAGAAATTGTTAATAAAGGACATGGCTATCAAAAAGGCAGAAACCAATATCTTGTACCATTTATGTACAAATCAAACAACCATCAATATAACTGTCAGTTTATAGAATCATTTCGAAATAAAGATGGCTATTTGAGTGGATTGATGAATAAATATATTTTATCAAATCTTATCGGTTACGATATTGAGCCATCAATTCTTAATAAAGAAAGAAATAATGATAGAGTGTTAACAGCAGACGAATCCGTTTTGCCATTTTCACAGATAGAATAAAATAAAATAAAATATAAAATCACGACCACTTATTTAAGTGGTCGTAAACTATATCTCCATCGTATTTTACTATTTTGACAATACTACTTGATTCATCGTTTGGTCTCCGTTATGGAATCTCAGTATATAAGGAGGAATGAATTCAATATCTCCCCACCAACCACCAGACCATTGAGTCACAAACCGTCTACCTACTACTGGAACTTGCAGTGGCATATATTTTCCCGAAGAAGCTTGTTTGACATATACAAAGCAACCAGAAATATCTGCTGTACAAACCATATCTCCACGATTTTGTATATGACCATTCCAAACAACTATTTCTTGGGTTCTACGTGTGCCTGCATCACGCTGTAAATATCGGCTATCACTCTCTCCTCGGGTATAACACTCCCCCCTAACCGCATAATTTCCCGCCGGCTGATAATTCCCTACGGGTTGGTAGTTTCCGCGTAATTGATATCGGCCGTCTGATTCGTGTCTTGTGTAACTTTCCCCGCGAACAGCATAATTGCCAGCAGGGGCATAATTGCCTTTTGACTGATACCGATTATCTGATTCTGGTTTGGTATAACTTTCACCTTTCGGAGCATAGCTACCCGCAGGCGCATAATTGCCTCTTGGCTGGTACTTTCCGTCGCTTTCGTTCTTTGAGTAGCTATAGCCTGATTCTAAATAGTTCCCTTTGGGTTGATACTTATCATCGGATTCTGCCTTGATGTAGCTCTCCCCCTTCAGTGCATAGTTTCCCGCAGGCTGGTAGTTTCCTTTTGCCTGAAAACGGGTGTCCGACTCTTCCTTGTTGTAGCTGTACCCTGCGGGCTGGTAGTTCCCTAACGGCTGGAAACGCTGATTAGCCTCTTCTTTGTTGTACGCCCCCACATCCCCCGCCGTCAGGTCGGCTTTTAATTCCATCCACCCCTGACCCGCTTGCGGTTCTTCCTTGTTGTTCTCGATGCGGGACTGCCAGAGTTTTTGGTTGTGATAGACCACCGCACGCAGGGGGTACGGTTGCGCCTCTACCGACCATTTCGCCACCCCAAACGTCTGGATCTCCCCCACGGCTTCGGTGATATCGTGAAAAATCCCGTTCATCTTCTCACGTTCGATATCCTTTGCGGCGGGATCGGTATTCTGGTCACGCTCGTAATCATAACCGTACCCCTGCGTATACGAGACAGAGCCGTCCGGCTGGACTTCATTAGGAATAGAAACCCGGTCCCCTTGCGCCGCGAAGGGGGTTTTGAATGTTTTAGTCATGAAATTATGCTCCGAAGTTGCTGCTTAAGTAGTTGGTGTGTTTTTTACCGAAGCCAAAGGCTTTTTTGGTGACAATGCGGTATTTGACGCCGACGCCGGAGGGGCGCGGCATCAGGTCAAAGTTTTCCAGTAACACCCGCAAGTTTTCATCGGGGTTGAAGTTGAAAACGTAGTACATGTAAGTCATGTCGAGCGGGTCAAGCACAAAGACCTTGCTGTCATTGCGCCAGAAGAAGCGTTCTAAAAAAGTATTAATGTTAACTACCGTCGGGCTTTGGGTCAGGTTGAAGTAGCGCATACGGATAATCAGGCGCTTCTGACTGGTCGTCAGCATCAGGGTGTAATCGGCATTGCGCCGGAAATTACCCCTGAAGTTACGTTTCTTGCCAAAACCAACGCCGATTTTGGTCTTGTCACTGGGGGAAACATCTATCCCCAGCGACACATCCAGAATACGCGCCCAGACGGCCAGCCCGAAGTCATTGGCGGTGTCGATATTGAACACATCGCGATACCAGTGCTGCCAGAATGCCGCGCTGTGACGGTTAAAAGCGGCTGCCTTACGGGTCGCCAGTGTTTTCAGTTTGTCGGCGTTATCATACTGCCAGAGAATGGCGCGCAGCAGGTCAGAATGCAGATCCAGCGTCTGTATTTTCATGTGATCACCACCTGCACCGACCCCCGGTGCAACCGGGCGATTTCATTGAGTTTGATGGGGATAATCCCCACCTCCCACGCTTTGCCATCCAGTGACAGTTCGACTTTGGTGATAAATAACCGGGGTTCAATGGCATTGATGGCGGCGGATATCTCGAATGGCGAGACTTCACGCCCCACAATCAACCCGTCATCCCCGTCAATCTCACCACGTACCCATTGCTCAATGGCGGCGGGGATAATGCTTTGTGCATCCATCGTGGATTTTTTCACCGTCACCCGGCAGAAGGTCACTTTTTCGGTCGGCCGGTCAACGCGGATTTCGTATTCCTGACCACTCACCCGCTCGGTGACGGTAACGACTTCCTGCCCGTTATAGGCGGCACCGATGGTTTTGGTGCGTAGCAGGGCACGGGCGATTTCGTCACGGTCGCCCCCTTCCACGCAGACATAGACACTGTGGGGCAACAGTTTCATGCCATCAAAGGCTTTAACCTGCGGGCTGTAATTTTCACGGAATGACAGCGAGTTCACGCCCTCCAGCTCGTACAGGGAAGAGGTGATTGCCTCGCCCACGCTGACGGTATTCTTGGCCAGTGTCTGTTTACGTCTTCGCCGGGCGCTGACGTCCGATTCCGCTTCACGACCCACCACCGCGTGGGTGGGATTGCGGACGGTTTCCCAGCCCAGCACCGAACTGGCGACCCGCTCAAGGTGCCCGACTTTGCATTCAACCGCACCCAAGGCCACCGCCCGCATATCGCCTTTCGTTTTACCGTCCTTGCCGATAATCAGGGTACCGGTGGTTTCAAATAACGCACCCGTGACGGATCCCGCCTGTGCGCCTTTGGGGATAATGGTCTCAGGCACGCCGCCAAATTCGACGTTCGTCAGATAAGAATGGGTGGCCGCAAAACGACTGCCGCCCATCAGCGCCCAAATCGCATCAAGGAAAATGCCGCCCGCAAGATCCGGGTTAATCTGGTTGGCCAGCTCGGCATTGTTGCGTACCATCGCGTCGCGGTTCTCGGTCTCCATCGTCACCAGTACGCCCTGTGGGGTTTCCGGTGACAGGTCGATGTCCTGCCCGAACGCGGCGAAAAAGTCATTTTCCACATCGCGACGCAACTCTGCCGTGTCCGGCACAATCACCCCCTGACGGGTAATGTAGTGATAATCAGCCATTGAGGGTAAAACTCCCGTAAATTGAGCGGATCACGGCGATATAACGCAGTGCGTTATCCGCAATTTCAGCCTGAAAAGAGACCACCTCTTCCACCCCGTCCACCTCACGCATCCGTTCACGGAACGCCGCTTCGAACATCGGAATATCGGCACTGCGCCCGAAAGTGGTTTTCCAGTACGGGATCCCCTTATCGACCTTGTGCAGCATTTCCCCGCGCAGGGCACGGGCGTAGTGCACGCAAAGGTGACTGACCGCGTCGGCATCACGGGCCATCGCCAGATTGCCGTCATCCCCCAACAGCAGGTCATTGTTTTCATCCACCGCAAAGGTGATCATAGTGGCACCCCCGTGTTGCCGTCGCCGGTGTGTACACCGCTGTGTTGATGGTCATCGCCGATATTGCGCCCGTTATGGCGCATCGTACCGCCGCTGGAATCACTGTTACCGTGGATGGCATGGTTACCATTGATGGTGACATTGCCGGTAAATACCGTCTCCGGCGCATTGACTTCCAGTTTTGGTGCATCCAGCACCGCTTTGTCACTGTGTAGAGATAAACAGACTGAGCCATCCAGTGACTGGATCACCAGCGCGTCTAAGTTCTTGCCGTCAATCGCCCAGCCCTTGATTGTGTCGGGGAAGAACATGGCGTCGCTGAACGAATGGAGCCGGGCGGTGTTGGGCTGGTCTTCCTGCCCGCCGCGCTGGAATATCAGGCTGATATCGCGGTCGTTGGACTTCAGCCAGCCAACATCGCCGGGCTTGAGCGGCACACGCAGGAAGAAACCACCGCCGCCAAAACGAAACACCGGAATGTTATGCACCGGGGCGCGGGAAACGGTTTGCCCTTCTGTTGTCGCCATCATCACCAGAGGCTTGATCACCGCCCGGTTGGTCTGGTCGTCATAACTCACCACCGTCGCCGGCAGCATGTCCTCCACGTTTAACATCAGGTTACGAAAGGCCGCCATAAACTGCCCGGCGAGGCTGCCTTCGCTGGCAATATCGCTGTTCGGTTGATTCATGATTTAAGCTCGCTTACAGGTCGCGGTATAGAAAAAAGCGTCGTCGTGGGAGGCGATATCAAACTTGAGTTGTTCAATAAGGTAATCGCCGTTGAGGGATTTATTCAGTTTGCTGTCCAGCCGCAGCATACCGCCCAGTACGGACTCGCCGTCAATCAGGAAGCTGACGTCCAGTCCCTTTTCAGTGGCCTTGGGAATGCCGACCATGCCGGACTTCAGGGTCAGGATACGCAGCCGGTTTTTCAGGGATTTGCTGCTGTCTTTGACATACAACACCTCATCATCAATAAAGGCTTTCACCCCACCGGACTCCTGCAACCGGGTGATTTGGGACAGTGCCGCACCGCAGTAATACCAGTTGGCAATCTGTTTATCGCTGGCCTGAAAATCCAGTTTTACCTTGCAGTCATTGGCAATGCCCTGTGCAATCTCAGACAGTTTTTTCATTGCCCCACCGGAGGAAGAAATAATCTCACCACTGCGGCTGTTCCCGGTCTTGGCTTTTAGCGTTAAGGTCACATCGGGTGGCGAGGCAATTTCAGCGCTGACAATATCGCCGACAAACACCCGAAACAGGCCGGTATTCACCCGGCCGGCTTCCAGTATCAGGCGGCGCGGCTGTTTGCTTTTGGTGTACGGGCTGGTTTGGGTCAGGAGGAAATCGCGGGTGTCGGTGCTGAGGCCATCAATATTGACGGTACATTCATTTTGCAGGGGATTGCCGTACTTGGTGCCGGAAGCTGAGATACGCATCCCTTCGTACCAATTGAGCCGCCCGCTGACTTCAATCCCCAGCCTGATACGTCGCAGGTCTATCATCGTTGTTCCAGTAAATTAAGGTTTGGGTCGATTCGAACTGTTCCCACCAGGGCAGTTCGTGATTTTCCGTCAGCAGGGCAAAATTGCCGGCGGAACTCAAATAGGCATAGGGGATCAGGCTGGCATTGGGCACCAAGCGGCTGCCCTGAACCAGTATCACGTCATCACGCTGGATATCACACAGCATCATGTTTCGGGCGGCTTTGAGGGTGATCACCCAGTTGACATCGTCCAATGTCACCGCCAGCCGTTGGTTGGGAATAGCGCGTAAGGGAATTTCGCGCATGATTGACCTCCGCTATGATTTAGAGCCGAACAGGCTTTCGCCATCCATGATCCTGACGGCAACCGATTTTTTCCGCCCGCCCGCGTCCTTGGTCTGGACATTGCCCCGGTTGACCGTGCCGGACTGGGCTTTTTTTGCCACCCGGCGCGGGGGCAGTTCGCCATACTCCGGCTCGACTGTGCGCCATTCACTGAACCGCAGGGACAGTTTGATCGCATCGGCCATCTCCGGGACTTCATCATGGTAGAAATTGGTCAGGATCATCGGCTGGTAGGTTTTGACCCGCGTCTGGATACCGACCAACTGGTGGATATCATAGGCTTGCTGCATGGCGGCAAAGCTGTTTTTCAGTTCACCGGTCAGCAGTACCTCCATGCCAATTTCCACCGCCTCGACCACAATATGATCACTGCGGGTCTCGCCGTTCTCGACCTGAAACTTGGTCACCTTATGCTCATCCCGGACACTGATTTGTATCGGGCTGGCGGTTTCAAACAGGGTGGCGAAGGTATCCACATTAAAAATTTTAACGTCGGTGATCATACGGCTACCCCCGTGGCGGTTTGCTGGCCTAAGTCTTTCAGTTGGTTATTCAGTTCGCCTTTCATGTCCTTGGCAATACCCTGTGCATCCGTCGCTGCCGTTTTAATATTGACTTCCCCGATTTGCGTGTTGACCTCATTAGTCTGGTGCGACTGGTTACTGATAGCCTGACTGGTCACCGGGTTTAACGGGTTCTGTGCCGCAGCCATGAGTTTTTTATTGGCTGCCTCGACGCCCGCCACCACGTCAGCGGCATTGTTCCCGTCCGCCAGTTGCTGACGCAGTAACCGGATCTCCTTATCCAGCTCGCCGGTATCAACACCCGCCGCTTGTGCGCTCTTGCGTTTTGATGCCAGCACATCAAGGTATTGTTCGGCGTCTTTTGTCGTCACCTGTTGCTCAACATTCTGCTCAAGGGTGACGGTATCACTGCCAAACCCAAACCAGCCTTTAACCGTGCTGATACCTTTGGACACGGCATCCAGTCCGTTGCTGATCCAGCCAATGACTTTTTTCACCTGTTCCCACATCCATTTAAACGCCCCCACCACCGCATCCGAGACGGTATCAAACACACCGCTGAACTGGCTGCCCCATTTGGTCAGGGCAGCCACCGACCCCAGCAGCCAGTTAATAAACGCCGTGATTTTCTGATCCATATAATTAAAGGCGGCAATCACGATATCGGCGACAAATTTCACGGCTACCTTGAGGTAGGATAATCCAATGATTAATGTCGTCTCATTTTCTGGCGGCAGGACATCGGCATACCTCGTATATTTGATGGAGCAGCGCCGCCAACAGGGTGAGGATGTCCGCTATGTGTTTATGGATACAGGAGCAGAACACCCAATGACCTACAGATTTGTTAGAGAGGTCGTGAAATTCTGGGATATTCCGCTCGTTGTATTACAGGCCGATATTAATCCCCAGCTAGGGGCATCGAATGGTTATACAGTCTGGGAACCGAAAGATATTCAAACACGGATGCCAATATTACAACCGTTCAAGGAAATGGTAGAAAAATATGGTACTCCCTATATCGGAGGGGCGTTTTGCACCGACCGCCTGAAACTGAGACCGTTTAGAGATTATTGTATCGACCATTTTGGGCGCGGCAATTATCAAACATGGATAGGTATTCGTGCAGATGAGCCACGCAGATTAACCCGCAAGGCTGTGGTGAGTTATCTGGCTGATATCTCAGATTTTGACAAACAGGATATTTTAGATTGGTGGAAAGATCAGCCATTTGATTTACTCATACCTGAACATCTGGGAAATTGTGTTTTCTGTATCAAAAAGAGCAGTAAGAAAATTGGTTTAGCATGTCAAGATGAACCAATAATGAAAAGAGTATTTGAAGAATACTGCATTAAAGGGAAGTATGTTAGGGATGGGCGCTGGATTAACACAATAAGTGCAATGTGCGCCCCGTATAGGCTTCGATGGGGGTTAGCCCATTTAAAACCTTTCTTGGTGTCATATTTAATCTTAATTC
>NZ_MUBK01000100.1 GCF_002127545.1 Xenorhabdus beddingii
GTAAGCATCCGGTCATCTCACCTTGCTTTACCAACCAACACTAAAAATGGGGGATTTTTAACTGAAAGGATTATCTGACCAGGGAAGGAGTTCATTCAAGCGGTTGTTCGGCCAGGTGGGTAATCGACGGAGGACATCTTGCAACCAAACCCGGGGGTCATGGCCGTTCGCTTTGGCGGTTTCCAGTAAACTCATCATCATCGCAGCCCGCTGCCCGGCCGCTAATGACCCCGCAAACAGCCAGTTCTTTCGTCCCACGGCGACACCCCGGATCGCATTCTCCGCCCGGTTGTTGTCTATCGGCACTCGCCCGTCATTCAGATAGCACACCAGCGCCGGCCAGCGTTTCAGCGTATAATTGATCGCCTTGTGTAACCCCGAGTTCGGGGCGGTCTGAGCCTGACACGTCTGTAGCCAGGCATGGAACTCATCCAGCCACGGCCGGGCATACCGTTGCCGCCATTGACGCCGTTTATCCGGGGGACGATTTTTGATTTTGCGCTCCAGTTTGTACAGTTCGCGGATGCCGTCCAGCGCCTGCTTCGCGATCGGGCTTTGACTGCTCCGGTAATAATCAAAAAACTTGCGGCGGGCATGGGCCCAACAGCCGGCTTCCGTGATGTCATCACGCGCATGCAGCGCGTTGTAACCGGCGTAATCATCGGTCACCAGTGCCCCACCCAACCAGTTTTGCAGGCAGGACTCCGCATAACGGCCACTGCGGCCCGGATGTAATTCGTAGTACACCACCGCCGGCGTATTATCCCGCGCCGTCACATACGTCCACAGATAAGCCCGCTGCGTTTGCCCCTTACCGGGGGACAACACCGGCAGCGGTGTTTCATCCGCCTGCAACACCGGCGCTGTCAGCAAGGCTTGTTTCAGCGCATCGGCCAACGGTTGCAGGGCCAGGGACACCTGCGCCACCCAGTCCGACAACGTACTGCGCGCCAGCGTCACGCCACTGCGGGCATAGATGTGTTGTTGCCGGTAGAGCGGCAGATGATCCTGATATTTGGCGACCATCACCTGGGCCAGCAGCCCGGGCTCAGGGATCCCCTTTTCAATCAGATGGGCGGGCTGGGATTTGGCGTGGATACACTGGCAGGCCGCACAACTGTACTGCGGGCAGACATAACGCCGGACAATAAAGGTGGCCGGACGATATTCCAGCCGCTCACTGATTTCATCACGCAGAAAACGCAGCGCCTGACCACAATCCGGGCAGCATGGGGTCTCCGGTTCTAACCGAACCTCTTCGCGGGGTAAAGTGTCAGGCAAAGGCTGACGTTTGGGACGCGCTGGCGGCGGACTTTCCCCGACCGGCAGGCGTGAAAGCTGGGTTGACAGTACCGCAATATCGGTATCCGCATCCTCTTCAAACTGGCTGCGTTTGTCCCCGACCGGCAGGGATTCACTGTGCGCACCAAAACGCCAGCGTTGCGCCTGTTTCAGCGCCTCTTCCAGCCGGCGAATGGTATCACGTTGTTGTTGCAGCAGCGTCAG
>NZ_MUBK01000101.1 GCF_002127545.1 Xenorhabdus beddingii
AGGAATTTCGGACGCGGGTTCAACTCCCGCCAGCTCCACCAAATAAAACAAGGGGTTACACGAAAGTGTAGCCCTTTTTTATTTGAAAATGGCGGCAAAGATTTTTAACTACGGGCCATACTGCCCCCCGAAATATCTTTCGCTTGCCTTACACCCTTTCCTCTAACATAATTAATTATTGCTTAATTAAAGTACATCAACACTATTAAGGATAATGGAAATGTTTACTACAAAACGGAATATCAAAATTGAAGTTTCCAAAGACAGTACCCTAATCAATTTGAAAGGACTGTTAGCAGAAGAGGCTATCAAAATTATCGAAACAGCTCAGAACATCAGAGTCGTACACGCAGACAAAGATAATTCAGCGAAACAATAAATTTCAGTTTCCCTTTTCCCTCAAAGCCGCACACACGCTGACTTTCTTAAGATGATATGGCTTTCTTTGTGATCCACTTACCTCACGTAAAATAGCATTTTCCCTTTAATATCATTGTATTGATATTTCCCCCGCGATCCGCTTTTGATCCAAAAACTGAAATTGCCTGAAAATCCTTTCACACCTTTCATTTTGCGATTCCGCTTACACCGCCAGTACTGGCACGGTCTGGCGGGTCGCTTTGGAGAATTTTAAAAATGAAATAATTTTTTGATCCAAAACGTGCAGGCGGGTGCGGTGTAGTCCGTTTTACGTCAGGTTTACGTTTATTTCGTGGGGATTGTGTAGCATGGGTGCGACGCAGCAACGCGATCCAAATTAACCGCAGCGGGTTCAGTGAGTTGATAAGTGAATGGTGCTGTGTGCGTCTGGTTGCGTTTTGTAGCGAAATAAAAAAGGCCACGGTTTAACGCAGCCTCTTCATGGTGATCTTCGTTACTCAATAGACAACGTTAATTGATGCCCAATAGCGGTTGCCGCCTTAGCCACCGTATCAATCTTGGTCGAATGATGTAAGTCAAAGATACGGGTCACTTCCTGCTTTTTCACCCCCATACGGTTGGCTAACTCAATTTGCGTTAATTTGGAATCAACAAACGCATTGAGCATCAATACCTTTGAGGCCACGCTTAAGGGCACATCGACATAATCATCATCTTGCCCCACGGGGTGAGGAAGCGGGATTTTTTCATTATCTTCAAAATAAAATTCAAAGGACGTGATTAACGCATCAAGTGCCATCTCTAGCGCTTCTTCCCGTGTATCCCCTTGGGTTAAGGCTTCAGGAATATCCGGGAACGAGACGAAATAACCGCCCTCTGCGACTGGCTCTAATATTACGGGATATCGCATAGTATTTGATGGTGAAGCCTGTGCGAGAACCCGCCTCCTGAGAGACGGGTTTTTATTACAATCCTAACTGCTTAATGATTGCTTTCCTCAGCGGCTCTTTTATCTCATGGCTGGGATGCCTTGGCATGACGCTGTGCTTCCCCTTGTATCTCAGTTTCAGATGGTTTGTCCCGTTTGAAACTTCGACGCCCT
>NZ_MUBK01000102.1 GCF_002127545.1 Xenorhabdus beddingii
AGTCGAGCCAGAAAAGCATTTGGTGGGAAAAATTTTGACCCAACGTATCGAGCGGCATAATCTCAATTTGCGTATCCATATCAAACGGCTGGCAAGAAGAACCCTTTGTTATTCACGCTCAATAGAAATTCATGAAAAACTCATTGGGACATATATCGAAAAACATCATTATAACGCTTTGGAGTCATGACCAGATCATGATCGTGCCCATGAAAATTACGTTGACAGATGCCCAAAAAAAAGCCCTTGAATTGATGCATGATATCACTCGTGATGGACGCGTTCGTGACCGCATCAAGGCCGTGCTTTTGGCATCAGAAGGCTGGACTGCCCAGATGATTGCCCAGGCTTTACGTATTCATGAAAGTACGGTGAGTCGCCATCTGAAAGACGACTTTTCTGAAGAGAAACTTGCCCCTGAAAATGGCGGCTCTGAAAGCCGTTTATCCGCAGAACAAACGACTGAATTAGTCGAGTACCTGACGGTAAATTTGATGCACACAACCGTGCAAATTGTTGCCTATGTCTGGGCGCGCTGGCAGGTGACTTTCACGGTGGCCGGGATGACCAAATGGCTTCACCGCCAAGGGTTCAGCTACAAAAAACCCATGGGAACGCCTCATAAATTCGATGTGAATAAACAGCAACAATTTATTGAGACCTACACGGCACTAAAAGAAGCCCGTGGCCAACAAGAACCGATTTTGTTTATCGATGCCGTGCACCCTACCCAGTCCACCAAATTAAGTTACGGCTGGATGAAGCGCGGAAGGAAGCAGGTCAAGGTGGTCGAAACCACAGGCAGCCGTACCCTTCTCAACATCATGGGTGCACTCAATTTGCAACGGACTGAAGAGACTATTATTTGTGAATATCCGACGATTAATGCGAAAAATGTCGTCCTTTTTTTCGGCTCAATCCGGGAAACTTATCCGCTTTCACAAAAAATTCATCTCATTCTGGATGGAGCGGGTTACCACCGCTCTGAACTCGTTCAATTTTTTGCCGAAGTCCTGAATATTGAGTTGCATTACCTGCCGCCTTACAGCCCTAATCTCAACCCCATTGAGCGATTATGGAAGTACGCGAATGAGCAGGTGCGAAACAATGTCTATTTCCCGAATGCAAAAACATTCCGTGAAACACTTTATCATTTTTTTCATGTCATATTGCCAGAAAAAGCACAGGAACTGACTACCCGGCTGACGGATAATTTCCAAACTTTAATTCCAGCATCTTCAAGTTAATTGCGTTAGATAGAAAACTTCTTCACTGCAACTTAACTAACCCGAATTCCGGATAAGGAATTGACGAAGTGCCTGTTCCAAGAGCAAAGTTTTGGTGCACACCAAAAACCGCTCTGGGGAGGAACAGGCAATGAAC
>NZ_MUBK01000103.1 GCF_002127545.1 Xenorhabdus beddingii
ATGTCTGGCAGTTCCCTACTCTCACATGGGGAGACCCCACACTACCATCGGCGCTACGGCGTTTCACTGCTGAGTTCGGCATGGGGTCAGGTGGGACCACCGCGCTATTGCCGCCAGACAAATCCTGTTTTCAATCCCGAACAAGCTGTTATTTTCTCTGAAACTTTCTGGTCTCTCAACACCCGCAAAACACCTTCGGTGTTGTCAGGTTAAGCCTCACGGTCCATTAGTACTGGTTAGCTCAACGTCTCGCAACGCTTACACACCCAGCCTATCTACGTCCTCGTCTCGAACGCTCCTTCAGTACCCTCACGGGGTAAGGGAAGACTCATCTCAAGGCAAGTTTCCCGCTTAGATGCTTTCAGCGGTTATCTCTTCCGCACTTAGCTACCGGGCAGTGCCATTGGCATGACAACCCGAACACCAGTGGTGCGTCCACTCCGGTCCTCTCGTACTAGGAGCAGCCCCTTTCAATCTTCCAACGCCCACGGCAGATAGGGACCGAACTGTCTCACGACGTTCTAAACCCAGCTCGCGTACCACTTTAAACGGCGAACAGCCGTACCCTTGGGACCTACTTCAGCCCCAGGATGTGATGAGCCGACATCGAGGTGCCAAACACCGCCGTCGATATGAACTCTTGGGCGGTATCAGCCTGTTATCCCCGGAGTACCTTTTATCCGTTGAGCGATGGCCCTTCCATTCAGAACCACCGGATCACTAAGACCTACTTTCGTACCTGCTCGAGCTGTCACTCTCGCAGTCAAGCTAGCTTATGCCTTTGCACTAACCTCACGATGTCCGACCGTGATTAGCTAACCTTCGTGCTCCTCCGTTACGCTTTGGGAGGAGACCGCCCCAGTCAAACTACCCACCAGACACTGTCCGCGACCCGGGTAACGGGCCTGCGTTAGAACATCAAACATTCAAGGGTGGTATTTCAAGGTTGGCTCCGTGCAGACTGGCGTCCGCACTTCTCAGCCTCCCACCTATCCTACACATCAAGGCTCAAGGTTCAGTGTCAAGCTATAGTAAAGGTTCACGGGGTCTTTCCGTCTTGCCGCGGGTACACTGCATCTTCACAGCGAGTTCAATTTCACTGAGTCTCGGGTGGAGACAGCCTGGCCATCATTACGCCATTCGTGCAGGTCGGAACTTACCCGACAAGGAATTTCGCTACCTTAGGACCGTTATAGTTACGGCCGCCGTTTACCGGGGCTTCGATCAAGAGCTTCTCCTTACGGATAACCCCATCAATTAACCTTCCGGCACCGGGCAGGCGTCACACCGTATACGTCCACTTTCGTGTTTGCACAGTGCTGTGTTTTTATTAAACAGTTGCAGCCAGCTGGTATCTGCGACTGGCTTCAGCTCC
>NZ_MUBK01000104.1 GCF_002127545.1 Xenorhabdus beddingii
CAGAGCGGCAACAACTGCTGGTGGATTTCAATGCCACTCAGGTGGATTATCCGCCAGCGGCTTTCGTCCATGCCGGGTTTGAAGCGCAGGCCGCGCACCAGCCTGCGGCCACGGCGCTGAGGTTTGCCGGGCAGACCCTGAGCTATGGTGAACTCAACCGCCGCGCCAACCGGCTGGCGCACCATTTGATCGCACTGGGCGTGCGCCCGGATGAACGGGTGGCGATTTGTGTTGAACGCAGCCCGGACATGGTGGTGGGATTACTCGCCATCCTCAAGGCCGGCGGCGCTTATGTCCCGCTCGACCCCGCCTACCCGACCGAACGGCTGGCCTATATGCTCGACGATGCCGCGCCGGTGGTGTTGCTCACCCAAACCGTCCTCGCTGATACGCTGAACCACGCGGTGCCTGCCGCCGGACACACCACGGTATTGCTGGATGCGCTGCCCCCCGCGCTGGCTGAACAGCCGACCCACAATCCGGACACGCTGGCGATGGGGCTGACCCCGCACCATCTGGCCTATGTGATCTATACATCGGGTTCCACCGGGTTGCCCAAGGGGGTGGAAATGCCGCTGTCAGCCCTCTCCAACCTGCTGCAATGGCACCGCCAGTCCCCCTCACAGCCGGCCGGAACCGGCAAGACCCTGCAATTTGCCGCGCTGGGGTTCGATGTTGCCTTTCAGGAGATCTTCACCACTCTGGCTGAAGGCGGCTGTCTGGTCCTGATTCAGGAAGTCCTGCGGCGGGAGCCTCAACAGCTTCTCCGCCTGATCCGGCAAGAGCGCATTGACCGCCTTTTCCTCCCCTACGTCGCCCTCCAGCATCTGGCCGAAGCCGCCGCCGGTCACCCTGCCGGAGATCTCTCCTGTCTGGCCCATATTATTACGGCCGGTGAGCAATTACGCATGACGCCGGCCATTCAGCGTCTGCTGCAACGGATCGGCGACGGCCGGTTACACAATCACTATGGCCCGACAGAAAGCCACGTGGTGACGGCATATACATTAAGTCCGGCCATCTTGGGCGGGGAAATTGAGCGGTGGCCGACACTGCCCCCGATCGGCCGGCCGATCGCCAATGCCCGGATCTATATTCTGGATGAATATGGTCAGCCCGTGCCCCTTGGGGTGAGCGGGGA
Source organism: Xenorhabdus beddingii (assembly GCF_002127545.1). Taxonomy (GTDB): domain Bacteria; phylum Pseudomonadota; class Gammaproteobacteria; order Enterobacterales; family Enterobacteriaceae; genus Xenorhabdus; species Xenorhabdus beddingii. The sequence continues at coordinate 1,142 of NZ_MUBK01000104.1, forward strand.
AATCCATATCGCTGGTGCGGGGGTGGCGCGGGGTTACCTCAATCGCCCTGAACTGACGGCGCAGCGTTTTCTGGCCGATCCGTTCTCTCCGGAGCCGGATGCGCGGATGTACAAAACCGGCGACCTCGGCCGCTGGCTGCCCGACGGCAATATTGAATACCTTGGCCGCAATGATTTTCAGGTCAAGCTGCGCGGCTT
>NZ_MUBK01000105.1 GCF_002127545.1 Xenorhabdus beddingii
TTGAATGAACTCCTTCCCTGGTCAGATAATCCTTTCAGTTAAAAATCCCCCATTTTTAGTGTTGGTTGGTAAAGCAAGGTGAGATGACCGGATGCTTACGGCTTTTCTTGTGGCGGGGGTCTTCCAGACTGCCTTTTCAAGGTCAAGTTCTTCCCAACGGGCAAATCTCAATTCACTGGAACGGGCGAACGTTAATAAAGTCAGCTCGACTGCGATACGGGTGATTAAGCGTCCACGATAGCGAGAAAGTCGGCTCAAAAATTCAGGTAAACGTTCATGAGGTAGGGCGGGATGATGTTTGGATTTAACAGTGGAAAGTGCGCCAGCCATATCATTAGCCGGGTTGGAATCAAGAATATCGTTCTGGACAGCATAACGCATGATGGAAGTTACGCGCTGTTGCAGTCGCTGGGCAATGTCATGTTTTCCATCAGCATCAACGATTTTTATTGGGGCTAAAAGCTGGCTTGTCCGTAAAGTGGAAATATCAAGCCTGCCAATATGAGGAAAAATATAATGTTCGAGGCTGCGTAGAATGCGGTTACCGTGATCTTCGCTCCAGCGTTTGTTGCTTGCGTGCCAGTCACGGGCGACTTTTTCAAAGGTATGTTTTCCTTTTGCTCCGACATGTGCCTCTTTTTTCTCGGCTTTGGGATCAATACCTTGAGCAATCAGCTTCTTGGCTTCATCTCGTTTGGCTCGTGCCTCGGCTAAAGAGATAACCGGATAGACACCGAAAGCCAGTCGGTCTTCTTTTTTATCGGTGGGGCGGTAGTACTTCATGCGCCAGTATTTCGAGCCGCGTGTCGTAACTTCTAAATAGAGACCACCACCATCGGCGAGTTTGTAGGTTTTTTCTTTGGGTTTTGCTGTTTCGATTTGTCGTGCGTTTAGTTTCATTATTGGGGGCACATTTAAAATAGAAGTGTAGGTGCCCCTGATTATGCCCCGCCAAGCATGTTGATTGCAATAGACTGGAGTAGACGCAAAAAGAAAAGATCTGATTGATTTATCAGGTCTTTCTAGGAGTTAGTTTACCAGTGTAGACGTTAGTAAACTTATGTTTGGTGCCCAAGGCAGGACTTGAACCCGCACAGCCTTACAGCCGAGGGATTTTAAAAATTTCATAGGATGTTTTAAAATCAATAACTTATTGAAAAACATCATGTTAATTTTTACAAATATAGATTTATATAAATTAACGCGATGCTCGACTTTAACATCCTATAACGTTAGCTTGTTGAAGCCAGTCGCGTTGACTTTTACCTTGTTTAAAATTGGCAAAAATACCCAACGTG
>NZ_MUBK01000106.1 GCF_002127545.1 Xenorhabdus beddingii
TGACCACTGATTCAGATGAATACCAAGAGAAAGAATACGATCCGCTAAAACCTCATATCGATATCCGCAAGACCGGCATTTACTGGGTTGAACCCAAAGAACAGGGCGGAGAAATTGTTGAAGTTGAAAAATGGCTGAGCGATTACATGGAAATCGTTGGCATTGGCAATGATGGCAGCGAAGGTTATCTCATTATCAAGTTACGGCAGGAAGGGACAGGAAAATGTATTGTTGAAGCGCTTCCACGCCGTGAAATCGGGATGCCGGTTGGCTGGGCCAGACTGCGTTCTCGGGGAATGAACATCACCGTAAAAAATAGTCTGTTGCCTGTTTTAGCTGAGCATCTGCAACGCAGCGGTGATCGCCGTGAGTGGATTGTGACACAGAAAGCAGGCTGGCACTGTGGGGCTTATGTCATGCCGGACGGTGAGATTATCGGTCAGCCTTATATGCCTGTGGCGTTCAGTGGTGGCACATCTGCCATTGCCGGTTATGTGGTCAGGGGAAGCGCCGAACAGTGGAAAACACACGTTGCGTCATTACTGCAAGGCAACCGCTCAATGATGCTGGGCGTACTGGTGGGATTATCTGCACCACTTAACTCACTGACAGGTGGTAACTGCTTTGGTGTGCATTTATTCGCGCAATCCTCAGCAGGGAAAACTACTACCGTTGAGGCTGCCAGCAGCTTATACGGTGATCCCGAAGAACTTAAATTATCGTGGCACGGCACTAACCACGGTTTAAACAATGAAGCCGCAGCCCGTAACGATGGTTTTATGCCGATTGACGAAATCGGACAAAGTTCTAACCCGAAAGAAGTCGCTAACAGTGCCTACAGTCTGTTTAACGGTGTCGGCAAAATTCAGGGGAAACGGGAAGGTGGGAACCGTGCAGTGATCCGCTGGAAGATTGCTGCCCTTTCGACAGGCGAAGAAGATTTAGAAACGTTTCTGATAAAAGGCGGGATCACCCCAAAAGCCGGGCAGCTTGTCAGGCTGCTCAGTGTGCCCTTTATTGATACGGCATGTTTCAATGGCTATGATGATGGTGATGCTCATGCAAGAGCTATTAAGCGTGAATCCAAACGCTATTGTGGTGCAGCGGGTCGGGCATGGGTTCAATGGCTGTCTGAGTATCAGGAGCAGGCAATCGAAATGACCGCCCGTAAAGAAAAAGAATGGCTTGATGGCCTGCCAAAAGAAGCCTCAGCGCAAGTCAAGCGCGTTGCCATGCGTTTCGCGTTACTGGATGCCGTTGGAGAGCTGGCAACCCATATCACTGGCTGGA
>NZ_MUBK01000107.1 GCF_002127545.1 Xenorhabdus beddingii
GCGGATTGAGGTTACCGAACTGAGTCAGAACGCCATTCTTAACCTATATGAGATTGATTTAACGGCGTTTGGTGGGGATATCTACCGTTTTCATGATGGACTGAATGGAAAGCTCCAGCCGGTTATCTGGCAAGGAATGCGTTATGAAGCGTATCCGGTTGAAGTGACAGGGTTTGAAATGAGCGGCAAGGGGCCAAGCGCCAGACCCAAGATGGTCTTTGCCAACATTAACGGATTTCTGACTGCGATAAATCAGGATTTCAATGATGCGCTGGGGGCAGTGGTGACACGCCACCAAGTGCCGGAGATTTACCTTGATACGGTCAATTTTCCCAACGGTAACCCACAGGCAGATCCCACCAGAGAGGCAGTAAGTAAGTATCTGATAGAGCAAAAGCAAGACTCAAACAGTGACTTTGTCACTTACGTACTTGCATTGCCCAGTGAAACGGACGGCGCGTTGATTCCGGCGAGAGTGATTCAGGCGGATATTTGCAGTTGGCAATACCGCTCTGCTGACTGCGGCTATGATGGCCCACCCGTGGCCGATGAGAAAGACCAGCCAACGACTGACCCACTCAAAGACCGGTGTTCCAAAAAATATACAGGCTGCATCTGTCGCTATCCACGTCCTCAACCCATGCCATTTGGCGGCTTTTTGGGTGCCAACAAGTTAGGTTAATCCATGATTGAACAAGATATTATCGCCCACGCGAAAGCGGAGGGTGCTAGGGAATCGTGCGGCCTGATTTCCGGTGGCCGCTATTTTCCGTGTCGCAATATTTCCACCGATCCTGAGCACTACTTTGAAATTAATCCTGATGACTGGATAACAGCGGAATGCTTTGCAGATATTGAAGCCATTGTTCACAGTCACCCCAATGGACGACCTCGACTGAGTGCAGGCGATCGGGAACAGCAAATTAAAACGGGGTTACCGTGGTGGCTGGCCTGTGGTGACCGGGTGCATAAATTCCGTCCGGTTCCCCGCTTGCTGGGTCGGGAATTTATACATGGCATACAGGATTGTTATTCCCTGATCCGTGACGCCTACCATCTGGCAGGCATCGAATTAGATGATATCCACCGTGACGATGAATGGTGGAATGCCGGGCAAAATCTTTATCTGGATAACGGAATAGGTCAGGGGTTTGAGCAGGTAGATGAAATTCAACCCGGTGATGGCATTCTTATCTGTTTAGGCAGTCAGACCCCCTGCCATGCCGCTATCTATATCGGCAATCAGCAAATCTTACACCACAGGCCGGATCGC
>NZ_MUBK01000108.1 GCF_002127545.1 Xenorhabdus beddingii
CCCTCCCTCCACAGGCAAGCACGACATGTCCTGCCGCTAAAATGTTACGTGCACCGTTGATATCGGCATTGGCGCTATATCCGCATACCTGACACACGAATTGACTCTGTGACAGGCGGTTATTTTTCGCTGTATGACCACAGCAGGCGCATCGCTGGCTGGTATACGCCGGAGGAACTGCCAGCACCTGACCACCGCGCCAACGCTGCTTATACTCAAGCTGACGACGCATTTCATACCAGCCCTGATCCAGTATCGCGCGGTTTAAGCCTGATTTAGCCCTGACGTTTCGCCCGTGCTGTTCTGCCGTGCCTTTAGCCGACTTCGACATGTTACTGACCTTCAAATCTTCAATGATGATCATTGCGTGGTTTTTGCTGATTTCACTGGTGATTTTATGAAGGTAGTCGTGCCGAATATTGGCTATGTGCGAGTGCAAATGCCGGATTTTTCGTTTCTGTTTCTGCCAGTTGGCGCTGAATTTAACTTTGCGGCTTAACTGACGCTGAAGCCATGCCAGCTTACGCTGGCTCGCTTTAAAGCTGTTTACTGGAGGGTATACCGTACCATCGGAAAGCGTGGCGAGCTTCGTGACGCCGGCATCCACCCCAACCATCGACGTTGAGTTGTGAACGGGGTCAGCCACGTCGTATTCTGTCTGGATGCTGACGTACCATTTGCCGCATGACTGGCTGACTGTGACGTTTTTCACTTCCCCGACAACCTGGCGGCTGTTTCTATAGCGCATCCAGCCGAGCTTTGGCAGAAAAATACGGCTGTTCGCCTCATCCAGCTTAACGCCTTGAGGATAGCGGAACGCATCATTCTGGCCCCGTTTTTTGAAACGGGGGAATGCGGCACGCTTCTGGAAGAAGTTCTTGTAGCCGCGTTCCAGGTCTTTCAGCGACTGCTGCAACGGCTGCGATGGAGACGCTTTAAGCCATTGGGTATCAGGATCGGATTTCCACGCAATGAGCCATGAAGCCATTCTGGTGTAGGGAATAGACTTGTTTCCCGCCTCATGGTTCTCATTCTGGAGTGCCAACGCACGGTTAAAAACGAAGCGACAAGCCCCTGCGAAGCGCCGCATATCGCGCTCCTGCCGGCCATTGGGTCTTAACTGGAATTTGAAGGCTTGAAGTCGTTTCATAGCAACCATTATACTTTGGTCTATGACAAAAGAAACGGATATCCGCCGGTGAAGACACTGCGTTTTCCTGATGCATGTCCACTTGGTATTTGTTGCCAAATATCG
>NZ_MUBK01000109.1 GCF_002127545.1 Xenorhabdus beddingii
TAACCCCCGCACGAAGAGGGACTACCAGTATTTCATTGCCTTTCAGCTCGAAATCTTCCTTGATGCTGGAAATGCCCGTGATTTTCTTGATTTCATCCAACACGGTGCGAGTCTGGTTAACATTGAAATACAGCTCTTCCCAGTTCGACAGAATGTCACCGGACACATACCACGTTTGTTCACCGTACTGATAGTTTTGTAATTTCAGCACATCACGCACTCGAATAGCTTCGGAGCGCATAGCCTGTCCGTCAGTACTTGTCGCGAAATCGATGTTAAGCGCAACTTGTGCTACACGCTCATCAGAACGCAAGCCCTTCCACGTCTTATCATCAAACTTAATGAAGTTACCTTCGCTGTCACGGAATCCGTTAAATACAAAGTCCACATACTGACGGCGAACGCTATCAACCGAACCTTGTTGAGCATCGGCCAAAGAAGCCAGCGCCGATCCTTTATTGAAAATCGGGTCGCGCCACTCGAACTTAAATCCTGAATCGTGGATAGGCACCATTGTTCCATCAAAGCTATAGGCTCTGGCATCCAGTGCAGCACCAATCTGACCACTCATAGAGGTATGCGCCCAGCCTTTACCGCCAGTTCGCGCATACTCATAAACCGATTCCTCCAGACGCACGGAGCGAGACAGGGGCATTAGATCATTCAGCAAATTGAACTCTGTGTTCGGCTCAAACTGCTTGATGACGGTTTGGTCAAAGGATTTGTAGAGCAAGCGGATATCCTGCACAGCGTTTGCTGCATCCAGTCGGCGCAGATCTTCACTGACGCCGCGTGTGCGCCAAATAAAATCAGCCGCTGCCTGAGCGCTGGCATTACGAGCTGTTTCCAGCTCACGAAATTGAAATTGGTTTACCGCCAAGTTACCAGTCTTCTCACCGATAGATTTTGAAAATACGAGCATTGTCGTCTCCTTACTTAATAACTACGCGAACCAAGTCGCCCGCTTTTACTGTGAGTTCATCTTCTTCAACGTAAGCAAAGATGTCCGCCCCTTCACCCGCCGCCTTTATCTGACCGTTGGTGACGGCTACTGGCTGCCCTTTTTTGTACGTTCCGGCCGTGGCACGCACGTTAAAAAATCCCCCCGCCATAGGATGAATACCGACAACCACAGAATCGGTCGTGATAGCGTCATCAACGGTCTGGCAGCGGAGGTAATCGATATTGGCGACATACAGGATCGCCGCTTCC
>NZ_MUBK01000011.1 GCF_002127545.1 Xenorhabdus beddingii
TTTTCCTACCAGAGATACCCCTGAAAATCTTTTTCACCCTCTCAGTTATGCACCCTGTGCACAATTCCCTGAAAACCTTGCTACCTCTGGGTTTGTCGTGATTAATAGGATATTCACTGACTGTGTCCCCTGTTCACCTATTCTTTAACGTCCTCGTGCTTCGTCCAAGGCTCTCATATTGCCACTGGCAGTATTGTGTTCTCCCGCTAATAACGTGGCGATATAAGTAAAGATGCTTTTACCGCTGCCACCTTCGCCCGTCACTTCAATAAATAGCTGCCAGTCATAACGGTTTGCCAGGATCATAAACAGGGCGGTGTTGATACGATTCATTTTATTTTCATTGCGCCCTGCCGCATGGGACAGCCAGCGATAAAAATTTGGGGCGTGAACCTGACTGGTCAAAATGTTGCTTTCTCACCCTAATGAGAACAATTAGACAATAATTGAGTAGGAATATAATAAAAGTTGAACAACACATTATCGTACCCTCACCAGAAAAGGTGGGGAAATATACCGCTGATGGCGTTCGATGAGAACTTAAACACACAAATTATACATTAGTAAATACTTTATACCGTTAGGAACTCACTGTGCATGTTTTGACAAGAGTATAATAAAAAAATATTATTTTTATTGGTGCCAGAACCGCTACCACAAACAGATCGCTTAATAGAGCGAATGTAAGTAAAACTTAAATTTAACCATGCCAAGATGGTGGTGAATAATACCCGGTAACGGGGAATCAACCCAGCCTTTCATGTGGTAGGCTTCTGAACATCTTGGCGCCTTAATTAGGGATGTTTAAGAATGAAAGCATTAGCCATTATTGCTCTTATATTTTCAGCTTTGTCTATTTTTATTCCGGTCGGCGGTGTCTTTATCTCTATGTTCTGTAGCGTTTTTGCGCTTATCACATTCTATAAGAGTCCGACATTATCTGGCGTAACATTTGGTGTTAACATCATTGATATCGCCTTTTTATCGCCAAGTATTATGGCTACCGCTGCCACAATGCACAGTAATGGTGAAGATGGTATAGGGCTTTATTGGTTCTATGTGGGCTTCCATATTGTTCTTTTTGTATTGGCAGTCATCATTTCAATGATTTTGAAGAAAAGATCAAGTAAAAAACAAACCGCTATAGCGAGTTAATGGCATGAATAAGTTCCTAAATGAACTGACCCCATAAAGTTGGACGGTTTTAGTTAGGTGGATAATAATGCCAGATAATTAAATATACAATTCAAGTAGTTAGCTGACGTAATGTAAATAGGTATCTAAATGAAAAAAGTATTGAAATGGGTAGGGATAGTATTTGTTGCTTTGTTCGTACTGGGGCTAATTGTTGGTAAGGATGAGAATAAAAAGGGTGAAGATAAACCAGAGGGAGATATCTCTGTTTCTTCTAATAGCTCATCCAATGGCAAGAAAACAATTTCTTTGACAGAAAAAGAAGCTGAGTTCATCAATTTATCGATTGAGGACTACGCTGATGTGGCTTTCGATGGTGGTGATGCCTTGATTAAGCCTGATGCTATTTTTGTGACAGCCAGAGAATTGCAAAAGAACTATGCAGCGAATGAAGCAAGGGGTGATAAGACATACAAAGATAAAGATATGATCATTACGGGTATCGTATCATCTATTGATTCAAGCCTTGGCGATATTCCTATCGTCACTTTGAAAACAAACGACATGTTCAGTAGTGTTCATGTTAGATTCAAAAAACAGTACAGAGATATTGCTATCGATTTAAACAAGAACCAGAAAGTGACTTTCTTTTGTAAAGGTGATGGCGTGATAATTGGTTCTCCTACTGTAAGTCAATGTGCTCCTGTTGATGTGGCAAAAAATGATTTTATTAACAAGCAGAAGCAATACGTTAATAAAGCGCTTAAAGGTAACAAAGATATATCGGATAACACCAAGGAATTGATTATACTTGCAAAATTTGTAGGCGAGCAAACTAACGATTTTTCCAGTTGTGAAAAGATCGATAAGAAGTGCCTGACTTCCATCGCGCCAACACGACAAAAAGCAGCAAAAAATATAGGATCATCACCGACCATGCAGGAACTCAAAGAGTTACTGGGTAAAGAGTAAATATAGACAGCTTTTCACGAAACCCAGGCTGCTGACAAACCTCGTTAAAAATGGCAGGGTTTGTCAGCAGTCTGAATGGTGATTTAAATCGCCATTCAGCTAATGAAAATATTGGAATATCTTACTCCACTCTTTATGAGAGGAAAACAATTCTAAAATTGTTAAAATATTGATAACAAGAATAACAAAGGTAATTATTAATTAACTTTCTATCACGCTCATGACTAAATAAACAATTCATCAAATCAATAAGTTCACAACGCTAAACCACCACAAATTATACCAAGAAAAATATCACCATTAATTTTTCCGCGTCCAATTTAAAATCAACAGTGGAAATACACACCAATATGCTTTTGTATAGTCAATTATTTATGAAGAAACAATAAAAATAGAGATAAAATCTCATCAGAATGCAGAAATAAACTCAATAGTATTCTTCCTGAAAGGATAAATGTAGCAGTATTCTAAGAATTTATTTAAACTATTCTATGCAAAGTCACGATGTCACTCATCTCATCTAACAAGAGAAAAATGATGAAAACTTCACATAAGCTATTGATCAGTCTGGCCTGCATTATCACGCTTGCAGGTTGTGCACGCAATGCTCCAATATTAACACCTCAAACCACTATTGTGTCCCATAACTCTCTCTCTTCTGTGAAAAAAGCTATTTTGGAAGCGGGTAAAAAACGCAGATGGGCCATGACTGAAGTTTCTCCGGGCGTTATTGATGGATTCCTGAAAAACCGCGAACACGACGTTCAAATACGCATCAATTATACCGCCAAAAACTATTCCATTAACTATGTCACCAGCCATAAGTTAAGAGAGAAGAACGGGAAAATTCATCGCAATTATAATCGTTGGGTTAATAACCTGGATAAAGACATTCAGATGAATTTAGCCCTGCTGGCTAATCAGTAAATCACTTAAAGCCTATCCAAATAGGTAAATATTACTGATGAGATAGGCTTTAACCTTTCAATATATTTTCTGGCTACAGACATATCGGATATTGGGATATATGACCGCACCCTACAATTATGATAAAGACGAATTCAGTGCTCTTGAAGCCATTACTGAAGCTCAGCGCATTGCTTTTGCCCCCATGCTATTTCAGACTGCAATCGGGCTACGCGATTGCGGGATTTTATCTTTTTTAGATAAAAATCATAAAAATGGTGCAACTAAGGATGAAATTTGTCGTGGCTCAGAATTAGACAACTACGGTGTAGGCATTTTACTGGATATGGGACTGAGCGGGAAAATTATCATCAAACAAGATGATCGCTATTTTCTCAGTAAAATCGGGCATTATTTGCTACATGATAAAATGACTCGTGTCAATATGGATTTTACTCAGGATGTTTGTTATCAGGGGCTATTTTATCTAAAAGAATCCCTGATAAAAAATAAGCCTAAAGGGTTAAAAGTTTTCGGCGAATGGCCAACCATTTATCCGGCCCTCAGCCAATTACCTGAACCCGCGAAAACAAGCTGGTTTTCATTTGATCATTTCTATTCTGATTCCGCCTTTAGTGCAGCCTTAAAGCGCATATTCTCCATGGCCCCTAACGTGATTTATGATGTTGGTGGCAATACAGGAAAATGGGCATTGCGCTGTTGCCAATATGACAGTAAAGTCAGCGTCACTATTCTGGATTTACCCCAGCAAATAAAACTGGCTGAAGAAAATATACGCAGCCAAGGTATGGCTGACCGTATTTCCGGCTATCCTGTTGACATGTTATCGGATAACGAATTACCCACAGAAGCAGATATCTGGTGGATGAGCCAATTCTTGGATTGTTTTTCCGAAACACAAATTATAGGCATCTTACGCAAGATCTCAGCAGCCATGAAACCGGATGCACGAATTTGCATCATGGAGCTATTCTGGGACTGCCAGCCTTTTGAAGCAGCGGCTTATAGTCTTAATGCGACCTCGCTTTATTTTACTTGCATGGCAAATGGTAATAGTCGTTTTTACAGCATTGATGATTTCAGCCAATTCCTTAATAAAGCCGGGTTGGTAATAGAGAAGCAGATTGATCAGTTAGGGCTTGGACACACCTTATTGATCTGCAAAAAACAGTAACGAACGGTATTTCATGAAATTGACATTGGATATTACAGATTGGCAAGCCATTGCTCCGGGACTCTCCATGGCTGAAGAATGGAAAACGTGGTCCGCAACATCGCCAGCCGCTATTGATGCATCATGCCCATTGGCGAAATGCACTCAATTACCGATGATGACAGCTCGCCGTCTCAGCTCAGGCAGCCGTCTTGCCGTGGATTGTGGTTTGAGTATCCTACAGCGTAATCAAGTCGATGCCATTGTCTATACCAGTCGTCATGGTGAATTGGAACGCAATTACCAGATATTGCAAAATTTGGCACGGACGGAGAGCGTTTCCCCCACCCATTTTGCCATGTCAGTTCATAACTCTTCAGTAGGCAATTTGACCATTGTGGCTAAAGCACCTCTGGTTTCCTCTTCCGTTGCAGCGGGCATCGACAGTTTCCAGCAAGGGCTGTTTGAAGCCTTGACACTGCTCCATGCGGGTCATCGCAAAGTCCTGCTCGTTGATTTTGATGGTGAGATCCCCCGTTTTTATCACAATGTCATTCATGCCAATACCCCAACCTACCCATTTGCGGTAGCCCTGCTGTTGGAGCAAGGCACTGGCCTGCACTATACAAAACAGCTTTCATCGCAAACTGAGCCTAACCTCCCCCAAAGCCTTCAATTTCTTCATGGCTGGCTGCGAGGTGAATCGCGTTTTATGGTTACCGGGGATCATTGTCAATGGAGCTGGAGCCGATAAGATGGCAAAAAGGATAGCGGTCAATATCGCGGAACGCATTAACTGGCTCTGGCGCCTGCTCATGACAGGGTTTTGCTTCATCCTGTTTGGCCTGGGAGGGCTGCTGCTTTCCCTGAGTTGGTTTAACCTATTGCTGTTTTTTCAACGCAATGAAGACAAAAGTTGCCGCCTTGCGCGTCATAGCATTGCATTCAGTTTTCGCCTGTTCCTTTTTCTGACCCGGAAATTGGGCGTGTTGGACTACCATTTTAGTGGCCTGAAAAAACTCCGCGCAGATAAAGGCTGTTTGATTGTTGCAAACCACCCTAGTTTGCTGGATTACGTCATATTGGCATCGACACTGCCGGATGTGGATTGCATCGTAAAATCAGCACTGCTACACAATCCGTTTGTCCGTGGTGTGATCCGCTCCGCACGTTATCTCATCAACAACGATGCAGAAACCTTACTTCCCGTTTGTCGTGAACGGCTGGCTTCTGGGTACAATATTTTGATTTTCCCGGAAGGAACCCGCACAACGCCGGGGCACCCCATTTCACTTCAGCGTGGGGCAGCCAATATTGCCGTGCGATGTGAATGCGATTTACGGATCATACATATTACTTGCAGCCAAAGGATGTTGGATAAAAACAGCAAGTGGTATCAAATTCCACCGAAAAAACCCATTTATACGATCACCATTGGTGAACAACTCACCCATGAAAACTTTGCTGTCGATACAGAAAACGGCCATGCCATCGCTGCCCGTCAGCTCAATCGCCAGCTTACCCACTTATTAACACCATCAAATAAATAAATGTCGGATACGATGATGCAAGAATTACACCATGAAATAAAAAAATTAATCATAGACACCCTGAACTTGGAAGATCTCACACCTGCTGATATCGCAACTGATGCCCCCCTGTTTGGCGATGGTTTGGGGCTGGATTCTATTGATGCGCTGGAACTGGGTTTAGCGGTCAAAAATCGTTATGCCATTGTCTTGTCTTCTGAAAGCGAAGAGATGCGCCAGCACTTTTCTTCTATCGCCGCACTGGCAACTTACATCCAGTCACAGCAAGCATAAGAACAGGTGTCATGATGGAAAAACAAACAATTTTTCAGGAAGTTTCACAACTTTTGGTTCAACTGTTTGAACTGTCTCCTGAAGATATTACTCCTGAATCACGGCTCTATGAAGATCTAGAACTCGATAGCATCGATGCCGTTGATATGGTTGTCCATTTGCAGAAGAAAACGGGCCGTAAGATCAAACCTGAAGCATTCAAATCTGTCCGTACTGTTCAGGATGTGGTGGATGCGGTGGAACAATTGTTGAGAGAAGAATAAGTTGAAAGAAGAATAATCAGTACACCAGAAACAAGCAGCAGACATTTGGGTAGTGAATTGAAGCCGTTGATTTTATTGTTCCGTATTGCCAATACCGTGATGTTAATCGCCTGGCCTTTCTTGGTGTGGGCGATGGTCAGCTATGGGCAATTTCATGCCATATTAGTTGTCATTATTCTGTTTTTTGTTTTGCGATTACTGTTGAGCAAACATCAGACCCGCAATCAGCAAAAAACCGGTTGGAATGCCGGATGGATCTTGTCCATAGCCGGGATCATTCTGGGACTGGCCAGTTTATTCCTACGCAGCCATCAATGGCTGATGTACTACCCAGTGGTCGTTAATGTCGTTCTGCTGGTTCTGTTTGGTGGTTCATTACATTATGGGCCTCCTATCATCGAAAGAATGGCTCGTTACAAAGAGCCCAACCTGCCCCCAGAGGGCGTTCTTTATACACGTAAGGTCACTTATATTTGGTGCCTGTTCTTTATGTTCAATGGCACGGTGGCGCTTGGAACTTGCCTGTATAACGATATGTCCCTGTGGACATTGTGGAACGGGATAGTGAGTTATCTATTGATTGGGTTGCTCATCAGCGGTGAATGGCTGATACGCCAACGGGTAAAAAAAAGATGAAAATACAACCTATATCCCAATGGCTATCAGAGGATCATTGCCCCAATCGCGTGATCAGTTGGGGAAATCATGCCATCGACCTGAATACATTCCGGCAGGATGTCACCACACTATATTGGCGCCTGAAAGACCAAAAACAGCCAGCCCTGCGCTGGGCACTGTGTTTTGAAGACAGTTACCATTTCTGTGTGGCGCTGCTGGCAACGCTTCATGCGGGCCAGACTCCCGTGATTCCGGGACACTGCCGTGAGGCTCAATTGCAGGAACAGCAGTCTCTGTTTGATGGGGTGTTGACAGATTTACCTCTGACCTTATCCTGTCCTTGCTGGCAAATCCCACAATCAAATCCAGACATTGATGTGATGGCAAGAGCCTCACTGGACATCGCATTGCCGGCTATTCCGGCGGATGCCACTCTGGTGATGTTCACTTCCGGCTCAACAGGAACTCCTCAGCAAGTGATCAAACCCATCACCGTCATGGATCTTGAATCCCAATGGTTGGCGGCTTTATGGGGAGACAAACTCCAATCTTGCATTGTCAGGGCTTCGGTCAGCCATCAACACTTGTATGGCTTGACCTTCCGTATCTGGCTGCCTATGTCGCTGGGTTTACCCTTTGAACGCAAGAGGGTGGAATTTCCCGAACAACTCGTCGGTAGCCCACGTTGCGCGCTGATCAGTAGCCCGGCCTTTCTGCAACGGCTTGATGACCAACTTGCCGCCCCAGATTGCTCTTTTGTGGTTTCGGCGGGCGGCCCTTTGCATTTTGCCCATGCTGAACGGGTGCAACAGTGGCTCAAGGTTATTCCCAATGAAATTTATGGCTGTACCGAAACCGGCATTATGGCCTGGCGCAGGCGTAAAACGGACAATGCGGTTTGGACAACATTTGATGATGTGTCATTCCACGAAGAGGAAGAAAAAAATCTGCGCGTCTATTCTCCGCTTCTTTCTGAGTCAACAGGTTTAATTCTGGATGATCAATTTGCCTTTGACGATCAGGGTCATTTCACTCTATTGGGGCGTCGCGATCGGCTGGTAAAAATTGAAGAAAAGCGCATTTCCCTGTCAGAAATTGAACGCCGTCTGTGTGACATTCACGGTATCACTGATGCTGCTGCGCTACTCATCAATCGGGGAAAGCGTAACCATATTGGTGCCGTAGTGGTTTTAGATCATGAAAACTACGCGCGTTATCAGCGGCAAGGTATGGGTGAATTTTTACAGGATTGGCGTCGCCAATTGAAACCCTGGCTGGAACCTGTCGCATTGCCACGTTATTGGCGAGTCATCGAAACCATGCCCTTGAATGCCCAAAGCAAGCGTTCATGGCCTGCATTACAGGAGCTATTTAATGCAACCCATTGAAATTCACCGCGAGCAACCGGCTCAAAATGAGGCCATGATACATTTGTATTTAGATCCTGATTTGGCTTGGTTTCGTGGACATTTTCCCATTCAGCCACTCTTGCCGGGGGTCGCCCAAATTGATTGGGTTATGCACTATGCCCGGACTCTGCTCGCGCCGGGCTGGTCTTTTTCTTCGATTGAAATGGTGAAATTTCAATATCCCCTGCAACCAGGTGACAAATTGCTATTGAAAATCACATGGGCAGAAGAAAAACATCTCCTGACCTTCAATTATGATATAGACGTGTCGAACGGAGGCGAACGTCAGACTGCAAGCCAAGGAAAGATAAAGTTATGTCGTTGAGCGTCAACCCGATTACGCCCTGCGTGGTTATTCCCTGTTATAACCACGGCGCAACCATGCCGGCGGTGTTGGAAAGATTAGCGCCCTACCAACTTCACTGCTTTATTGTCGATGACGGCAGTGAACCCGATACTCAGCATCGGCTTGAAGATTTGGCAAGATCCGCTCCCCATGTGACCCTTATCCGTCTTGAACATAATCAGGGCAAAGGTGGAGCCGTCATGGCAGGCATGCAGGCAGCCGCAGGTTCAGGCTATAGCCACGCCTTGCAGGTTGATGCCGATGGGCAACATTGCCTTGAAGATATTCCCTCGTTTTTGGCAAAGGCCCGGCAATGTCCCAATAGCCTGATTTCTGGCAATCCGAGATATGATGTTTCCGTGCCCAAATCCCGCCTTTATGGACGCTATATCACCCATTTCTGGGTTTGGGTGGAAACGTTGTCTTTCTCCATCAAAGACAGTATGTGTGGCTTCCGGGTTTATCCGTTGGCTCCCACCCTGCAACTCTTGGCTAAAAAAGACATTGGCCGCAGGATGGATTTTGATATCGAGATCATGGTGCGGCTTTACTGGCAAGGAACAGAAAGCGAGTTTGTCCCCACACAAGTCACTTATCCTGAAAATGGCCTATCCCATTTCGATGCCTTACGGGATAACCTCAGTATCTCATGGATGCATACCCGCCTGTTTTTTGGCATGTTACCGCGTATTCCATCACTATTATGGCGTAACCGCCGTCATTGGTCGGATATTAAGGAGCGCAAGGGGCTGTCTGGCATGAAGTTCATGCTAACGGTTTATCAATGGTTCGGACGCAAACCCTTTGAATGTTTGCTTTACCCTGTCGTGGGTTATTTTTGGGTGACAGGTGGCGCCCAGCGTCAGGCTTCCCGCCAATATATTGGGCGCCTGAAACAAACCCTACAGCGCAAGGAGATCCCCATTCCACGCGGCCTTGATAGTTACCGTCATTACCTGCGTTTTGGCAGGGCGATGTTGGACAAAATAGCAAGCTGGCGCGGTGACTTAACATGGGGAAAAGATATCGGGTTTGCGCCAGGCGCAGAACAGACGCTTTTGGATGGAGATTCAGGCGGTAAGTTACTGCTGGTTTCTCATTTGGGTGACATTGAAGTCTGTCGGGCACTGGCACAACGAGCGGGCAGACAAATCATCAATGCGCTGGTGTTTACTGAACACGCCCAACGTTTTAAACAGATTATTGAAGAAGTCTCACCGCAGGCAGGCATCAACTTATTGCCAGTCACGGATGTCGGGGCCGATACCGCCATCATGCTGAAAGAAAAAATTGATGCGGGTGAATGGGTAGCCATTGTCGGTGATCGGATTGCGGTTAATCCTTCCCGCGCCAATACCCAACGGATCGTATGGAGCCAATTTCTGGGTCATCACGCGCCATTTCCACAAGGGCCATTTATCCTCGCATCAGTGTTGCGCTGCCCGGTACTGTTGATGTTCGCTCTCCGCCAGAATGATAAGTTCAAGATTTATTGTGAACACTTTGCCAATCCTCTGGAACTGCCACGTAAACAAAGAGAGCAGGCATTGCAACTGGCGGTGGATCGCTATGCCTCCCGCCTGGAATATTACGCCCTGCAATCACCCCTTGATTGGTTCAATTTTTTCGATTTTTGGCAATTGCCAGTTGATCGGACACATAAGGAATAAAAAATGCTGACGGATCCCCGTTTTACTGCCGAAGTCGAATTAACTGTGCCATTTCACGATGCTGACCCAATGGGTGTCGTTTGGCATGGCAATTACTTCCGTTATTTTGAAATTGCCCGTGAAGTGCTGATGAATCAATTGAATTATGGTTATAGCGAAATGCGTGAATCAGGCTATGTTTGGCCCGTGGTTGATGCCCGGATCAAATACCGCGCCCCCGTGCGATTTGAGCAAAAAATACGCATCAGAGCGACCATCGAAGAATTTGAAAACCGCCTGAAAATTGCTTACCAGATTTTTGAGGCAGTCAGTGGCAGGAAAACAACGATGGGCTACACCATTCAGGTTGCCGTTTCCGAAGCAACACAGGAAATGAGTTTTGTCAGTCCAGATATTCTATTCGAACGCATGGAGATCAAATCGTGAAAAAGTGGCGCTCGATCCTACTGTTTCTGACCGCTAATCTCCTGACAATCCATCATATGGCTTATGCCATTACCCTTGATGAGTTACAACAACGGTTTGCACACCAAGCCGTCGTTCGGGCCAGCTTCACACAGGAACGTCAAATTCAGGGAATGCCAAACCCCCTGCATTCCAACGGTGAAATGTTGGTCTCACAGCATAAAGGACTGTGGTGGCATCAGCAAAAACCTTTCCCGCTAACACTGGTATTGGATGACAGCCATATGGTGCAAATCATGCAGGGACAAACGCCCCAAGTGATTACTGCCGATTCCAACCCACAACTGTTTCAGTTCAATCATCTGATGCGGGCATTGTTTCAGGCCGATCGTGCGGTGCTGGAAGAAAATTTCAAAATCGAGTTCAACGATCTGGGACAGGATAAATGGCGTTTGCTACTGACGCCAAAAACGTCCCCTTTGGACAAACTTTTTACCGTGATTACCCTGAGTGGTCAAGCTAACCTTGATGCCATTGTACTCACTGACCGCCAAGGTGATCGCACCGAATTATTGTTCACCCAACACCGACTGACTCCAGGGACGTTAAGCCATGAAGAAGAACAACACTTCAAATTCTGAGCCACGTCTGCTGACACTCTTCTGGTTGCTGATATGCTCTCTCTTGCTGATATCACTCGCTGCCCTGTTACCTCAATCCCGCTTGTCCACCAGCATATTGGCCTTATTGCCGGCGCAAAGTGCCGGGGATATGCCGCCCGCATTGCAAGAAGAGTTCATGCAACGCCTTGATCGCCAGTTGGTGTGGATGGTCAGCCCGGGGAAAAAAGAGGATACTGCCCCTGCACAATATTGGCTGGAACATCTGCAAAAAACGCCATTTCTGACCCATGTCAAAGGGCCAATGACAGCAGAACAGCAACAGGCATGGGGACGTTTTTACTATGAACACCGCAATGCGATGCTCGATCCCGTAACCCGTGACCGGCTGAAAGAGGGTGGCAACCTACAGGCAAACTGGATACTGTCTCAGGTTTATTCCGCATTTTCCGGTGTCAGTGGACAAGAACTCAGTCATGATCCCCTGATGCTGGTCAGGGGTTCCCAACTGGCTCTCCAGCAAACATCCAGCCAGTTGCGGCTCCAAAATGGTTGGTTGGTCGCCAAAGAGGGTTCTGGAAAAGATAGATCAGGGAGAAGTTGGTATCTGCTCCACGGAGAACTCAACAGTTCCTCTTTCGATATGCAGCAAGGGCATCATGCTGTCACGGAGCTGAATAAATTGCAGCAAGCATTAAGAACCCAATTCCCGGATGCCGAAGTGATTTCACGGGGAACTCTGTTTTACAGCGATTACGCGACTCAACAGGCAAAACACGATATTGCGACATTGGGTAGTGCAACGGTACTGGGCGTGCTGTTACTCATTTATTGTGTTTTCCGCTCCCTGAAACCCTTGATGCTGTGTGTTCTCTCCATCAGCATCGGCGCTTTGGCCGGAACAGTGGCGACTTTGGGAGTCTTTGGCGAATTACATTTTATGACGCTGGTGATGAGCATCAGCATCATCGGCATTTCCGCAGATTACGCCATTTATTATCTGACAGAACGCATGGTACATGGACGGGAAGTTACACCGTGGCAAAGTATGCGGAAAGTCTTGCCTGCGTTATTAATGGCATTGGCGACCACCGTCATTGCCTATCTGATCATGATGTTTGCCCCTTTCCCTGGCCTGCGCCAATTGGCCGTATTTGCCGCCGCAGGGTTGACGGCTTCCTGCTTGACTGTCGTTTGTTGGTATCCCCGACTGACGAAAAATCTGCCCGTGCGCCCGATCCCTGCCATGATCATGTTAATGCGCTGGCTGGCCTTGTGGAGACGCAATAGACTGTTTTATATCGGCTTACCCGCAGTGCTAGCGATTTTTGCCTTGCTGGGGATTTCCCGCTTGCAAGTCAATGATGACATTGCCCAATTGCAGGCCCTGCCGCAGGATATCCATCAACAGGAAAAACATATCGCGGCACTGACCGGACAGCGAAGTGATCAAAAATGGTTTGTTATTTACGGTGATAATGCAGAGCAAACATTACAACGACTGGAATCCTTTATTCCAAAACTGGAGACCGAAAAACAGCAGGGCAATATCAGTCATTACCAGCGGCTGCCCCTCTCTTCTCTTGCACAACAGCACCGGGATCTTGACCTTATCAAAGCCGCCATTCCCAATATCATGGCTCGTCTTACCGACGCCGGGCTGACAATCGATCAACCCGATATCCAACCCATGACAGTGATGCCGGATGACTGGCTCAACAGTGCCGTCAGTGAGGGCTGGCGCCTGATGTGGATAACCCTGCCAAAGGGTCAAAGCGGCGTCCTGCTACCGGTCAACGGCGTTAAGGACAGCGTATTGATGCGCCAATTGGCGGAAAAACAGGACGGTATCAGTTGGATCGATCGCAAACTGGCTTTCGATGAAATGTTTCAGTTTTACCGCACCATGCTTGGCTGGCTGCTGGTGGGTTCAATCACACTGATCGCCGTCAGCTATATTGTTCGACTGGGTCTGCGCCGGGGAGTCATCAGTCTATTGCCATCACTGCTCTCACTGGGATGTGGGCTGGCTGTTCTTGGCTTCAGTGGCCATAGCCTGAATTTGTTCTCAATATTGGCTTTGGTTCTGGTGCTCGGCATTGGCATCAACTATACCCTGTTTTTCAGCAATCCCCGTGGTACGCCACTCACGTCTTTATTGGCGATCAGCGTGGCAATGTGCACTTCATTACTCACGCTGGGTATGTTGGTATTCAGCAGTACTCAGGCAATCAGTAGCTTTGGCATCGTATTATGCAGCGGGATCTTTACTGCCTTCCTGCTATCACCGCTGGCCATGCCTGAACGCCAAAAAAGGAAAAAGAAATCATGATACGGCTATTTATCTTATCCCTGACTTGCCTGCTGACAGCGTGTATGAATTTCCCGCAGGATAACTCGCCCAGCGCGTGGTTGAAGCCGGGTGTGCGAGTTTCTCTGCCGGAACCGAAGATGACGCCCGCCATTAATGAACAACAACTGTTAACAGCCACGGTGAAAGGTAAGCAACAATCCTTGATTGTGCTGCTCAGTGCGAATGAACACCATCTGTCACTGGCCGGATTGTCCTCATTGGGCATCCGGTTGTTTAAACTGGATTACGACAACAACGGCATCCGTACCGAACAATCGATTGTTCTGCCGGAACTTCCGCCAGCCAATCAGGTATTGGCCGATATTATGCTCAGCTACTGGCCTGTTTCTGTCTGGCAGGCTCGGCTGCCCGCAGGCTGGACACTTCAGGACAGCGGCGATCGCCGTCAACTGCATGACAAAGATGGAAAATTAATCACAGAAATTCAATATGATACCCGAAATGACAAACGACGCCCGATCCACGTCCGACAGTTTATTTTTGGCTATAGTATCGCCATTCAGCATCTGGAAGCGTAAAACATGATTTATATTTCTGCCGTGGGTATGCTCAATGCCTTGGGTAATAATGCGGATGAAATCGCACAGAATCTCATGCTCGGTCAGGCACCCGGCATGTATGAGCGTTCAGGCTGGTTACAACCCGATAAAATTTGCTGTCTGGGCGGAGTTGACGGTGAATTACCCACCATTCCCGATGCCCTGTTTAAGCACAACAGCCGTAATAATCGCCTGCTACTGGCTGCCCTGATGCAAATCAAACCCCAAGTGGACGAAGCTATCGCCCGTCACGGACATGAACGCATCGCCGTCATCATGGGAACCAGTACATCTGGCCTTGACGAGGGTGATCAGCATGTCAGCCGAACCCTGCATCAGCAATCTGATGAACATTACCATTATTATCAGCAGGAGCTGGGTGATCCTTCCCGCTTCCTTGCCCATTACCTCGGTATTGATGGGCCTGCATTTACCCTCTCCACGGCCTGTTCATCCAGCTCACGGGCGATTATCAGTGGTCAGCGCCTGATTGAGATGGGAGTTGTCGATGTGGCTATTGTCGGTGGAGCAGACACACTGAGCCGGATGCCCATTAATGGATTCAATAGCCTTGAATCCCTCTCTTCAACACGGTGTGAGCCATTTTGTGAAAACCGCGCAGGCATTACTATTGGTGAAGCCTCAACATTACTGTTGCTGACGCGGGAACCCCAAGCCATTGCGCTGCTCGGTGTGGGAGAATCCAGCGACGCTTGGCATATGTCGGCTCCTCACCCTGAAGGAAAAGGCGCAATTGAAGCCATCAATATGGCATTGAACAACGCGAAGCTCTCTCCAGCCGAGATCGGTTACATCAACCTGCATGGAACGGGCACAAAATTAAATGACCAAATGGAATCCCTCGTCATCAATCAGATTTTTGGCGAAAACACACCATGCAGCTCAACCAAATATTTAACTGGCCATACCCTGGGGGCGGCAGGTGCCTGTGAAGCAGGACTCTGCTGGTTGCTGCTTACACGCAACCTGCCCCTGCCTGTACAGGATTTCTCGCGCTCAGGCATAGAGACTTCCCTGACGGCTTGTGGCCTGTTGACCCAACCACAACCACTGGAAAAACCGATTATCATGTCGAACTCTTTTGCCTTTGGCGGAAACAATACCAGCCTGATATTGGGGGCTGCATAATGCCTGACTATTTATTGGTGGATAACCATTTATTGGCAGATAGCTATTTATCGGTAGATAACTATTTATCGGTAGATAACTATTTATCGGCAGATAGCTATCTGCCCCATGCAGCCCCCATGGTATTACTGGAAAAAGTGATCAACGTTTCCAGCGACCATGTCCATTGTCAGGTCACCGTCAGCAACGAAGGGGTTTTATCCCCTTTTCTCAATGCAGAAGGTCATATGCCGAGTTGGTTTGCGATTGAAATTATGGCGCAAGCCATTGGTGTCTGGTCTGGCTGGCATCGCAAGAAAAGAAAAGAAGAAGATTCCGCATTGGGTATGTTACTCGGCGGACGTGCGGTGCGATGTCTGGCTCCTGTTTTCACTCAAGACAGTGTGCTGGATATCCAAATGAATTTATTACTGCAAGATGAAAAAGTTGGCAGTTTTGAAGGTTCAATCTGTTGTAACGGCACAGTGCTGGCAACGGGTCGCCTCAATACCTACCAACCAGACAAAACAGAACTTAAAAAATTATTTCAACGGGATGGAGTAGCATAATGCGTTCAGTTCTAGTGACCGGTGCCAGCAAAGGGATCGGCAGAGCCATTGCCTGCCGACTGGCAGCAGACGGATTTACCGTCATCGTTCATTATCACAGCGATGCTAACGGCGCAGAAAAAACACTGGAACATATTCAGGCAAATGGAGGCCATGGCCGTGTACTGACGTTTGATGTTTCGGATCGCACGACTTGCCGTGAAGTGCTGGAAAAAGATATCGAAGCCCATGGTGCCTATTATGGCATTGTCTGCAATGCCGGGATCGCCAAAGATGGCGCTTTCCCAGCGCTGGAAGGCAATGACTGGGACAGCGTCATCCATACCAATCTGGATGGCTTCTACAACGTTATCCATCCCTGTGTGATGCCGATGATCGGTTTGCGTCAGGGAGGACGAATCATCACGTTATCATCCGTGTCGGGTTTGATGGGCAACCGTGGACAAGTCAATTACAGCGCCGCCAAAGCGGGCATTATCGGGGCAACAAAAGCGCTGGCAATCGAATTGGCGAAAAGAAAAATCACCGTGAACTGTATTGCGCCGGGGCTGATTGGTACGGATATGATCCAAATGGAAGAAGTGGCCTTGAAAGAAGCCATGAATATGATCCCGATGAAACGCATGGGACAAGCAGATGAAGTTGCCGGCCTTGCCAGCTACCTGATGTCTGATATTGCGGGCTATGTGACCCGTCAAGTGATATCAATCAACGGAGGAATGCTATGAGCCATAAGGAAATGTCCCGCAGAGTCGTTATTACGGGAATGGGTGGCGTTACCGCCTTGGGGCATGACTGGCAATCTGTTTCCAGCGGATTGAAAGCGGGGATCAACACCGTCCGAAAAATGCCGGCATGGGCAGAATATGATGGACTCAACACCCATCTTGGGGCGCCGATTACCGATTTCATTTTACCCGAACATTATACCCGTAAACGCATCCGTTCCATGGGACGTGTTTCCCTGATGTCAACGCGCGCCACAGAGCTGGCCTTAGAGATGGCGGGCTTGAGTGACGACCCGATACTGACCAATGGAAAAACAGGCATTGCCTACGGCTCCTCGACGGGCAGTACCAAGCCAGTCAGTGACTTTGCAACCATGCTGACGGAAAAGCATACCAATAACATCACCGGTACCACTTACGTACAAATGATGCCACATACCACTGCCGTTAACACTGGGCTGTTCTTTGGTCTACGTGGCAGAGTGATCCCAACCTCAAGTGCCTGTACATCCGGTAGTCAGGCGTTGGGTTATGCGTGGGAAGCAATCCGTCATGGCTATCAAACTGTGATGGTTGCAGGTGGTGCCGAAGAACTGTGCCCATCCGAAGCGGCGGTATTTGATACACTGTTCGCCACCAGTCAAAAGAATGAAGCACCAAAAACCACGCCTTCCCCATTTGATGTTAACCGCGATGGTCTGGTGATTGGTGAAGGTGCTGGCACCCTGATCCTTGAAGAATTGGAACACGCCAAAGCACGGGGTGCCAAAATTTATGGTGAAATCATCGGATTTGCGACTAACTGTGATGCTTCTCATATCACTCAGCCAAAATCCGAAACCATGCAGATATGTATTGAAATGGCGTTGAAATCAGCCGGCTTACAGCCAACAGATATCGGTTACATCAGCGCTCACGGTACGGCAACTGAGCGGGGAGATGTGGCTGAAAGCCAAGCCACGGCCAATATTTTTGGTAACCAAACCCCTATTTCTTCGTTGAAAAGCTATTTCGGTCATACGTTGGGGGCCTGTGGTGCCCTTGAAGCCTGGCTAAGTCTGGAAATGATGAATGAGGGCTGGTTTGCCCCAACTATCAATCTGAAAGAGGTTGATCCCGCCTGTGGTGAGTTGGATTATATTATGCACCAGCCGCGTGAAATCCAGACTGAGTTTATCCAAAGTAATAACTTTGCTTTCGGGGGCATCAATACTTCGCTTGTGATCCGGCGTTGGGCTTAATCTAGAGAAAGTAAAGTCACAGACAGCGTGCTGGGTAAATACCAGCATTTTATCAGCAACCTGAAATAGTGAATAAATATTAAAGGCCATCGGAGGGTTAATCCGAATGGCCTTAATTACGTTTCCGCTATCTATCTGAATCAGCACCACCTGTATTTCAGTCAGGACTTAAAAACTTGCGTAAGAAATACACTGACCAGAACACTAATCCAAACTAACAGCCATTGATTATAGATTTATTTAGATATGACTCAATAAATTAAAATCATAAATAGGTAAAAACAAATAGAAAATATTCTTAGAATCTAATAACAAAAGAATATCATTCTTTCACCCAATCACCGGCGAATATTTCTGTTTCAGCCCATCGGATTTATAGGCCGTGTTTCTGATGGCGCTGGCGTTCTCCGGGGTGCCGGTGTTGTGATGGGTATGGGCGGCGGTCAGTTCAGCCAGTTCTTTCACCACATCCAGTGTGTCTAACATCAGGGTCATGACGTTGATTTGCTGGCTGCCCACCCAAACCACGGGCGCGACTATCTCTTGCTTGGCGCCGGCAATGCTCTGCTTAAGCAGGCCGATTTTTTCTACCAGCGTTTGCCCGACGTCAATATGGGCCTCTTTCCCCACACTGGCGACGAAGTTTGATGAGGTCGCGATGCAATAATCCCCATCGGCGATGTGCCGGACAGCGCCCGCCAGTAAGGTAGACGTTCCCAAAACGGTGGCTTTATCTGTGGCCTGTACCGTGGTGTCCCGTGCGACCACGGTGCGCGTTTCCGTATCAGCCTTAACGACGCGATGCATGGAAGACTCGTTGATGGTCTGGTCAGTCTGTCTGATCCAACTGCCCGCCTGCGTGACGCGCTGCGAGACTTCCGCCCGCTGCTGCTGCAACTGCTCGCCGGGCTTGATATCGGGCAGGGTGTTGCCCTGACTCAGGGTCTGGCGGATAAAGGGCTTGTCGGGTCGCCCGCCTTCGAAAGCAATTTCAACCACCGTCCCGATGGGCGGATATTGGAACATGCCCGATTCACCGCCCGCCATCGGCAAGGGCAGCGGAACGGCGCGATAAACCGGTGCAGCGGCGTCTTTTCCATCCGCATCCAGTAATTGCACATCAACGGCATAGCGCGGCCGGAATGGATCGGAAATATCGCCACTGACCGTGCTTTCGGTGTGTGCCTCAATGCGGCCAAATTGGGGCAGATGCAGCCCCGCCGATAATTCGGGGTAAGCCGCCTCCATCTGGCGCTGAATGGGCGTTTTGCTCGCCGGTTGGTCTTTCGGCATCCATGTGATGGTCATGTTTTCATTGGTCAGGTTGACCTTGTTCAGCCGTTGCTGATTCACCACAAAGCCGGGGCGCAATGACTGGATGAGGGGAAGCGTCATCGCATTGCCCGCCGATTGGCTCTGACTGAATTCATTGGGGATCTCGACGGGTTTTCCGGCAAACAATGAATGCGCCCAACTACCGACATACACCGAACCATCCGGCAACTGATGCCAGAGATAGTCTTCAATCGCAAAGACCTGCCCCAGATTCGCCAGCAACTGATAGCCCGTGCCGTTGTGGGTATAGTGCGGGACAGGCGTATCTGTGTAAGGCGCATCCGGCAAGGTGAAGGTCAGCCCGCTCTGCGCCTGCAACCAGTCAACCATCTGGCGCAGGGTAGGATGCTGAAAGGAGCACGGCCACGGGCGATCAAACACGCCAACCAGCTCACGCACAAACAGGCGCTGATAACCGTTCTGGGCAGGCTGTGAACGTTCCACATAGCCCGTAAACCAGCGCAGCAGCAAATCGGTATACCCCACATCGAGGCGCACCAGTTTTCCGGTGTAATCGGTGGTAGTTTCTGCCGTGATAAAGCCCCGGCCGCACGATGACAGTTCCAGCATAAGATTGGCGTCAACCAAAGGGATCTCATCATTGGACAGGTAAAGCCGGTTAAGGGGTTTCATTGGCCGCCCCTATATGATCATTAATCGGCTTTAAGACCTTGCGTTCAAACCAGCTTAATTTTTCCGGCTCTTCCTTAGCGGCGGCACCTCCCTTTCCGGTTTGTTTCTTGGCCGAAATAGTGCCGGCAGCGCGGGCATCGCGTTTTTCAGACACCGATAAATGTTCCCGCAGGGTAAAAGTAACCTGCCATGCCTGCTTGCCGTCCAGTTTGCTGGCGTCAATCGTGCCCGTAAAAGTGCCGATACGAAAGTTAATGGCCTGTGCGGTCAGGTTGGCGATCCGGTAGCGTTTCAGGTTGCCGTTCTCTTTGGCTTCCGCCAGTGCAAACAGGCGTGACAGGGTTTTCTGTTCGGTAAAGGGAATAATGCCCGTAATGCGCAATTCTTTCGGCTTGATGCCCTGTTCAGCGACCGCCGTGCTGGATGACTGGCCGCTTTGGTCGCTGTCCTGAAACATCATGGAGGGCGTGACGGTCAGGCTTTTTAACGGGATGGCCTCGCCATCAAGGGCGAGGGTGATAATCTGGCTCATGGTGTAGCATCCTTTCTAGTGGGCTGATGTCCTCCCCGACAAACAGCGTAGCCAAGGTATAAACCGCGTCCGGCTCCGGAATGCCTTTGCGCATCTGTTCGGCCAAATGGGCACCGTGGCCTGTTCCGGTAAATGTCCAGACGCTGGCCGATTTCCCCATTGTGCCAGTCAGGGCATCCGTGACCTGCTGCAAGGCGTTCTGTCTGACGGTGGTAAACCCGCTTAACTGGGATTTTAATCCGGCCAGACTGCCGCCCGCGCTGGCCTGTGCCTTGGCCTGTTCTATCCGTTGCGCATTCACAGCCAAACGACTGGTTGCCGTTGATAAGGGCTGAGGCAGCGGTAAACCACCGCCCTGCTGGGCTGGCAATTGCATTTTGGTGATCGCCAGACGTTCGGCGGTCTTTGCCATGCGGGTAACCTGCGCAAACACCGGCAGCGGCAACACCGATGAAAATTGCGTCAGGTTCTGCATAAATTCATCATGGGTCTTGGCGCAGATCATCAGAACCATGGTGTTCAGGTTCCCGGCACCCATCAGTTTATTGGACAGGTAATGAATGGCGTTGGTCGGGCTTAGATAACTGCCGCTGTCAGTTTGCTGCCCGATACCGTAAATAAACGGGTGTACGGGGACGATGGCGGCAGAGATCCCCGATAGGTTCGGGGACAGTTGCAAGGTTTTGCGTTGCCAGTGCATTATTCGGGTTGCTCCGGCCAATCAACATCAGGCGCATCTGAGCAATCCACCCGGTTGAGTAGCACTCTGTAGTGCCGCCATTGAGTTAATACCGACCTTTCAGCTTCCGTTGCTAATTCTAAATTAACTGCGTCCTGACAGATATCAATTTTTTCGTTAGCTGCGCGCAGTAATTGTCGTTTTCGAGATTCAGCCTGCTGCCGTAATTCCTCTGATGAGGGTATCTTGAGAGAAATTTTCCCGTTGAGATAAATCCAATCTTGCTCCCATCCAAAACCGTCAGGAACCTCTTCTCTTTCTATTTCTGCAATAGATAACCCAATCGGGAACAATGCACTTACATCATAGCTAAATGCCCGGATTACCCAGTTTTCGTCAAAACAAATTTTTAGTGTATCCGAGGCAAACAATTTTTGGCATTCATACCAATCCTGTTTATCTGAACTAACCAAATATGCAACACCCTCAATAGCATTATGAGGCTTATATGTAGAAAATGAGTCAAATCTGACCATTGAATACCTCGGCGGTTTTCCATTGTCCTGCAATTAAATATTGCACTGGACGATTGACGATGTGTGAAACAAAACCCGAACCGGATTTGGAAATACCAACACAAACATGTCCATCAGACAGCAGGGTGACCTGACCTGCCAGTGCAATCGTATGAATCATCTCACCCAGCCTGACACCAGTAATAACAGGGTTGTTATTAATCTTGACATCCCCCTCATTGCCAATGTACAGGTAGGTATTACCCGCAACGTTATCCAATGTAATCACATCACTAACACCGGGACTTCCCATACGCCAGCGGGCTTTACCACTATGGTCAGAGCCTTGAATGTACAGGGAACTATTTTTCGTATTTTTTAATTCCAGCACATTGCCATTATTCGTGAGTGTTCCTCCGGTATGGGATAGTCGGTTATTGGCGTTGCTGTTTGCATTGTCTGCCTGTTGTTTTGCTGTAACTGCGATATTTTGTACATTGCGGACAGATTGCTCTATGTTATCAATGCTGTTTTTGATCGGTAATAAGTCATCTTCATTAATAATGTCAACGCCATTAACTGTTATTGTTTTATTCGCAATCACAACGTACGTACTGTCAAGAACATTGTGCAATGCAAAATCACTATTTGCCCCAGTGTTACCGATACGCCATTTTGCAAGGTCATCATGACTGCTTCCCTGAATATACAATGAACTTTGAGTTGTATTTTTGAGTTCTAATATTCTGCCATTATTAGTTAATACTCCCCCTGTATTCGGCAAACGTTTATTCGCATTTTCCCTGACGACAGTCAGTGCTGAATTAGTTGCATAATCACCTTTCGTCTGTTTCCCGTTTAATCCTGCACTGAGTGCTTGTTGTGTTGCATAATCCTGTTTAATTCTGCCGAGTTCTTTTTGCAGTACAGCAATATCACGATCACTTAACGTTCCTTGCTTACGCAAATCAATAACATCACCGTTATCATCAATGCTAGCAATCGAAAAGACATAATGCGGGTAACCCGCCGCATCCACATAATTTTTAAGGTTATTTGATGCGGTAATCTTCACCCTAGTTTTCCACTGGCTCACCAGATTGCCCTGATAACTAAAATCGGCATACACGCGGGTATTACGTAAGCTGTTAAGTGTCTGGTCAAACTCCAGCACCCCGCGCAGCCCGCCCACATAGGCCAGCCCTTTTTTTACCGTGTATTGGTCACCGTTACGGATCACCGCAAAGCTGTCACCGAAAAACGCCGCCTCGCCGTAACTGTCGGTATTAATCAGGCGTTGCATTTCATCCATGCCGGTTAAACGCGCAGTAAAATCAATCTGCCATGTTTCCGCCGTGGTCGTGATCGCCGTCTCTTTGGCGGCACCCTCAAACTCCAGCAAAAAAGAGCGGGTCAGGACATTGCCCTGCAAGCCGTTGGCGGTCTTGATTTTCTTCTGGGTTGGCGCATGGGTGATCATGCCAATCACACCAGAGGCCTTATTAATCAGCCCAATCCAGTTAAAATCAAAGTGGCCGACTTCGGTTCCCAGCGTGACGCTGTAGGCTACGGCGTTCTCACTGGCAAGGCCAGTCTTGTTCACGGCCTGACGGTGCACAATGTGATTGGCCGCAGGCAGTTTCTCATCGCGGCTAATGGCCTGAGAGGGATCAAGGTTCGGCACATAGGCAAACACAAATTCATCCAGCACGACGGGATGGCCCGCAGCGGTTTGCTGTGCTTTCCATTTTTCAAAGTCCAGGGTTATGACGGAGGACATTTTTTTATTTCCTTATAATGAAGCACCGTAGGTCACGTTCGGTGCGCTACTTTCCTTGAGGCGGGCACTGTCACAGACGGCAACGCCTGCGATATGCCCCACTTTTAATAATAATGGCTGGGTCGGAATGGCAGCGGCATAAGTGCAATACTCTGCGCCCACGCTGCCAACCCACATCAGCAACTGATTTTTGGCGATCACTTCAAAACGGTAGCGGCGACAGGTGCGGCCATACTGACGGATGATGTTCATCAGCAAATCAGGGTTGGCCGCTATCTGGCTGTCACTCAGGCGCAGGATAATCACATCCCAGTCAATGTCTGGCTGGCGCTCGTTAATTTCCACATAGCCGATCCCCAAGCGATCAAAAATGGCAATAAACCCGGCCACGCTGCCCGCGTCTCTGGCGTTGATAAAGGCGTACTTCACCCGCTTGCGGAACAGTGGCAGCGGTTCACCGTTAAAGCGCTGGATATCCCGCTGGTACGCCAGCACCGACAACAACGCTTCGGAACAGGTTTCCGCATCCAGTTGCGCCAGCGGCCATGTCAGCCAGTCATAGACACCTGACCAGAATGCCCGCGCCGCACCCAACAGTTTGGCGGGTTCCCCCTTGTTCATCCATGACGGCAGCGCCAGCCGGGTGAGGCGTTCCCGGAACTCAGACATTCTTCACCTCCACCGTCAGCGATTGCAGCCGGGGCACACTCAGCTCACTGAGAATGTCCGCCAATGAAAAGCTCAGTGATTCAATTTCGCCGAACTCACGATGGATCTCCCGCCCCAAGTTGGAGAAAGAAAAACGCGAGTACGGCCACGTTTTCTTCACCGGATAATCGGCATTTTCCCGAAAGGCGCTGCGGATCAGGTTACTGACGTCTGTTTTCAGTGCCGCTATCTGTTCCTGACTGTAGTTCGCCAGATTGACCACAAACAGCGTCACGGTCAGCGCGTGATGCGTGTCCGGCATCGGCAGGCACTGCATATCATCGCCATGCCCATGATGCCCCTGATTGGTGATGTAATTGTTCACCGCCTCAATAAAAGGCTGGCTGGTCACGCCGGAATCCAATAACAGATAGGCGTTGGCGGTGCCAGCCCCACGGGGCGCATCATGCAGGAAGAAGATGCGGTCAATGCTTAAGCCTGCCACGGCGGCAATCATGCCCCGATACACGGCATCGGTATGATAATTACCGACTAAGTTGTACTGGTTGCGGCAACGGTCACGCAGATCATCGTCTGACTCTGCATCTGCGCCGGGCGTCAGTAACCAACCCTCTTCATTCTGCACCCGCTCAATACCGGACACCGCCACGGGCAGGAGTCGAAAATAGCCGGGCGCAAGGTTGAATGCCCCGCCTGCACTTTCTGCGGCCACAGGCAGCAAGGCACTGGCAACCCCATCGGCCAGCACGACGCTTTCCGTGGTGCTGACCCGGTAGATTTCGCCATTGATGCGCTCGGTCTGGATCACCGTTCCGGCGGGCACCGTGACCGCCGATGCCCCCGCCGCTTTGTAAAAACGAATAACCCCTTGTGCAGCGGAGGCAGGCTTGCGTTTCAGGTTGACGCCCCATGCGAACATATCCAGCCACGCGCCCGATGCGGTCGCCAGATACATGTTTTTCAGGGTGACATGGATTAATGCCTCCTTGAGCCACCATACCGGGCGCGTCACAATCGTATTGATCAGCCGCCAGAACGGAGACATGCGCGAGGTGTTGGTCACCAGCCCGGCATCATCCACAACCTTGGCGAACGCCGCGCTGATGTCGGTTTCCGTGGTCGGCATCCCGCTGTCACGCAGCACTTTCTCGTAATCAATTGTCGGTTTAGTGTCCATTGCCTACGCTCACATTGATACGGCCAAAATCGTAAGTTTCAGCCGTGATCCATAATTTGGTCGGCGATTCTTCGTTAATGCTGACCGTGCCCGGAATAATCCGCTCGTCGTTTTCAACCAAAATCACTATTTGTGTGTGAATATCTGCCCGTAATGTCGGGCTGCGCTCGGCAACTAAACTCGTTGCCAATCCACTTTCAATAATGGCATGAACACAATCTTGTCCAATGGAGATTCGGTTATTACAGAAAAGGGGTTCATTCCCTGAATTAAGCGTGAAATCACGCTCACTTATTAACAAATCAATATATTTAGGCTCATCCATAAGCCACGTGCTCCCATTCCGTTAATTGATCCGGTGTTATGGCATTGGAAATATTCAGCGTTACGCTTTCAATACGTCGGCTATTATCATTAATGGTCTGTGAATTACCCGCGACTTCATTAATCAGACCATTTTTATTAATACCCAGTTTATTCCCGCCCGTTAATACACTCGTATTTTCTTGCGGTTTAATGGCTTGTACAGGCTGGAGGATAGCCTGAGACTGTCCGTGCAAAATGCTATTAGGTTGAGCCATTAATTTCTGAGTATTTTCCCCCATGCCCACATTGGGTACGGCCACCTGTCCTGTCGGTTCAGTGACTGTTTTTTCAATGGCTTGGGTTTCAATATTGACACCCGGAATAAGATTTAATGTCTTGACGATCCCGTTATAGATGCCGTTGAACGACGCCATCAGCCAGTCCCATAAGCCACTGAAGAGATCACCGACACTGTCCACCATGCCTGAAAACGTATCGGCCAATGAAAAGCTGCTGAACCAGTGACACAGATTATTCCAGCCTTCGGCGATCCAATCCCAAACTGCACTGAATATCCCGCCGACCCATGTCACATACGCCGCCACTACCTTAAAGGCGGTGGTATCCATAATGGCGGCTTTGATCACATCCCAATGCTTGATTAGCAGATAAATGCCAATAGCGAGTAACGCAATCGCGGCAATAATCAGCAGTATCGGCCAGCTCATAAAACTGAATGAAATGCCCGCTAAAATCGCTACCATACGGATAGCCAGCAATGTACCGCGTAATATTCTCAGCGTGGCATTAAATGCAATGATAGCCGCCCTATAAAGCCATAGTGCCGCAGTTCCCAATTTCATGATTAAGGTAAAACTTATCCAAACCACTCTCAGACCAATCATGATAAATTTGGATACTCCCATCACAATATTGGCTACTGAGTTCACAACAGAAAAGTTCATAATCCCAAGCGCGATATAGCCCACCCAGCGTGCAATATTGGGAAATAACTTCATCCAATGCACCAATATTTGAGCGCTATCAGCGAGCTGATTGACCAAGGGGTTGATAGCAGGCAACAATGCTGACCCCACCAGCATATGCAAGTTCTGCCAAATTGCCTGTAGCCGTTCCCACGGGTCAGCCATCTGTGCCGCCATTTTATGGGTACGATCCATCCCGTCATTGGCACCCAGCTCGGTGATGTTCTTACTCAATGCATCAACATTGTTGAAAAGCGTTTTCACCACGACCGCAGAGTCACCAAATGCGGCTTCAATCTCTGCTTGTGCCTTAAGATTACCGTCAATACTTTTGCCATATTTGGCCTGTAATTGCCCCAGCATTTCCGGCATGGAAAGCATCTGGCCGGATGCATTAACGAAACTCAATCCCAGGCTTTTCGCTCCACTATCCGCGACCGATAAAAAATTCGCATAAGCACGGCTGGATTCTGAACCCAATGAACGCTGTAATTCCCCCAAGACGGCCAGTTGTTCATCAATACCCACGCCAAATTTTGCGCCAGCAGCGCGGGAGCTTTCCAGCAGTTGGGTAATTTCCGGCATACTGGTGCCGAAAGTTTGCGCCATAAAAACAGCCTTACCTGATAACTCTTCAGCAAACTGGATATTCCCTACCGCATCAGCATGGTCGGAAAACAGATCAAACATTTTCCCCATATAGTCCGCCGCATCCGTCGTACTGGCTTTCAGGGCAACGGCGGTGATGTTGGCAATTTTGGTCATCTGAGGCAATTCTGTTTGCTCCAGTCCTTGTACTGCTTTGTTAATTTCCGCCGCTGATTGCACAAACTCGATGGCAGACTTGCCATACTGTGAGCTGAAGGTCATTGAGTCTTTGGCTATTTTTGCCATGACCCCACTATCAATTCCCTGTAATGAGGCTGATTTCAGGGCGTCATCCATTTGAATGGCAGGTTCAAGGAAACTATGAGTTGACCAGAACGAATCTGCTATTGTTTGTCCACCCGCTGAAATTTTGCCAAATGCCGTTTGTGACTGTGCAGCAAGGTCAATAAGTTCCGTTTTTACACTGGTAATAGGTCGTGTAATATCACGGATTAGATTGTGTATAAAATCTACAGGACTCATGGCTCACCCTTTAATGCCAATGCAATTCCATTTGCAGTTGCAATGCGCGTATATTCCCAATATCGATTATCCAACCAAATTGCACGGGCTAAATTTTCCGTTTCATCATTTTCATTTGGCAAATAATGACGACGCAAAGTTAAGGCTTGTTCAAATAAGCTATTATCAATAGCCTTAACCCGTGCATTTAGTTTTTTATTTCAATTTCCAGTTTTGGTGCATATTCGGAATTGATTTTTTCAACCAATTGCATCGCGGCACCCGGGATCTGCAATAATTCATCCAGGGCAGATTTAGACGCAGGCTGAACAATACGACGTAAATAAGTCACAATTGGCACAATTTTATTGTCCATTGTCATATCGTTAATCATATTATTATAAGCAACAATATTCGGCTCAAACTTAATTTCATCTTTACCAACAATTAAAGTAACAACTTTGTTTTCTTTGCTCATGATTTAATTCCTTTCTTTCATTTAGTACATTTTATTCGATTATTTTCGGTAAACATCATCCTTGATGCCACGAGTTGCCCCAGTACATTCATGTAATAAAATTCATGTAATAAGATTCATGTAACAAACAGCTTCTCATGTTCTTCCCTGCCCATAATCTTTAGCCAATCAGATTACGGGTTAATTCTGCTTCCAAATAGGGAATACCATTGATACGAACGAAATCAGGTGAAGTGACGACAAATTTAACTTTATGTGTCATCACACTGCCGCCTTTCGGATCAACATCCAGGATATCGCTGAGGATCAGTTTGCAGCCATAAGCCTCAACTTTCATCTCTTCGTGGCCGGCTTTGGCATACCACATCAAATCAACCGGCTGAATGCCCCGCCATGAACCCGCCGAACGCGCTTTGGCGGTGACGATATCCAAGTATTTGGTACTGAGTTCAATTTCACCCTCTGCCGCCACATCACCGGAGATATAGCCATCCGGTACGCCCTGAGTTTGAGCTACGGCAGTGTTGTCAGTAATGGACAGATTGACCTTTTCCGCATGAACCAGATCCCCATCCATATTAAAATCGACCGATTGGCCGGAAATACGCTGGCTCATTTAGTTCCCTCCCAAATCCAGCAGCAAACTCGCCGTGATCCCTTTCGGGCATTCATAGGTGCGAATGGTGATATAAATCTCTACCGTGTTTTTATTGCGCCATGTGATAACTATGTCACCCTCTTGAGGCGATTTCACTTCACCCGGAAATGTCACACCGTTAATTTCGGACGATCGGGACATCTCACGCAGAGTGCGGGCGAAATAGGCTTGATGTGTTGCAATACTGCCCGGTGTACTGTTCAAGCTGCGGTCAGCAATCTTAGCGATGGCCTGCAAACGCACACGACGTGCTACTTTATCCACGACACGCAGGTTTTCGATGCTCTGGTAATCCCCGCCTTCCACATCCAATGTGCGACCGTCTGACCAATACATACCGTCATAATCGGGATACCACATAGGGACACTGAAACGTAGCTTTTCCAACGCTTGTAGGGTAGCCAAATCCATTGGCTTGCCTTCACCATCAAGTGGAAAATCCGTTGTGCCCAACGCCATTAATGGCCCTGTCTGGACACGCGCCGGACTGTCTGCCACGGTGACGGCACGATTACACAAACGGCCAGCCAATACTCCGGCTTCATTACCCCACAGGGATGGCACCAATTGCACCGAAGCAACCGCCTCACCCTTTTGCAGTTCCGCCAGACGGGAAACATAATCCGCCCACGTTTCTTTCGACTGTGTTCCATCAACAGCCAGAATCGCCCACTGCCAACGACCAAATTTGGCAATGGTATTTGCCCGCAAGGTTTGTGCTGCCTTGATAACGGATTTCGTTGCACATGCTGTCAGCACATAGCCTTCCACACTGGCAATATGCTGCGCTGCGGTCACCGCTTCAACAAAGGCCAATTCATCTGCCGATTCAGGTAAGACATGGATATAACCAGACCAGTTTTGCCCGGCATTCGCCATCGCTGCCAGTACGTTACGTTTCAGAGCGGTATCCGCCGTTCCCAATACGGAATCAAAATCCGTCTGAGTATTGACAGAGACTGTTTTGCCTGCGTTGGTTTTTCCCGTACCAACAAAGAGCAATACGCGCTCAATTTCCTTTGTTTCGCCCTGTAGTTGGTTAACTTGGTTAACCTGAACATGTGGCCACATAATTTATTCCTTTATTTATGTTTTCAGTCACTTAAGGTGACAAGATACGTTTTGTTATTCCTTAAGCCATTCTGCTTTAACTGCCCATTGAATATTATTATTGGGGCGGTTCACCTGATTCATCCCTGTAATGCACGATTCCATTTTCAGCAAACCAGATTTCAGGGGATGCCAGCAGCCAGCGCTTACCATCAAAGGGGACGATGCCGTTTTTATCCTCACGCATGATCACAGGCTCTGACAGTGATAATGACACCACAATGGCTGTGGTTTCTTCATTCGTTTTGACAGTCATCATTGGGCGCTCCTGTTCCTGAGCAACATTCCCAAATTCATCGTCTTGCCCTGTCAGCCACGCATCGATTAGCAGTGGAATATATCGGGGATCATGCTCTTTGGATGGAAAACTCGCCCACTTAATCACCGCTTTGTATTTTTGGATAAACATCTGGTATTGCCCCAACCCCAAATCCCGTTGAGCCTGAATAAAGCGAATTTCCTCCACTTCACTGCTAAAGTCCGTTTCACAAATGAACTCTGGCAGATTTTCCCGTAAAAATGCCGTTAATTGCTGTAATTTACTCATATCATGCATACCGCTGTCAGTTTCAATCCTTTCATTATTACGGGTAAAAATCCGCTTTCATTCATCAATGGCTGGCAATCCCTTGCCGAAATATTTTCACGCTTGATTAAGACTAAGCTAAAACATGAGTCCCTTCCGTTCAACGCAGATGCATTATTACGAATTCAATCCCATGCTGCGAATGGTTTAGTTCTGATGAATTCGGTTATAGGGTAATAACCGAATCAGGCCGAAATGATATTAATTTCATTCGTTCCGGATTTCTTTCAGATGAAGTCATTGCAGACCAAAAAGGTTGGCGGAATACA
The DNA here is from genome assembly GCF_002127545.1 of Xenorhabdus beddingii. Classification (GTDB taxonomy): domain Bacteria; phylum Pseudomonadota; class Gammaproteobacteria; order Enterobacterales; family Enterobacteriaceae; genus Xenorhabdus; species Xenorhabdus beddingii. The sequence goes on from NZ_MUBK01000011.1 coordinate 30,743, forward strand.
TGGGGTGAGAATTTATGATGTTTTTTTGCTAAAGAAATGGAGGGATATTACAGAAAATATTATTTTGAGGAATGGTCAATCCGTTTTGACTATTTTGTCGAAAAAATATTTCAGATTGACCACTTTAACTTTTCATATAATGAAAAATGATCACTTACCTTATCATTATGAAAAACCACAAACAAAACATTAAGCACCTGCACCCGCTTTCAACAACGCTAATGCCGCCAGACGCTGTTGCGGATTAAGATTGTTCACCATCGTCTGTAACAATTTGTCGCCAGTTTTAGCACTAGGACTTAACGTATGGGAAAAGGTCAGATTCATCACAAATCGGTAACCACATTCAATATCAGAGCACGAACAATAAAGATCGGCAATTTCAGGGTGTTTCCGGTTAGTTTTACTAATCACCGCCTTAACACCACATTCAGGGCAAAGAATCTTTAATACGCGCATCGTTATCATTCCTACAGGATTTATTTTCAGAGGTTTTTACTTTTGGCGCATGTTACCCGCAAATTTATGTGTTTTGCCTGATACAGAGATGTCGTATCACTGATACATCAAAACATCCCACCAAATCCACGCGTTATTATCAGGTAACAAGGGAGCCAGATGTTGTTGCAGTCAGGCCAGTTTTCCCAGTCATGATTAAAAAAATAATGCCCCCGCCTTCATAAATCTTTTCACTCATGAGTATCAGTTTTTCTCATTGTATCTCTATGTGAGAAACAGCTATAGTCCGCACCACTCAAGGTCATTGAGTCAATTACCTACTGCTTAAGTCACCAAGATATATCCCAATCCCTGGCATATATCGTGGCTGCCATTCGGCAAAATCTTGATGAGAAGCAGCGCATTTGTGGCTGATTTTTTTATGTGGAGACGACAGTAGTGAAACTGCTGCGCAACAATGACAGTGCATTGGTCCCCGTCACGGGGTTGGCTGTTTTTGCCATTGCTTCTGGTTATTTAATGAGTTTAATTCCTTTGTCGATGGCAAGTTTCAACATTGACACGATTTATGCCAGTTGGTTAGCCAGTGCTTATTATGCCGGTCTATTATTGGGTTCAATGATGATTGCACCCGTTATTGCGAAAATAGGTCACCGTCTTTCATTTATTGTTTTTTTGTTGCTTTTGGCTGCAACCGTCATTGCATTGCCTGTTTTTCCCAATAAAGAAATCTGGCTGCTTATCCGTTGCATAGCAGGCATCGCGGTTGCCGGGATTTTTGTTGTGGTCGAATCCTGGCTGTTGATTGGCGATAGCCCCAAAGAACGGGCAAAACGTCTGAGTTTCTATATGACATCACTCTACGGTGGAACAACGCTGGGTCAATTGTTGATTGGGACTATCGGCACTCAGGGGATGATCCCCTTTATGGTGATTTCCGCCCTGCTGCTGTTAGCGATTTTGCCCCCATTACTTGTGCGCCACGGGCAGCCACCTTCGCTTCATCATCAGAGCCTGTCGCTGAGAAAAATTACCCAATTCAGCAAGCCAGCCATCGTTGGCTGCATGACATCAGGCATTGTCATGGGCACTATCTACGGGTTGATGCCTTTATCATTAAGTCAAAGTCACTTCAGTGCCGATCAGGTCGGTGTATTGATGGCCGCAATTATTTTGGGTGGCATGGTGATACAGCCGATTATCAGTAAGCTGTCTGTCATGATGAGCAAAACCTTTTTACTTGCCATGGTTTCACTGCTGGGCGTTTTCGCCGTGGGAATGACCTATCTCTTCGAACATTATAGTGTGACAATAGTGGCACTGGCGCTTTTGGGAATGTCGTCTTTTGCCCTGTATCCCATTGCGATTACCCTCGCCTGTGACAAGCTGGATTCATCCTATATTGTCGCCGCAAGCCAAGTCATGTTGTTAAGTTACAGTGTTGGTTCCGCGATTGGCCCTCTGGGAGCCGGGCATTTTATGCTTCAACACGCTTTTTATGCCCAACATGCTCTCAATATGCAACACAAGGGATTGATGAGTTTCTTCTTCATTGTCTTATTGGCTACGGCGATTTATATGCTACTGGCGAGTTTGTATCGCAAAGACCGTGTATTCGCAAGCTAGTGCAAAGATAGCTGCAAAAATATTCAACCAGAAACCGAATACGATAGCAAAATCCAGAGGTATGCAATGCAGATACAACAAGCCACCGAAGCTGATTTTCCGACACTGATCCAGGTTTGGGAAGCCTCAGTACTGGCTACTCATGATTTCCTTCCTAAGACCATGATTGAGACTTTGCGCCCGCAAATCCTGAATGATTACCTGCCCAACCTCACTGTCTATAAGGCGGTAGATAAGCAACATAATATCGTCGGATTTATCAGTACCGATCAACACCGCGTGGAAATGCTGTTTGTTACTCCACAAGCGCGGGGCACTGGGGTTGGCAAGATGTTGTTGAAGTTTGCCATTGATAAATTAAATATCAATGAGTTGGATGTAAACGAACAAAATACACAAGGTGTCGGCTTTTATCAGCATATGGGGTTTCAGGTTTTTGCCCGTTCAGAGCTTGATGGACAAGGAAACGCGTTTCCACTATTACATATGAGATTAGTCCCTATGAGATTAGTACAAGTGAAACTGGCCTGACGATACATTCTTGGGTTCAACACTCAATAAAAATTGAATGATCGACTGAAAATTTCAAAATGTTAAATATCATTCTGATGTTTTCCCGATAATGAGCAACAACCTTTTTACAAAAAATTAAAACTTATCCATTTCTTATGGATGGATGACAAAAAGAACAATTAATTGAAAGAATAGATAACCTAAACACTTTCTAAAACACGATGATTTTACAGAAATAATGCTTATAACAACAAGACTTTAAAATAGAAATAAGAGAAATAAGTGATTCATGTAAAAATAAATAAACTTAAAGTAATAGAATGTTTTGTAAACGACTGAGTAAAATTTGATAAATCAATGATATAATAGGGGTCGTATATACCCTATGGATTTCAAGATGCAGCCAACCAAGCGGCAACGGGAAAGACAACAGGTATAAATATTTTTTATTTCTATTGAGTCTAAGCATTAATGAATCATTTACAACAATCGGCTTCCTCAGGAGTGAAGCTATTTGCCGCGCTTGTCGGAAAACGGGTTACTCCAGGGGAACACTGGCTCTCTTCCGGTAATCGCACTAAATTTGCACTGCGCAGTATCCTGACACCTGTTTCTACGCTGAAGCTCTTGGATAGTCTTGCCAAGACGCCACGCTATCTGGATATTTTGAAAAAGCAACCCAGTTTACCTTGTAAATTACATCGCCCCTATTTGAGCATTAATTTTAAACGTAAACATATTGTCTGCGCATTAAATGAACATTATAAGTTACTGTTCCAGCACTTAGAACCGGCCATCATCAGTAAACTATTTGATACTCATGCTTATTTATTGGCAACCATTCAGGGAAAAAATGAATCATTCATGATATACATTGATTCATTGGATAATCTGAATAAAGAAGGGGAACTTTCTTTATATATTACCACCGCAGAAAATGTCATTCTGGCGAAATGTGCATTTACGTTATTAACGGTGGATGGCAAACAAACATTATTTATTGGGGTATTACAGGGTCCGGCCAAAGGGGATAACTCGCTGGATATTATCCGCCATGCCACGAAAGAGTGTTATGGGTTATTTCCCAAACGCCTATTAATTGAAGCTATCTGCCGCTTTGCTGAACATGTTGATTGTGAACAGATTTTGGCAGTCAGTAATGAAACGCATATCTACCGCAGTATTCGTTATTGGCATAAAAAGAAAGATAAGATGGTAGCCGATTATAATGCTTTCTGGGAATCCTTAAGTGGTGTCAGAAAGGAAAATAATGACTTCCATTTACCGTCAATCATAGAAAGAAAATCTCTGGATGATATTCCCAGCAAAAAACGCGCCGAGTATCGCCGCCGTTATCAGTTACTGGATGAATTGGAAAACAGTATCAAGGCATCCCTTACTGCCTGATTGCTGCTGAGGAAGGAATACCCGATCTGGCATTTAGCGCGGCTTCGCCATTAACCATGCAAGATGAGTCTTAATGGCGGGCCACTCATTGAGAAGAATGCTATAGACGCAGGTGTCCCGTATCGAACCATCCTTAGCCCGCATGTGATTGCGCATAATACCATCCAGTTTTGCCCCCAACCGCTCAATGGCCTTGCGACTCTGATGATTCAGAAAATGAGTACGAAATTCCACCGCGACACATTCCAATTCTTCAAATGCGTATTGCAACAGCAAAAACTTTGCTTCCGTATTAATCGCCGTGCGTTGCACTGAACGCGCATACCATGTCGAACCGATTTCCAATCTGGGAATATTGGCATCAATATTCATATAGGTTGTCATCCCGACGGCCCCCCCTGTGACATTATCAATGACAGTAAAAGGCAGCATACTTCCCTTGGCATGCAAGGCTAAACGACGGTCAATCTCCGCATGTACATTCATCGGGTCAGGGACACTGGTATACCAAAGTTTATGTAATTGCCCATCTTCGATAGCGCGAACAAATTCATCATATTTATCATGTGACAAAGGGACTAATGTCACACTTTTTCCTGTCAGCTTGACCCAGTCAGTTATTTTTTTCATGTTTATTTTCCACCATCGTTGAAGAATCATCGTTGAAGAATATATTGTCAGTATGCATAGTTAAGAAATACGCAACAATCGTAAATAGAGACATGGCTATACCTAAAAGATTCTTATTCAAATATTGTTGATGTTCTATACCTAATATATTTCATGATATTTGTCACAATCAATTAACAAAGATATTCCAATCAAGCCAGAACTGTCTAAATTTGAACACTATCTCATCCGACCACTTAGCCATACCTAAGTGAAAAATCTAAGTCATACGGAAAAAATAATATTTTTTAAGTGACCAAATATTTGATGGAGAATGCAATGAGCAATTACCCTCACCTGCTTACACCGCTGGATTTGGGCTTTACCACATTGAAAAATCGTGTATTGATGGGATCAATGCATACCGGGCTTGAAGAACATCCCGACGGCGCCCAACGGTTGGCACAATTCTACGCAGAACGGGCGGCGGGTGGCGTCGCATTAATTGTGACAGGCGGTATCGCACCCAATCCACAGGGCGTAACGGCAGCCGGCGCAAGCGTTCTGAATAGTGAAGATTCCCTGCCCCAACATAAGCTCATCACCGATGCCGTTCATCAGGCTGGTGGAAAGATTGCCCTGCAAATCCTGCATACCGGGCGTTACAGCTATCAAAAAAATGCGGTCGCGCCCTCCGCTATTCAGGCACCGATTAATCCCTTCCCCCCCCAAGAAATGTCTGAAGAGGATATCCAGCAGACCATCAGGGATTTCGCCCGCTGCGCCCAACTTGCCAAACAGGCGGGTTATGACGGCGTAGAGATCATGGGTTCAGAAGGTTATCTCATCAACCAGTTTCTTGTCACCCGGACGAATCATCGACAAGATAAATGGGGTGGGACTTTCGAAAACCGTATGCGCTTTGCCCTGGAAATTGTCAAAGCCGTCCGCGCCATGACGGGGGAACAGTTTATCATTATCTATCGCCTTTCCATGCTGGATTTAGTGGAAGACGGCTCTGACTGGCAGGAGATAGTGCAACTGGCCTTAGAGATTGAAAAAGTGGGCGCCTCCATTATCAATACCGGTATCGGCTGGCATGAAGCCCGTATTCCCACGATTGCAACCATGGTGCCCAGAGCCGGATTCAGTTGGGTGACGCAAAAACTGATGGGGAAAGTCCGCATTCCTTTAATTACCACCAACCGTATCAACGACCCGCAAGTGGCTGAACAAATTCTCAGTGAAGGTTGTGCCGATATGGTTTCCATGGCGCGTCCTTTCCTTGCTGACGCCGAATTTGTGTTGAAAGCCGAGCAGAACCGGGCGGATGAAATCAATACGTGTATCGGCTGTAACCAAGCCTGTCTGGATCGGGTATTTGTCGGCAAGCTGACATCCTGCCTGGTCAATCCCCGCGCCTGTCACGAAACTGAATTCCTTGCCGAACCCGTAAACGCGCCCAAAACCATCGCTGTCATCGGGGCCGGGCCTGCGGGTTTATCCTTTGCTGTCACCGCCGCCAGCCGGGGGCATCATGTCACCCTCTTTGAACGTGAGAACAAAATTGGCGGGCAATTTAATATCGCCAAACAAATTCCCGGTAAAGAAGAGTTTCATGAAACTTTGCGTTATTTTGATCGTCAATTGGCCTTGAACGGCGTCGATGTTCGTCTCAATCATAGCGCCACCCCGGATCAGCTTGCCTCGTTTGATGAAATCATCATCGCGACAGGCATTACACCACGTACCCCCAATATTGACGGCATTGATCACGCAAAAGTGCTGACTTACCTGGATGTGTTGAAGCATAAACGGCACGTCGGAAAACAGGTCGCCATTATCGGTGCCGGTGGCATTGGTTTTGATACCGCAGAGTATCTGAGTCAAAACGGGCAAAGCACCAGCCTGAGCAGCCATGCGTTTAGTCATGAGTGGGGGATTGATCAGACCATTACGCATCGGGGCGGATTACGCCCGGAAGGGGCAAAGGCAGAACGTTCCCCGCGACAAATTTATCTTCTGCAACGCAAGGACGCCAAAGTTGGCAATGGCTTGGGGAAAACCACGGGCTGGGTACATCGGGCCAGCCTGTCAATGCGGGGGGTCACGATGCTAAACAACGTGCAATACCTGAAAATTGATGATCAAGGGCTGCATATTCGTCGTGGTGATGAACAACAATGCCTTGAGGTGGATAACGTGATTATTTGCGCCGGACAAGAGCCATTGAAAGAACTTTACCCCCCCTTACAGGCCATGGGAAAAAGTGTCCATGTGATTGGGGGGGCTGATGTCGCCGCTGAATTGGATGCGCGCAGGGCCATTGATCAAGGGACTAGGTTGGCATTCAGAATTTAATCATAATAGAGAGTTTACTAATAGAATTTAAATCAAAAACGGTGATAACGTATATTCAACTCATTATCACCGTTCTTATTCCAACTGACCGTTAACGCTGTGCCAATTGATCCGACGCTATGCGGTCATCTTCTGCCTGACATGCGGCGGCGGTAAACAACACATCAGTCGAAGAATTCAGCCCCGTTTCAGTAGAATCCTGCAATACCCCAATGATGAAACCCACCGCAACAACCTGCATGGCAACTTCATTGGAGATACCAAACATGCTACACGCCAGCGGGATCAACAATAATGATCCCCCCGCAACACCCGATGACCCACAGGCTCCAATGACTGAAACAACACTCAATAATATGGCCGTAGGAATATCCACCACCATGCCCAGTGTATTCACGGCGGCCAGTGTCAATACCGTGATCGTCACTGCCGCCCCGGCCATATTGATGGTTGCTCCCAAAGGAATGGAAACGGAATAAGTATCTTCATGCAAATTCATCCGGCGACACATGGCCATATTGACGGGAATATTGGCCGCAGAGCTACGGGTAAAGAACGCCGTGACGCCACTTTCACGCAAGCATGCAAAAACCAGCGGATAAGGATTACGCCGGATTTTCCAGTAAACAATCAGCGGGTTGACCACCAGCGCAACGATAATCATGCAGCCAAGCAGTACCGTTAACAGGTGAGCATAGTTGAGCAGGGCTTCAAAACCCGTTGTGGCAATCGTCGAAGAAACCAGACCAAAAATGCCGATAGGTGCCAGACGGATAACCACTCGCACGATCTGGGTCACGGCGCCTGACAGGTCATGAATCAGCAACTTAGTCGATTCATTGGCATGGCGTAAAGCAACGCCCAAACCAATTGACCACGCCAGTATCCCGACATAATTCCCTTCCAAGATCGCATTAATCGGGTTAGCGACGACATTGAGCAAGACCCCTTTCAGCACTTCAATGATATTTTCTGGTGGTGACATCTGGATATCATTGGTCACCAATGTCAGTGTCGACGGGAACAGCATACTGCCAATGACAGCCACAACCGCCGCAAAGAAAGAGCCTATCAGATACAGGAACAAGATGGGACGAATGTTAGTTTTTTGGCCTGTCTTATGATTAGCGATCGAAGACATGACCAATACCCATACCAAAACAGGCGCTACCGCTTTAAGTGCGCCGACAAAGAGCGTTCCCAACAACGCCACTGACTTGGCCGCAGAAGGGGCCAGCCACGCAAGTAATACGCCCAGAATTAATCCAATCAAGATTTGTTTTACTAGGCTTCCTTGTACAAGATATTGCACAAAGCCTTTTTGTCGTTTTTCCATAGTCTATCCATTTTGGTCTTTTTAGCCCGATGAGCCCGATGTTGTTATGTTTGCTTTCCCAGTATAGGAAAATTAAGAAAACTACAAAGAATAGTTAATCGCAATATACAGAGAACGCAACTTTTGATAACAATTTGATTACATTTGTGTGATCGGAGCATCAATTTTCCTCCTGGAATAACTTCAGAAAGTGACAGTCACTAAGTTGAAAGTAAATATTTTCCTTAATATTCATAATATTAATGAGCTATATTTTTAGCCATGACCGCTGATTGTTTTCCGGCCTCCCAAACGACGGATAGATGACTTTTCGTCATCAGATGCACGACAGAAATAGGTTTAACGGGAAAAAAACATAAATTCAGTCCATCTGTGGAATAAACCGGTTATTAACGCCATTTTAGGTCACTTCAAAAATCATTCATCAACCGATATATCTGGATGAATTTAATTTTATACTTTGATTCATGTTCAATTGCTCAACAAAATTTTCTGTCTCGCTACTGTTGATTTTGTTAAAGTGTCCCAGTCAATCTTTATGCCATCTTGAAGGGATTTCGAGGGTATTTTATGACAAGTGATATTTAATACTTTGTATTGGCGAAGCATCCAATAGAAAATCACCATAAATGCACCATAAAAGTAAGATGCTATTCTTAACCCGCGTTTTAGGAACATTTGATGGAAATTGTAACAGACCTTGTTTATGCACTTTGGCACCAGGATTATGAAACACTTGCTAACCCATCGTTGGTATGGGCAATCTATATCCTACTCTTTACTATTCTGTTTCTGGAAAATGGAATATTACCGGCGGCATTTTTACCGGGCGACAGCCTATTGATATTAGTGGGTGTCTTAATCGCCAAAGAAGCCATGAGTTTTCCGGTGACATTAGTCATTCTCACCTTTGGTGCAGGTCTCGGCTGCTGGGTTGGCTACCTTCAGGGACGGTGGCTTGGCAACACCAAATTAGTTCAGGGCTGGTTATCACACCTCCCCGCACATTATCATCAGCGCGCCCATAATTTATTCCATCGTCATGGTTTATCCGCTTTGCTGGTAGGCCGCTTCCTTGCTTTTGTCAGAACCTTGCTGCCAACATTGGCCGGCCTTGCCGGATTGAATAATGGGCGGTTTCAGATTTTCAACTGGCTCAGTGGGTTCCTGTGGGTGCTTATTCTGACTACATTGGGTTATATACTCGGTAAAAGCCCCCTGTTCCGTCAGTACGAAGAGTATCTGATGAATTTTTTGGTATTGTTACCACTGGGCTTGTTACTCATCGGCTTAATTGGCAGCCTGACGGTTATTTGGCGTAAGAAACGCGCCAATAATACCCTTTAGTCCTCCTTCCTTTTTCTGTGGTGTTTTTCCTGTGGTGTATTTTCTGTGGCATTGCGGGAGAAATACCACAGGATTGATATTCGCAACTCACATTATCCCGCCCATGTCAGTGGCTTCGCCCACCGACTTAAACAATATTTAAGATTAATTCACGATATATTGTGACAATTTTTCATCTATTCACCCTTTCAACTCCTTATAAAAGCGACTATGGTAGAAATTCATCCATCGTATATTTAAGGAGACCGGTCATGCCCCAGAAAAAAAATTCTGAAGATTTACGTGCTGAACTCCAATCCCTTGCGGATACTCTGGAGGAAGTGCTCAATAGCTCCAGTGACAAATCAAAAACAGAACTGGAAAAACTGCGCAATAAGGCGGAAAAAACGCTGCAAGATGCGCGTGTGACACTCAACGATGCCAGCGAGAGGCTGGTCGATCAAACAAAAGAAATTGCCGGTCATGCGGATAATTATGTCCGTGAAAATCCGTGGACAGGTGTCGGTATTGGTGCCGCCGTTGGGCTGGTCTTAGGTGTTCTACTATCAAGGCGCTGAGATGACCCCATCATCCCATTCTCAAGGCCCGGGAAAAGGGCTGTTTGATACTTTACGGCGAGTCGCGGCAATTCTTGTCCGCATGGTTGAAACTCGTCTCCGGCTTGTTGCCGTTGAGCTGGAGGAAAGTACAGCGACGCTGGTGCAATTACTGCTGATGGTCGGGTTCACATTGTTATTCGCGGGTTTTGGTCTGATGTGCCTATTAATGCTGATATTCTGGGCCATCGATCCCGCCTGCCGGATCACGGCAATGTCCATTGCGGCCGGAACGCTACTGCTCCTCGCCGTGTTGAGTGCCATCTGGACGATCAGAAAAACCCGGAAACTGACTTTTCTTCGCGCCACCCGCGAACAACTGAACCTTGATCGCCGAATGCTGGGGGATGATCAGCATGAATAAATCATGGCACCATCAACGAACGTTGCGAAAGCAACAGTTATTAAAAGAGATCCGGCAACAGCGTCAATCGCTCTCGGCTTGCAGCCGGCACTGGCTTGAAATCACCCAGCCTTATGATAAAGGCTGGCAGGTTCTCCTTGCCTTTAAACCCTATGCCACTCTCGGTGCTGGTATTGTTCTGTTTTATGGGCTATGCCACCCCAAAAAATTTTACCGCTGGTCACGCCACATGATCCCTCTTGTTGGGATTATGAAAGTGGTACGAAATGCACTGAATAAGTCTTAACTGGCAAGCATCCATCAAACTCTTTCAAAAAAACTGCATTGAATTGTTAATATTCTTTGCTATCACCAGATAGCCTCTCTCCTTAGAATACCGCCATCAGATAATGATTAACAAATTGTGCTTTTTTGTCCTTTTTTTGGTCATTTTAATCTAAACAGACAACTTATTTATCGTTACCCGCAGTATTCCTGGAGATAATAATGAAAAAATTTGAAGATAGTGGCTTGTTGATCGCTCGTGTTTTAATATCCGTTCTTTTTATCATCGCAGGGTATGGAAAATTGGGTGAAGCCTATGCGGGAACACAAGCCTTTATGGAAGCCATGCAAGTACCGGGGATTTTGCTGCCACTTACTATCTTGCTTGAACTCGGTGGCGGGATTGCGGTGCTGTTCGGGCTACTGACCCGCACCACCGCAGTATTTACCTTTATTTTCTGTATCCTGACCGCCTTACTGTTCCACAGCGATTTTTCAAATGACATGAACCTGACAATGTTCCTGAAAAATTTCTCCATCGGCGCAGGTTATCTGATGCTGGCAATGATGGGGCCGGGAAAATTTAGTATTGACCGTGCATTGAATAAAAACTGGTAATACACACACAAGCCCCTGGCGGGTTATTCACCGCAAGGGGCTTGATTGATCTTGCTTTTCTGGCCTGTTTTCCCGCGTTATTGCTTCATGAATAATTTGGGAATTTCGCGCAGACACCAAGACTTGGCTTCTCCCATACTATCGCGCCGCCATGCCATGATAATGTTGGTTTCATGGCTATATTCCGAACCCACAACACGCAAGCGGCCTTCAGCAATATCCTGTTCTACCATCGGGTATGGCATCGTCGCTACCCCCAAACCCGCCAACAGTGCCCGGCGCTTGTCTTCCAGCGTACTGACTGTCAGGCGGAGTTGTTTATCCAGTAACTTAACCGTCAGTACAGGGCGTTCCCTTGCAGTATCAGCAACGGCGATACCACGGTACTTCACCCGTGTGGCATCAGACAACGGCTCAGGTTCATGGTGGATAGGATGATCCACACTGGCCACATAGACATTGTTAATGGAATAAAGTTTGCGCGAATTCACTTCGGGCGAAGCCCGAAAGTGAAGATCGGGGGCAATCACAATATCTGCATACCCCGTTTCCAGTCGTTCCCAAGCCCCTGCCAGCACTTCCGTCATCAACGAAAGCTGAGTATTCGATTTAGTTGCCAAGCGATCTACAAGGGGAAACAGCGAGGTAATCGGAAACAAGGCTTCACATACAATCGTCAGGTGCGTTTCCCAGCCACGGGCAAGCGATTCTGCATCTGCGGTCAATTTATCCGCTGCTTCCAGCAATAATCGCCCCCGCTCCAGCAACATCCGGCCCACATTGGTAAATTTCGTGCGATGACCGGAGCGATCAAACAGCACAACATCCAGCTCTTCTTCCAATTTTTGCATTGTATAACTCAATGCAGAAGGAACACGCCCCAATTCATCCGCTGCCGCTGCAAAACTGCCCCGTCGGTCTATCGCATCCATGACCCGCAGGGATTCCAATGTCAGCGCTCGTTCTTTGCCCATATTCTTCTCAATCAGGAATTTTGAATATAGTCACCAGATTAACTGGCTAACATTTCGACGTCCAGATAATTAAGATCGAGATTTATAAGTTTATTGGTCAAAGGGATGGCATATGATAACAACGAGAACAGCAAATCAATGCGGAAAAGCCGATTATGGCTGGTTACAGGCTCGCTATACTTTTTCATTCGGTCACTATTTTGACCCAAAATTTTTGAACTATCGGGCGCTACGTGTCCTTAATCAGGAAGTTTTGGCTCCACAAGCCGAATTCCAGCCCAAGTCTTACCCTCATGTTGATATTCTGAACATTATCCTGCAAGGAGAAGCCCGGTACCGTGATAGCGAAGGAAACCATTTCCACGCAAAACAAGGGGATTGCCTGCTGTTTTCTGCCCGTCGGGGCATCAGTTACAGTGAACTCAATCCCAGTGACGAGATACCACTTACCCGACTGCAACTCTGGCTCAATGCCTGTCCCCAGCAAGAACCTTTGCCATTACAGCGCAAGATACTGTCTGGTAACGTACTGCCAGATGAAACATTAACCTTGCTGGCCTCCCCGACATCAGAAAACCACAGCATGACTCTGCGCCAGCAGGTATGGATAAGCTATCTGGTGGTTAAAGACCGTGCTAGTCAGATTTTGCCTTTGCGGGGAAAGCACGCCTACCTGCAATCCATCAGTGGTAATGCCAGAATCAGCGGCAGGATGGGAAATAATGGGGTCGAAAATCGCGGGGTGGAAATGAGATGTGGCGACGGAATATTTATTCAGGAGGAACAGGAAGTCACATTGCTGGCGGATACACCATTTCGGGGGCTGTTGATTGATTTAGCGGACTGATTTACCCGGAGCCGGCATAATTTTGCTTTGCCCTGTCAGTGACTTTTTTCCGTCAATGACTTTTTTCTGCCTTTGGTTTATGAAAAAAAAATATACCCAGAAATAAATAAGCCCTATAAAGCATTTGCTCTATAGGGCTAAATTTGTGAAGTTGACCGATAAGCCGGGTTCTGTCTTGGACAGCCATTCATCTAGGCCAGCACTTGCGCACTGGCTCAAGCAACCTACCCGGGTTCGATACGGGCCGTACCACATGAACCCCTATTTGGTCTTGCTCCGGGTGGAGTTTACCGTGCCACGAACTGTTACCAGTCGCGCGGTGCGCTCTTACCGCACCCTTTCACCCTTACCTGATCCCAGAAAACTGGGCCATCGGCGGTTTGCTCTCTGTTGCACTGGTCGTAGGCTTTCACCTCCCAGACGTTATCTGGCACCCTGCCCTATGGAGCCCGGACTTTCCTCCCCTTTACTTCTCCCGAAGAGAGGTAAAGCGGCGACTGTCTGGTCAACTCCGGCGCGGATTATAAGAGGTTTGTTATCCAATGTATAGGGATTTTCACTCATCCCCTTCAATTTGCCCAAGTTGCCCAAGGACTGAATTTTGTTCGGGTGCCTGATTTTGCTCAAGTGAATGACGGTACAAGGCATTTTTCTTCACACCGTGGATCTCGGCAGCCAATGCCGCCGCTTTTTTCAATGGCAGCTCTTTTTGCAGCAATGCCAGTGTCCGTAGGGCTTCCAATGGCAGGCTATCTTCCGCAGGTTTGCGATACCCTTCCACAATCAGTACCATTTCACCCCGGCGACGGGTTTCATCCTCTTTGATCCACGCCAGAAGCTGTCCAGCAGGCATTCCCTGAATGGATTCCCATGTTTTGGTCAGTTCCCGTGCCAGCACAACATAGCGATCTGCCCCCCACACTTTCACAATATCTTCTAAACTGTCCAACAGCCGATGTGTCGATTCGTAGAAAATCAGCGTTCGGGTTTCTTGCTCCAATTCACGCAGAGTATCTTGGCGCCCCTTACTTTTTGCAGGCAGGAAGCCTTCATAGCAAAAACGATCGGACGGCAAACCGGCAGCGGACAGCGCCGTAATCGCGGCACAAGGGCCTGGTAGCGGAACCACTTTAATGCCCGCTTCACGACAACGACGAACAAGATGATAGCCCGGATCATTGATCAAAGGTGTACCTGCATCAGAGACTAATGCGATGCTTACCCCTTGTTCTAGTTTCGTAAGTAATTGATCTGCTTTTTGCTGTTCATTATGATCATGAAGTGCGAACATGCGCGCATTAATGGCAAAATGTTGAAGCAACAAGCCAGTGTGTCGCGTATCTTCGGCTGCAATCAAATCGACATGTTTAAGCACTTCAAGGGCACGCTGAGTAATATCCCCCAGATTTCCAATAGGGGTTGGCACAACATATAGCGTGGATGTCGTAACCACTGCTCGATTGGTTTGATTCATTGTTTCATCCGAATGACCGATTTAAAATTGAGCATCTTTGAAAAAAACATCACTGGATACAGTATGCTTCCCTCAATTTTTGTGCGTTTCAAAATTGTTTTAGTCTACATAGCGTTGCTGTCGACTATGATTATTGCAGGGTGTACCATGCCCGCACAGCAAGGGCAACCAACTTCTCAGCCCCAGGACAAGATCAGCGCAGAGATTAACCGCTATCAAGCCGTGATTGACGCGGCCCATAACCAACCATCACTGGATGTTATCCGTGCTTACATTGCACTGGAACCTCATGTAACCGATGACGCTGACAGACAGAAAAATATTGATGAGACATGGCAGGTTCTGACCCGTCTTTCCCCGCAGCAACTCAGCGAATTGGTGATTAATGCCAATGAGTATACGTTGCAGGGCTGGCTTGATTTACTCAATGCTTACCAGACCAATCAGCCGGATCTCGATAAACTGCGTTCTGCCCTCCACGATTGGCAAATCCGCTATGCCAATAATCCGGCGGCACATCGTTTACCTACTGCGCTGCAACAGATGCTGCAAAAACCCAAAGACAGCCGTGCCACGATTGGCCTATTCCTGCCTTTAAGCGGTCAGGCAAAGGTGTTCGGTGAAGCTATTCGTCAGGGCTTCCTTGATGCACAAAAAGGATTGCCGAAACCTTCATTGCCTGTGAATGTCACCGACTCAGGTCATAGCGAGACTGTCGATGCCGGGCAACCCGATGCCGACCCTGCCACATCCAATGCGGGGAGCAACAACACTTCGAGTGCTGAGAATACGGATGTCACCACGGCGGCCTCAACGACTTCCTCCACGATTAATGATGCCCCCATTAATGATCAAGCCATAAAAGTCTACGATACCAACAGCCAGCCACTCGCCAATTTACTGGCACAAGCTGAACAAGAGGGGGTCACGTTGGTGGTTGGGCCATTGCTGAAACCCAATGTCGAGCAATTGGTACAGGTTGAAACGCCATTGAATATTCTGGCTCTCAATGAGCTGGATGTGCCACAGGCACGACCCAATATCTGTTATTTTTCATTGTCTCCTGAAGATGAAGCGAAAAATGCCGCCGGCCATATCTGGCAGCAACAAAAGCGCCATCCTCTGGTGTTAATACCGCGTACCGAATTAGGCAGCCGGGTTGCAAAAGCCTTCGCTAAAGCATGGCAGGAACTGGGCGGCCAGAGCGCATTACAGCAAACTTTCGGGACGCCGGGCGAGATGCGACAATCCATGAACCGTGGCGTTGGCATCCGCATGTCTGGCTCGCCAATTCCCGTTAGTGTCTCCGTGCCGGATACAGATACCGCTATAGCCCAGAAAAATTCCCCTGCCCCGGTGATTTCCTCAGGCCCGGTGGATGCCGTTTACATTGTCGCGACAACGGACGAACTGACCATCATCAAGCCAATGATCGATATGGCAATCAGTTCCCGCAAAAAACCGGCTCTCTATGCCAATTCACGCAGTAATAAATCGGGTTCTGGCCCGGATTTCCGTCTGGAAATGGAGGGTATGCAATTCAGCGATATTCCATTGTTAACCGGTATAAACGTGCCATTGATGCAACAAGCGGCCAAAAAACTATCCAACGATTACAGCCTGATGCGTCTGTACGCAATGGGAATAGATGCATGGTCACTGGCGAATCAGTTTACGCAAATGCAGCAAGCGTCAGGGTTCCGCTTGAATGGTGCATCGGGAACGCTTTCCGTTACAGATAATTGCACTATTTTGCGCCAACTACCTTGGATGCAGTTCAATCATGGGCGTATCACAACCGAAAATCAGGCTGACCATGCCAATGCTGCGGGAAACACCAATAACACGGACAGTCCTGAGGGTTTGAACAATTCAGACAATGTCACTCATTCTGGTCAAAGTAATGCGGTAGAATAAGCAGCATAAATGATGTTGAAGGCGTGCCCACAAGTTAATCCGTCTTCAACGTCACTGGCTGTCACTCAACGGATATCATATTTTATTGGTCGTTTCAGGATGAAAAAACCGACAGTGAATCGCTATGCGCAAGGACGCCATTACGAACATCAAGCTAAACAGTTTTTGCAAAAACAGGGGCTTGCCTTTGTTGCAGAGAATGTAAAAATTCGTGGCGGGGAACTCGATCTGATCATGCGTGATAAACACACATGGGTATTCGTTGAAGTCCGTTTCCGTCAGAACGCACAATATGGTGATGCCATTGCTACAATTACCCAAAGCAAGCGTAAGAAACTGTTGCATACAGCCGCTGTCTGGTTGTACCAACGCAATGAATGCCTGGAAACAGCATCGTGTCGCTTTGATATTTGTGCGATGACAGGCCAGAAATTTGAATGGCTGAAAAATGCCTTCACCCTGAATGAGAGCCTATTTCTGTAGGTTCCCTATTTTCTCGCTAAATAATAGATTCCAATATACATAGGTCATAACGTGCTGGATAGAATTAAAGTCTGCTTCACAGAAAGTATTCAAACTCAGATCGCAGCAGCAGAAGCATTACCCGACGCAATATCACGCGCCGCCATGATGATGGTTCACTCACTGCTGAACGGCAACAAAATTCTTTGCTGTGGTAATGGCGGGTCTGCCGCAACTGCGCAACGTTTTGCCGCCAGCATGATAAATCGTTTTGAAACAGAGCGACCAAGTCTGCCTGCCCTGTCATTGAATACTGATAATGTGGTGATCACGGCTATCACTAGCAGTAAACAGCCTGACGAAATCTACGCCAAACAAGTCAGGGCATTGGGGCATACCGGAGACGTCCTGCTCGCCATTTCTACCCATGGAAATAGCCGGGATATCATTAAAGCCGTGGAAGCTGCCGTGACCCGTGATATGACAATTGTCGCGCTGACGGGCTACGACGGTGGTGAAGTGGCGGGATTACTAGGGCCACAGGATGTCGAAATCCGGATCCCCTCACACCATAGTATCCGAATTCAGGAAGTCCACATGTTGACAATCAACTGTCTGTGCGACTTAATCGACAATACGTTATTTCCTCATCAGGATGAATAAGGAGCCAACTAATGCGGTTATTCTCTCTCTTATTGGTCTGTTTCAGTGCAATGTTATTACAAGGGTGTATTGGTGCCGCAGTCGTGGGTTCCGCCGCGATTGCCACAAAAGCCGGATCAGACCCACGAACCATCGGGCAGCAAGTTGATGACACCACTCTGGAAGCACGGATCAGCAATGCCATTAGCAAAGATCCACAAATTAAGGCGCAAGCCCGGGTGGTCGCCACGGTATATCAAGGCAAAGTGCTTTTGACCGGGCAAAGCCCGAATATGGCTTTGGCGGATCGGGCGAAGCAAATCGCCGCGAAAATTGAAGGCACTGACGTGGTGTATAACGAAATCCGTCAGGGCAACCCGGTTTCTCTGGCGACGGCCTCCACAGACACCTGGCTGACCACCAAAGTACGCTCAAAAATTTTAACCAGCGATGCGGTAAAATCATCCAGCATCAAAATTGTGACAGAAAACGGGGAGGTCTTCTTGTTTGGTATCGTAACTAAACAAGAAGGGGCAGCCGCAGCGAAAATAGCCAGTGAAACCAGCGGCGTCCAACGTGTGACAACGGCATTCACTTACCTCAATTAAGATTCGTCAACTAAGATCTTTCAACCACAGTCTACAAGCGGCACAAATCACTGTGCCGCTTTTTTATTTGTTTCCCGTTTTTATCGTATCCAATGCCGATAGCGATATCACCCTTTATCGGTATTTTTGTTCTTTTTTCGGTTGTTTTTTTCGACAGCATCATTATTTCATAGAATTTAGCTCTGTACTTACGGGGATCTCAGTAGCGTGTCGTTTTTAAAAAAACGATGAAATTTGATCGAATTTACAGAGAGTAAACAGGAAAAAACAGAACAGTGGATTTGACTATTTTATAAGCTAAAAAAATGGTGGAATTATTCCACTCTAAAAAGATATTATAAAACAGACGGATATAATTAGAGTGTTCCCCGTAGGCACGGGGATAAACCGGAAAGGATGGGGAGCTATATTTATAGACCAAAGTGTTCCCCGTAGGCACGGGGATAAACCGCATCAAATGCTATCGCCCCGTTACAGTACGCCGTGTTCCCCGTAGGCACGGGGATAAACCGCCACGCCGGAAGAAATGGATCGCTATTGGGCGGTGTTCCCCGTAGGCACGGGGATAAACCGATACCAGAAAGGGGCATGGACATTGTAAGACGGTGTTCCCCGTAGGTACGGGGATAAACCCAAATAATATCAGGGCAGGAAAAGGCAGTTTATGTAACGTTGAGTGCGTAACAGCGATATGTATTTCGTAGCTTTCACCCTCTTGATCTATACTATTCCCCCTTTTGTTACCTATAAAAGACCATGGAACGCTTTATCGAAAACACTATGTATGCCTCGCGCTGGCTACTTGCACCGGTTTATTTCGGTTTATCATTGGCGCTATTTGCTCTTGCGGTTAAATTCTTTCAGGAAATCATGCATATCCTGCCGCATATTTTTTCCGTTGCAGAATCAGATTTAATCCTGACACTGCTTTCCCTGATTGATATGGCTCTGGTGGGTGGGTTACTGGTGATGGTGATGTTTTCAGGCTATGAAAACTTTGTCTCAAGCCTGGATATCCACGAAAGCAAGGAGAAACTGAGTTGGCTGGGGAAGATGGATGCCACTTCGCTCAAAAATAAAGTTGCAGCCTCAATTGTGGCTATCTCTTCCATTCACCTGCTGCGCATCTTTATGGATGCTAAAAATGTGCCGGACAATAAACTCATGTGGTATGTCATCATCCACCTCACCTTCGTTTTATCCGCATTTATGATGGGATATCTTGATAAACTTACACGCCACAACCACTAAACCATCAGGCCAACGATCATCGCCCCGTTGCCAGTTGAACTCAACCGGCTGGCATTACGGGACTCTCCGCTCCGATAATTCACGGTTCATCGCTTCTCTCATCAGCTTCTCGATAAACCTGTCCACGACCATTTCAACCACGTCACTTCTGGTCGTCTCAAGCCGATGGGCCAGCCCATCAATTTTTCTGATCACAGACATTCTCAACGAGAGAGAAACCGGTTTTTTCTTCTCTTTATCAAGAAAGACATGGCTGATGGCTTCGTCGGCTTTTAGACTAAGATGATGAGCGAGCAGTTCTTCAATCCTTTTCACATCTTTTTTGGTCAGCATTCCGCTATCAACCAGTTGATAGGTATTCCCTATCTTGCTAAAGCGGATATCCGCACAGTAAAGATCCCTCAACTCCCGCAGTGCGCGGGTTAATGTCGGCTCCGAACAGCTAAGTTCTTTGATGATTCTCACTTTACTGATCGGTTTGCCATGTGAAAGTAATAAGGTTAACTTGAAATTTCTAAATTGTTTGGGACTGAGCAGCATGTTTTCAATTACCAAGTTAGGGGTGTCAAAACAAACCCCCTATTATCAACTAAGTGAATGAGTTTCAGCATAGCTTCTATCACAACTAAATCAATATCAAAACAGATTAAAAGCCTTAATACTCTTTTCGTCAGTTTCAGGTTTTATGCTGTCTCAGACTCTATGCCATAATATTCTGCCCGCTCAAGTATATTCACCGCCCAACGTTGATGGGTGGCTGGCTCACACATCACGCCACGGGATTTGAAAACAGCCTGATTTGAGGCGAGGATATTCAACGCATCAGCATAGTCGTGGGAGCTGACCTTCAACGCTCGCTGAATACAGGCGATCTGCTTCGGATGTATGGCGGTTTTTCC
Source organism: Xenorhabdus beddingii (assembly GCF_002127545.1). Classification (GTDB taxonomy): domain Bacteria; phylum Pseudomonadota; class Gammaproteobacteria; order Enterobacterales; family Enterobacteriaceae; genus Xenorhabdus; species Xenorhabdus beddingii. The sequence continues at coordinate 51,317 of NZ_MUBK01000011.1, forward strand.
CACCAAACCATGGGCAATATCCAGTGCCAGCTCTTTCTCCAGTATCTCCAGATCATCAATATGCTCACAAACCGGTGCTGTCAGGGCGAACTCCCGTGCAGCAAAAACGGCGACCAGCATTTTAATGACATATCCCATTGGCCCATCATAAAGCGTGAAATCACGGGGACGTCGCAGAGATATCACACTCATCAGGTCATTACCGCCAATACGCAGGGCAATAATACGTTCTTTGCAAGGATGATTTTTGAGAGTGTCAGCAAGCTGATTCATTTTCTGGACATCAAAGACTTCTTCGGTTTCCAGCGTTGGCATGATGCAAAGATGGGTTGAACCCACCATATCCCACCAGCCCGCCAACGAAGCATAGGTAAATTTGGGCAGAACCAACCCATCAATCATATTGAGGTTAATATTGGCGATCAGATGCTTCGCCATGCTCATGTTGCGCGGGCGGATAAAAATCATGGGGCGATGATGTCCGGTATTGGAAACAGATGAACCGGAAGAAGGCGCATCAGATTCCGCCAATGTTTGCAGGACACGGCTGAGATTTTCAATCGCCGCCGGGATATCCTGTTCACTGACCGCATCTTCCAGACAAATCACGAGGGAGCGCAGCCCAAGGACTTTATTGTGTAACACAATTTCTGCAATGTTCTGCCGGGTGGCCGGCATATACAGCGTTGCGCCAAGTTGATATGGAGAAGGGATCGGTTTCATCACACAACCTTTTTAATAATAGTGACGGCGCGATATTGACCTATCAGATCGCCGACTTCCGTAATAACAATATTTTTCTGACGTGCCAGATGAATCAATAGGGCAACATCAGGATCATCAAAGGAACGCACCAGTACGTGTTCTGGCACACGCCGCAACACGGCGCGGGTGGCTTCAGCAATGCCGGGTTTGATGCGATTGATGCTGTCAATCTGGTATTTTTCGGCAAGATTAGCAATCACTTCCTGACTCAATTGCAACAAAGGTTTTTTTTCCTGCACCAGCCAGACGGCCTCTGGTACAGCGTCCAAATCCAGTTGCTCACGACACGCAGCAATGGTATCCACCAGCAGACGACTGCATTCAAACGCGGTCAGGTGATCGCATTGCACGCAGCCATGCAATCCTTCCCCGCGCCAGATCGAGCGGGATATCAACCCCGATACCGGCGCGCCCATAATGCCAAAAGGGATCAACCAGTCATCATCACTTGCGGCCAACCACGAACAGCCACAGGGATCAGCCAGTACCACCAAACGAGGCGTCTCTGGATAACCTGCCCGCCCCGCCAGCGCGCGCGACAATTCTGCGGTAATCGCCCCTTTGCCTGTCCAGCCATCGACAAACACCAGACCTTCCGTGCCATGTTGCTGTTCAATATACGATAGGGCGGTGCTGTCAATGCCCCGATCCCGAATGATGCTGATACCATAATGATAAGAGCGTTTGCCCATGGTCCTGAGTGCCTGATGCAACATCACGCCCAAAGGGACACCCGCCCTGACCAAACTGACCAACACCATCGGTGTGTCCCCAAAGCGCGATATCAATGCCTTGGCAAGCATCACCACTTCCGTGGCCAACCGCACCGCGCCTTGTTCAAGGGCTTTATCAAACAGCTCAAGATGATAAGAGGTCGGTTCCGGCTCCTGACTCAGCATATCCGAATAATGGCGGGCACCTGATTGAATCAACTGTTCCTTAACATCAACCGGCGTCATCTCAATTTGGATGGGTTTTAGCAAAAATTGAACATCATCAGCGACATAACTTCCAGAAAAAGGCGGAAAGCTATTCATTATTTACAACTCCAAATAAAGCAGTCATTAATGTATCGGCAAACTGGCTTTGCCGGGGCATACCAAACCAATCGCACAATTGCATGAAACGGTGATCACTCAGACTGTCGCCCAAACCAATGACGGGAAAAGCCCCTCTCTCAGCGCGTAACCTTTGCAAAAGGTGACGGGTTGCCATGCCCTTGTCAACACACCTCGGCAGCAAAGTCAGGTTGTTATTGTTTTGGTGGAAATAAAAATGTTGTTGGAAGTCGGCATGATTTTCCTGAGCCAAGGTTTCGGCCAGTAAATTAAGCTCGTTCAACCGATCATGATCCCGATGTTTAATGATCAGGAAAACCGGCATATCACCATATTCATAATCAATCCGTGCCCATGCATCCAGACCATGAGATGCAATCAGGCGATGGCACAAGCGTTCCCATTCCTGCAATTTATCCCGATACGGCATTAATTCCGGCAACATATGTGATTGCCACTGTTCATCAACCGCACCTTCTGGCGTAAGAAGCACCGCGCCATGAGAGACAATGCTCCAGGAATGACCAAAGATTTGTACCCGCTTGAACTGTTCTGTATTTCTGGCGGTGACAGGAATAAGCTCTGCGTGAGCCAGCAGCCAGTCAACCAGCATGGATTGCTCTTCCGTCATATAGCTATGGGGTGAGTTTTTCCGATCCAAAGCGCCTACACGAAAGGCCGGGATAGGCGATGCCCCCTTCATCTTTCGGCGTGATTGAAATAGCGTGTCATCGAGATCGGTCAGGAAAACAGGCTTAATCATAAGAAACAATCTCTACCACGGGAGAAACATGCGCAAGCTGTTCCATCAACCCCTGATCAACCGACGTTTTCGGCGTTTCAAGACAGAGCAGCACACGGTCAAACGCCTGATGCGCGACATTGTAGAGAAAATTGGGGATGCCAAGCCCGTAATTATCGGTAAAAGTCATCACTGACTGAATCGCATGGCCGCAGGAGATCGGAGAACGGGTTGTCGAGCCAAACATGACCGAGGCACCGGCTTGCTCAAGCCGTTCAGCCAGCAGGAACGGCTGCCAGACAAACTCGCTGGAGCCTAATACCAATACTTTCTCACCTTCCTTAACGCAAATATCAGCACCGATATCACACTGGCTCTCATCCAATCCCAAACGCCCCCAATTCTGGTGACCGATAATGCTGACGTTTCCCCGCGCCGTGACATTGACCTGAGGCATAACCGGAACCGGGGCAGAGATATCTGCATCCCATTGCCAGTTTCCTGCAATCAGGGAAACGGCAGAAACCCGCAACGGGCTGCGTTTCACAACCGCTTCCCCACTCCAGTCCGTCAACGTTACCGTGACAATATGTTCAATATGATTAAGCCCGGCCTTGCGCAACGCCTCCAGTAGATTGAGAAACGTATTGCCGGTCGTGGCTTCATCATCAATCAAGACCAGAGTGCGTGCATCGATCACCCGCTGGCGCAGCCGGCTTTCTGTCGGCCAATAAATCAGGTGATCCGTTGCATGGCTGTGGTTTTCCTTAAATTCACACAATAAATCACCCTCAACGGGATGGCGTGTCGAAGTGAGAAATACCGGGGCATCCACCTTGCCTTTCGTTTCCTGAAACACCCCGGCGGCCAGCCCGACAGCGGTTTCCGCCATGCCAATATACAAAACAGGGCCAGAAATATTAACCGGAAACCGTTCAGACAATTGTCGATAAACCGAGCGCATAATGGAGGGACTGACAGGAATATGCCGTCCCAAAACCTTACTGACAAACAAAAATGCCCTTTTGGGATTACGGCGTTCAGCAATATCAAACAGGGTTTCCAGAGATGCAGATTCATGGGGTGCTGTTACCGTCAACATCCCACTGTTTAATCTTTTTTGATAAACCTGTTCCTGATAAACCTGTTCTTTATAAACAAGGGGATTATTCAATGCTGTCATGTGATGCCTTTTAAAAAAAATTCTGCTTATTTAGGATGATTGATGAATGCGGCAACTATCTTTTCACAAATTAAATTATCTTTTCATAAACCAAATTTCGTTATCCAGACAGAAACAATTGTTAAATTGCTGACACCCAACTGGGTAATTTGCCATTTCCGCTCTTAATTCGGTGGAATATGCATCGCAGTCTAGAGTTGAGAATAACGCCATGTCAATCATATTATGATTTTTTAGAACAAAATTTGTTTGACTTTTCTGCACAGAAAAGAAATGATAAAAAATGACGCCAGATTGTTTCCTATCATACAGTTAACAACCAGACATACTGTTTATGGGAATCATAATATGACAGATTTTCGCTATCTATTTGTCATATTATGATTTTTTTAATACGTGAAATTACCGTGATTCACCGACAAACAGAATAGAGGTGTCATTAATGGTTTCGTTAAACAAGAATCAGTCAGTTTCACTCGCCAAACAGAGTGCTTCACTGGCTAACGTTGATTTTGGTCTGGGATGGGATCCCGTCACCAAGAAAAAAGGCTTCCTGGCAAGTTTATTCGCCAGCAGTGATGAAATTGATCTGGATGCAAGCTGTATCCTACTGGATCAATCCGGCAATGCCATCGATACCGTATGGTTCGGTCAGTTGAAATCAAAATGCGGTTCTATCCTGCATACCGGCGACAATCTGACCGGTGAAGGCGATGGGGATGATGAAGTTATCCGCGTTGATTTGATCAAACTTCCCGCAAATGTTGAATATCTGGCTTTTACCGTCAACAGCTTCCGGGGTCAAACCTTCAATGATGTTGAAAATGCCTTCTGCCGTGTCGTTGACCAAAGCGGCAAAGAACTGGCTCGCTATAAGCTGCATGAGCAGGGTTCCCATACCGGCATCATCATCTCTTCCCTGCGCCGCAATGGGGGTCAATGGGATTTTACGGCACATGGCGTCCCTTGCGTTGGGCGTACCATTGAAGCGATGTATCCGCAGATCGTCGAAACGGTGGTACGCTGATGAATCTGACACCCGGGGGCAATGCCCCGGTTTCCAATCAAACACTCACTGTGCGGATCCTGTCAGGTTCAGCCGTTGATGTCTCAGCTTTCCGCCTGTATGCCGAGGGTAAAGTTAAAGGCGATCCCGATATGGTGTTCTATGGCCAGCCAGTCAATGACGACAACACGATCCGTCTGGCAGGTGGCAACATCAATACCTCATTTTTCGTCAACTTGCCGGCATTGCACCCGGATGTCCAGAAAGTCGCCTTCACCGCGACCTGTGACGGCAATCAAACGATTTCCAACCTGCGTAGCCTGACTATCCGGATCGAACTGAACAGCAGCGTAATTTTGCAGGGGGAGGTTGAAATACAGGGACGCCCGGAAGCCGCCCTGATCCTCGGTGAACTGTACCGCCGCAATGGTGAGTGGAAATTCCGCTTTATTGCCCAAGGCTTCAATGGCGGCCTTAAGCCGCTGGCAGAGCATTTTGGCGTGAATATTCTTGATGATGCCCCCGCCGCAGCGCCAACCACAGCACCGGCACCAACGCCAGCTTCCAATAACGTGAATCTGAGCAAGGTTTCCCTGACCAAAGAAAAACCGGCCATCAGCCTGAGTAAACGCGATAACTTCGGTAAAATCCGCGTTAACCTGAACTGGAACCAGACGGCTTCCCCGCCAAAAGGTTTACTGCAAGGCATGTTTGGTTCAAACAAAGGTGTGGATCTGGATCTTGGCGCCTTTATCCGACTGCAGGATGGATATAAAAACGTGGTACAGGCATTGGGGAATAGCTTTGGCGATTACCGCGCTGAACCCTATGTCGAATTACAGGGCGATGACCGCACCGGTAATGTGAGTGACGGTGAATGGCTCCACGTCAATGGTCTTGAATGGCAAAACATCCGTGAAGTTTTGATCTACGCCTTTATCTACGAGGGTGCACCTAGCTGGGACAAAACCGACGGTGTGGTCACGATCCATGTCCCTGACCAGCCCCCGATTGAAACCCGGATGACGGAAGGCAACAACCAAAAGGGCATGTGTGCCATTGCTCGCCTTGTCAATGAAAACGGTGCCATCAAAGTGGAGCGCATCAATCAATACTTCAAGGGGCATAAAGAGATGGATCAGGCGTTTGGATGGGGCTTTAACTGGACATCCGGCAGTAAATAACCGGTTATTTATCTTTTAAACAAGTCGTTTTTAAACAAATCGTTTTTAAACAAACGGAGGAGCTTATGTCCTTTTTAAACAAACTCAAATCTGCGTTCAACGCAGGACGCGAAGAACTGACCAATCAAGTGGGTCGCTTCAAGAACAGAAAGTTCATGGAAGGCACCGTGGCGGTATGTGCACACGTTGCTATGGCGAGTGACGGCGTCAGCTCAGAAGAAAAACAGAAAATGATCGGGTTCATCAAAACGTCCCCTGAGCTGAACGTGTTTGATACCACCGAAATTATCGAGTTCTTCAACAAACTGGTCAGCAGCTATGAGTTTGATGCTGACATTGGCAAAGGTGAAGCCATGAAATTCATCATGGCCCTGAAACAACAGCCGGAAGCGGCGCAGCTTGCATTGCGTGTCGGGATCGCCGTCGCCAAAAGTGATGGTGACTTTGATAACAACGAAAAAAATGCTGCCCGTGAAATTTGTCTGGCCCTTGGCTTCGCTCCGGCTGACTTCGAACTGTAATCGCAGATAATTTAAGAGGCTTACTTCATGGTATCCACGCACATTGGTTTTCCGATAGAAACCGTTGCTGTATTCATTCTACTGTCGGTGGGTGCGCTTTTTATCGACCTCTTTATGCATCGTCATGATAAGCCGATTTCGTTGCGCAGTGCCGCTCTTTGGTCTATTTTCTGGATCGCCATTGCCTTTGTTTTCGCGGGGTTCCTGTATATTCATCATGGCGCGGAAACCGCGAGTCTGTTTGTCACGGGCTACGCTCTGGAAAAAGTCCTTTCCGTCGATAACCTGTTTGTCATCATGGCGATTTTCTCCTGGTTCGCGGTTCCGGATCGCTACCGCCATCGCGTCCTGTATTGGGGGATCATCGGCGCTATCATCTTCCGGGGTATTTTCGTTGCCATCGGGACAAGCCTGCTGGCGCTTGGGCCGTGGGTTGAGATCGTGTTTGCGGTCGTCGTTGGCTGGACGGCGGTCATGATGCTGAAAAATGGCGATGATGACGATGAAATCGAAGATTATTCCCAGCATCTTGCCTACCGTTCAGTGAAACGTTTCTTCCCGATTTGGCCGAAACTGCGCGGCCATGATTTTATGCTCAGCCAAAAAGAAGTGGATGCAGAACTGGCTAAACCAGAAAATGCCGATGTAAAAGCGGGTCGCTCCGGTAAAGCGGCACTTTATGCGACACCCTTGATGCTGTGTCTGGCCGTGGTTGAACTGTCGGATGTGATGTTTGCCTTCGACTCTGTACCGGCGGTTATTGCTGTCAGCCGGGAACCTTTAATTGTCTACAGTGCCATGATGTTTGCCATCCTGGGTCTGCGTACACTCTATTTTGTGCTGGAAGCCTTGAAACAGTATCTGGTGCATTTGGAGAAAGCCGTGATCGTCCTGCTGTTCTTTATTGCCACCAAGCTGGGGCTGAATGCTTCTGAGCATCTCTTCCATCATGGTTATTCAATTTCAGCGACAACCAGTCTGTTTGTGGTGATTGGCGTACTGGCGGCCGGTATTCTCGCCAGCCTGCTGTTCCCACAAAAAGAAAACGCAAGCTAAATCCGGTAAGTAAAATCCAATTAATACAACGTAATAACGTAATAAGTGAGGAATAAATAATGGGTGTATCTCTTTCTAAAGGCGGTAACGTTTCTCTCAGCAAAGAAGCGCCAACCATGAAAAACGTTCTGATCGGTCTCGGTTGGGATGCGCGTGCCACTGATGGGCAAGACTTTGACCTTGATGCGTCTGCTTTCCTGCTGGCGGCCAACGGCAAAGTACGTGGTGATGCGGATTTTATTTTCTACAACAACCTGAAATCATCTGACGGCTCCATTATGCACACGGGCGACAACCGCACCGGTGAAGGCGATGGCGATGATGAATCACTGAAAATCAAGCTGGATCAAATTCCTGCTGACGTAGATAAGGTTGTGTTTGTGGTCACTATCCATGATGCACAGACCCGTCGCCAGAGCTTCGGTCAAGTTTCCGGTGCGTTCATTCGTCTGACTAACGATGATACGCAAGTGGAAGTGGCTCGCTATGACCTGACTGAAGATGCGTCCACCGAAACCGCTATGCTGTTCGGTGAGCTGTATCGCCATAACACTGAATGGAAATTCCGTGCCGTGGGTCAGGGTTACGCGGGCGGTTTGGCTTCGGTTTGTGCGCAGTACGGCATTAATGCAGCTTAATATAAAATAAAAATCCGGTGTGCTGTCACTGAGATTAAAAGCCCTGCCTGTAATATTTGGCAGGGCTTTTTTAAAACAGTCTCAATCAAATGCTATTTTTAATACCGCATTGCCAGAATACTCACCGGGAGTGACATTATTCGCCGTCTTTTTCAATAGACTACTCAAATTCAATTCTTCACCATTAGGGCCAACGGCAAGTACTGATTTATTTTTTCCGGCATCATACTTTAAATTATTGCCTTCCACGGTCAATAACGATTCCACACCATTTTTATTGGTTTTTATCGGTAACTCTATTTTATTACCACTGCCTTTTCCGGTTGCCTTACTATCATCTTCCAATGATAAGCTAATATTGGCGGGATATTCACACGTTAAACGAATCGTACTCTTGGCAATATCGCCGTCAAAATTTGTGGTGGTTAAATTCCGATGTCTTAATTCTACAATATCTGAAGGCGTTGATGAACATGAATTAGTAATATTGATTGTATAATTAACTTCAATATCAGCACCATAATATAACGAAATACCATATTGCTCGCGGTGCGTTTGCGGATCAGGTTCTCTATAAGCATTCAACTTTCCGATATTGACAGAGCCAGTATAAGAACCCGCAGGAATATTATCATTTATTTTATAAGAGACGCTATTTTTCCCTGAAAACCGGTTAATAAAATACCCTTCAGAACCATTCTTTCCACAGTCAGAAACAGGGTACATATCCACTGTCCAAAAAGAAACAAAATCTTTCCTTTCATGAACGGGACCAATAGATTGAGATAAACGCACTTCATATTTACCTAGCATTCCAATTGCTGGCACCGTTTTCCCATTTATATTTAATTCAATTTCCTTTTTCAAATTTAAGACGGCAGTAGAGTTCACCTTATGACCAGAATGACAAATCCCATTGAACCAAGCCTCTCTCCCCAAAAATTGACCAGGGAAATCCATTTCAATCTTTAAAGTTGCATATTGAGATGCACTACCTGTATAGGTTGCCGTCGCATTAACCGTACCTGAACTTACATAATACCCCCAATCGCCGCCATACACCGGCCCCCAGATAAAAATAAAAATCAAAAATCCCATTCTTTTCATATTCAAGCCCCATATTCAGATATCAATCATATTTTTTACCCAGAGCCATATCTACTGAACACTCATAAAAAACAAATAAAAAAACACGCTCAATCAAATGCTATTTTTAATACCGCATTGCCAGAATACTCACCGGGAGTGACATTATTCGCCGTTTTTTTCAATAGACTACTCAAATTCAACTCTTCACCCTTAGGACCAACGGTAATCATTTCTTTATTTTTGTTAGCATCATACTTTAAATGATTGCCTTCCACGGTTAACAATGATTCCACGCCATTTTTATTGGTTTTTATCGGCAATTCTATTTTATTACCATGACCTTTTCCGATTGCCTTATGATCATCTTCCAATGATAAGCTAATATTGGCAGGATATTCACACGTTAAACGAATCGTACTCTTGGCAATATCGCCGTCAAAATTTGCCGTCGTTAAATTCCGATGTCTTAGTTCTACGCTATTGGAAGGCGTTGCTGAACATGAATTTGTGATGGTGATGGTATAGTTAACTTTAACGTCAGCACCATGAGCTAACGAAATACCATAGACTTCATAGTACTGTTGCGGAGTAGGCTCTCTATACGCATTCAACTTTCCAATATTGACAGAGCCAGTATAAGAACCCGCCGGGATATTATCATTTATTTTATAAGAAACGTGATTTTCTCCTGAAAACCAGTTGCGGAAATCTTCTATTGCACCATTATGTCCACACCTGGCACCATAATGATGGTCAGTTGTCCAAAAAGAAACAAAATCATTCCGATTATAAACGGAACCAATAGATTGAGATAAACGCACTTCATTCCTACCTAGCATTCCAATTGCTGACACCGATTTCCCATTTATATTTAATTTAATTTCCTTTCTCAAATTTAAGACTGCAAAAGCGTTCACATCAGAACCTTCATGGCAAACTCCATTAATCCAGGTCGTTCTCCCCCAAAATTCAGAAGGAAGAGTCATTTTAATATCTAAAATTGCATATTGAGATGCATTACCTGTATAGGTTGCTGTCCCATTAACAGCGCCTGAATCAATATAATACCCCCAACCTCCGCCATACACCGGTTCCCCTATAAAAATAAAAATCAAAAATACTATTCTTTTCATATTCCAGACCTATATTCAGAGAGCAATGCCTATTGATAACTCATCAAAAAACTGGCCGCAGACTGAAAACTGCCGGCCTGCAATTCATGTCGATTTTCTGTTACCAACCTGGCAGTCAGTGACACCATTCCCTCCGGTTTATTCGCCCGCAAATCAACGCCTTCAACCGACACCCAGTTATTTAATACAATGGGTTTATTTTTATGCGTTAACGCAATTCCTAATCCTTTCATTGAGGTGGATAACACATTGTTTCCCAGCGAATTCATCACACGATAACCCGAAGGCTGAATTTTCATTTTTAATACCTTGTTGACCGGCGCTGGGCTGTCACAATGTACATTTAATTGAAATGATTTTTCAGCCTTTGCTGTCCCCACCGCCTCCAGAGCGATATTCCTTAGGTCAACATCAACGGTTTTATCGCCATTCTCCCCCGTCACATCACACGTCGGTTCCTGTAACACGCCCTTGACGGTAATTTTTACATCAGCATAGCTCGTCCCCTGCCATACCATCGCGCAGACCAGTAATATCCACTGGTACATCTTCATCTGTTTGCGTCCCATGATAATTATTTGGTGTCTTTAATGGCGGTACACTGCGCATCATGGCAGCGGAATTGCAGGGTTACGCGGCCGCCATAATCATTGATATAGGTAAGATAAGGGGTGGCATACTGCCCCTTGTTGACCGTCTCACTGGCAAACGGTGCCAACATCATGCCCTCAAAATTCCCATTTTCTGATTGTGACTGGCTATTTCCCATCCCAATAATCGTAATGTAATAAGGGGTTGGGTTTTCTATCCGGAAGCCACCGTTAACCTTGTGTAATATCAGTTGATCCTGCCAAACGGCATTCGGTTTGGTTTGGATCGCGGCCGGCCGGTAAAACAGCTTAATTTTGGTTTGCAGCGCGATTTGCAGGACATTCGGTTTCTCACTTTTCGGCGGAATTTCCCTTAAGTTGAAATAAAACAGGGATTCCCTATCCTGTGCCAACCGATCAGCAGCGGGGGTTTTCTCCACCCGAATCAAGCTGCGCTTACCCGGTTCCAGACGTTGCACCGGGGGCGTTAATACCAATGGCCCTGTCGTGATTTTCTGCTGATTGGCATCTTCCAACCACGCTTGCGCCAAATAAGGCAACTGCTTATTTCCATTGGTGACATGCAAAGAAATCGATTTATTTTCGCCGTCAAATATCGCTCTGGTTCGATCCAGTGAAACCGCAGCCTGTCCCGAAAAAGTGCTTAAGAACAAAGCGGCACAGGCCAGTTTTTGCAAAAGTTGTTTATTCATATTTCGGTTACTCTTTTCAATTCAATTCATTAGAGGACACGTTATGGCGTTATGCCCGTTTGATGTGCCTGCGTCATACTCTGGCAAGGCAGCAAAACTTGCGATAACGGATCAATCTGCGTGGGTAAGGTGACTGAGCAGCGCTTGCCACGCCAATTCACTTGCAGGGTTTCCCCTGTCCGGGCACCACTGATCCAGGCCACTCCGCCATCATTCACCATGCCCAGTTCACGCCCATTTTCATTACGGATGCTGGCACCAAAAGGGGGAACGCTGCCATCTTCCAGACGCAATACCGCAAACAGGCGATGGCCTTTCAGTACTTCAAATTTGTTATAGCCAATCGCACCCTCCGTCAGTACCCATTCAGCCACCGCATCACGTGCCTCTACGTCGTTATCCAGCTTGCTGACATCCACCATCGTCGTATTGCGGTAATAACTGCTGACATTGGTCACCACCCCAATCCCCCAGCGATTGGTTCGCACCCGACCATCATCAATCGGCACATTGGCCACGCTATCGGTATCGGCCATCAGGCGCGTGCCGCCACCAGAGCCACCTGCATGCAGGGCTGCCCCTTTTGAGGTTATCGTCAGACCGCCATTGGCAGACATACCGACCGATAAATGACTGCCCTGAGCCATTGAAGCACTCACCGATGTCTGTGCCATATCGCCTTGATGGCTGTAATAACCACTAAATTGCGTATGAGGCTGCCCGCCTTTGCCGTGGCTGACACCTGCCGAGACGCTGTAATGGCTTCTCTCTCCGAGCTGACCACTGAGTCCCATATCCTGATAATAGCGACCACTGTTACTGCTATAATTATTGCTGTATCTCACGGTCTTCTTGCCCAATGGCAATGACACACTGAGCGAAACAGAATTGTCCATTTTGCCCGTGTCGGCAAAACGGGTACGATTTGCCGACACCCCCACAGCAATACTGTCCATACCGAAAGCAGAGAAATATTTATTGACCTGTGCGTTGTAATAGATGGTGTCCCCGGTATCCCAAAACGTTTGATAGTTGTAAGAAACCCCCATTGACAACTGTTGTTCTGGAAAACTTTTATTCAGCGATAGGGTATATCTCTCTTTACTACGCCCGCTCCACACTCCCCGATAACGCGCATCCAAATATTGCTGCATCGTCATGTAATTGCGTTCGCTAAAGCGGTAACCCGCAAATGTCACGTCCGTGTTGATATCATCAAAACGTTTGGAATAACTGAGACGCCAGGATTTTCCCTGCCGGGTGTTTTTATTCGCTTTCTCGTCACCCTTTGATACCTTCGCCATCGACTGCGTCATATCTGCGGATAATGTCCCGAACTGACCCAAATCAACGCCTGCGCCTACAGCAACCGCATTGTAGTTACCGGCCAGCACGCTCCCCCCATACAGCGACCAGCGGTTGGACACACCGTAAGAGAGTTCCCCCGCCGCAAAAATCGGGCCTTCGGTCTGATGGAAATTGTACCGTGAACGTCCCGATACCCATTTGTATCGCATCTGCCCCGGCCGGGTCAGATAGGGGATCTCAGCGGCACTGACCTGAAACGTTTTCACCCGGCCATCTTGTTCCGTGATTTTGACATCCAATGTTCCGCGCACCGAGCTGCTGATCTCCTGAATGGAGAAAGGACCTGCCGGCACGGTTGTGTCATAGAGAACATATCCTTGCTGTGTCACTGTTACCCTCGCGTTGGTATCAGCAACACCATTAATTTGTGGTGCATAGCCGCGCAATGTGGGTGGCAATTGACGCTCATCGCTTTCCAATGACAATCCGCTATAATTCCAGCCACTGAACAGATCTGAGTTAAAGGAAGATTCTCCCAATGTCAGATTGGCGCCCCATGAAGGCAGTGCCCGATACAGATAAACCCGGCTCCATGCCAGTGAGTGATTTTTCTGTCCCCACTTTCCTGAATTGTGGTGGTAATTCCCTTGATAATCGCTGCGTAAGCGCCACGCACCATAATTCGCCCCCACGGTGCCATTAAGCCAAATATTTTTATCCGCCGAGTTTCCCTGAGATTTAGACACCGTGGCATTCACGTTATAATCCATCATCACACCGGGTATTCCATTATCCCAGCGTGAAGGCGGTAACCAGGAATGATCCGAATATTCCAGATATTGCTGCGGTATCGCCATCCTAATCTGCGACTCAGACAATTCCGTTGACAACCTGACCCCTTTTAAGGCTGAAAAATCCACGCATTGCCCGTCATTCCACAGCGTCGTCTTTTCCTGAAATTTTTCTTTCAAACCAATCTTTGTCCGTAATTCAGGTGAAATACAGGCTTCAGAGGTTTCTTTATCCCCTGATTGCCTTAAAACAAATGGAATAACCGTTTCCCTACTGACTTCCTGATCATTAACCCGCAGGGCTAAACTGTATTTTCCCGGCATCACATAACCCGTCTGAGAGAAACGTGATAAATCAATATTCTGCTTATCTTCGGTATCCAGCATATCATTATTAAATTCAATAGATTGCCCTGACCCAATTCCTGAGAAAAACAAAATCGGCCCCCATAATAAATTTAGGGAGAATGCCTTATATTGTTTGATATTCATTTATAACTGCTCCTGCATCAGACGTGATTCATTATTGCAAATCCTGATTTAATTTATGATCACAGACTGACAAGAGTATCTATTTTCATTATTTCATCTATTTAAATAACACTCTTCGGCAAACACTTTCTACAAACTGTAGCATTATTACCCCTGAAAATGGATAATAAAGCCCTTGTTATTGCCACAAAGCCAATGCGTATTTAAATAAGAATTATGTCAAAAAGAAAATAATACGTTTTTTCATAAAAGAACGTACTCTGCAATATCAACCTATAGTATCCAACGCTTAGAAACCGTTTCATTGGCTGAAGTTCAGATTTTTTATATAACAAAGTACGTTGTATGATTTATCGATTAAACTTATTGATAATACACCGTAAAGTTTGCAGTCCCATTGAAGTCACCTACAGAGACCTCTTTATCATAACCTGCTGATTTTTTCGCACGTGCAACAAAGTTTAATGTATTTTTACCAGCAGTGATATTCATCACTTTTTTCTTCTGACCAAGAGTAATTTTACCATTATGATCAGCTAACTCTACTGCAATACCTTTAGCATTACCGATCATAATTAATTCGTTATTATCAGCGTCTTGTCCGGAAAACATAATATGTGCCTGACTAGCCGTTTTGGTATCACACTGTTCTAATTGGATGGAGAAATTCATTGGTTTCGTTTTCCCTTCATCCAGAAATGATTTACTGATGGAGCCAAAATCAATGGTTTGATAAAGGGCATCACTAGAAATATTACACGGAGACTCAATAACACTCCCTCTGAAGTTAATTGTTCCTTCTTCCCCTAATTTCATTGCTGGAGTCGTTGATTCTGCCTGAGCAGTGAATGTAACCATTCCCATTGTCATTGCAACGATGGCAGCCATTTTATGTAAACGCATTTTATTTTCTATCCTCATTTATAGATGAACCTTCAAACAGACAATAAGTGATGACGTTGCATCTGTCTGAAGGCTTATTGAGACAATGTTATTCGAACAACTTAAAAACAATCATGAAATGGAGCACAGCGTTAATGCCATGAAGCATAAATCCGGGTTTATTCATTTGTTATATCAATGAATAATCCGGCTTCACGGGTTAACATTTAGTACCAAACTGTTAACTCATCTAGAATAATCTGTAAAGAAACGCAAAATCACTATATTTAACCATTGATTGGAAACAAGGAAGTTTTTTCCTCTTTCGATTACGAAATTAACATTTAGGATGAGATTTTGAGGATCATGTGACAGGAGGAAGTTAGGAATTTTTCTTAATTTTATAGAAATTTAGCGTCATGAATTACACTTTACTCATCATAGAGTTGAAAAATATTTTGCAAACTTAAAAAAAAATCGTTAGCTTAAAAAATAACGAATCGGGGCAGTTAACAGTTTGGTACTAAATGTAATCCTTTTTCGTTTTCCTCTTGCCCGCCAAATTCCATCAAAGCGACCCGCGTTACTCGCGGTATATCTGACCGTATGACGAATGTTACGATGACCTAAATAGTCTTGAATCAAGCGCGTATCAACGCCATTATCCGCTAAAGCATAACCACACGAATGACGCAACATGTGCGGATTCGCGCAAATCGCAATTTCTGCCTTGATACTGGTGTTTCTGATGATTTTATAGAATTGCTGTCGCGACAAAGGTTCTCCGGTTCTGGAAATAAACAGCCATTCACTCTTACCGAATTTTTCCAGTTTCTTACGTACCGTCAGCCATTTACGTAACAACTGAATTTCCCGCGAAACCATGGGATGGATGGTGGAAAAACCATTTTTCAATCGATTAACGCTCACACTCCGGTCGCGTAGATCCACATCCGACATACGCAGCCCCAGCAGCTCAGAAACGCGAAAACCATGAAGAAATCCCATAAAAAGCATACAGATATTACGCTCTGGATTTGCACCTTTCTCTAATTCAAGCAGTAATTGCTCAATCTCAGATTGAGTTAAATATTTACGTTTTAACATGATGTATTACTCTCTGTGGTAGTTTATTTATAATTAAAATCATTCACTAAAAGGCCACTCTCAAAATGGATCATTGATTGAAAAAATAAAAACATTCGATATATGCTCATAAAACACAATTATTAGCATGGCGATTAAAAACACATAATAAACTATGTAATTATTTTTATATAAACTAAAAAACATATAAATCTTCCCAACATAAATAAATACAAAAGCCTTATAAGTAAGAAGCATTCCATATAGAACAGCTATCTT
The DNA here is from genome assembly GCF_002127545.1 of Xenorhabdus beddingii. Classification (GTDB taxonomy): domain Bacteria; phylum Pseudomonadota; class Gammaproteobacteria; order Enterobacterales; family Enterobacteriaceae; genus Xenorhabdus; species Xenorhabdus beddingii. Next base: position 67,833 of record NZ_MUBK01000011.1, read on the forward strand.
TCTTATTATCAGCCGTTAATCTAAAACATGATAAAAAACATTCCCCTTCATTGGATAATGTAACAAACAAGGCTCACAATCAACCATTTTCAATCTCAATACCGGAGGGGATTAAGCCAGCGCCATTAACATCTTTGCGCATATAAACAATAAATAGAATGTGATATTAGATAAATCACCAATGACAATTATATGAAAAATTTATGTCATAAATATGACAATAGCATTGAACACCTTTTCATCATTGTGAAACACTGAAATTCCTGAATGGATAAATATCCAGTGATTTTTTGCGAGTCGCTTCGCAAAGAGCAACATTGTCGATAGCATATTCGTCGACTAGACGCTAGGGTAGATATCGAATTAGCTAATGAATGCGATACAGATAAAAACACGGATAAATTCGCGGTGCAGTGCGGGCAAAGTGCTGATAAAGTATCGCTGTATATCCCAATAACACAAGGAATGTACCAATGAGCCTTCACGTTTCATTTCGCCATACTGACATTGATATCCCGGAGTTAATACTGAATGGCAGTGCACTCAGCGATGCGGGATTTACCGCAAATGAGTTATTTCATATCTCACAATTTTCCAATGGAATTATTATCTCTCTCATTGATCCCAATGTGGACCTGGCCAGTTTGATCGATGAAGTAGACGTTAATCCATACGAAGGGATCGACAATATTCGTGAGAATGGTGAACTTTATATTGCAGGAGACTGGTTAACAATCAGTAAGTTAGTGGAACAGCCGATTAACATTGAAATGGAACCCGGTAAAATCATTCTTAAACCCAAACTGATGTCAATGCTGGCTTAACCTTTGTTGTTATTAAAACGGATGTTATTAAAACAGATGTTATTAAAACAGATGTTATTAAAACAGGTGTTATTAAAACCAGTCTCTTTCAAAAACAGCCTCTATCAATTAGCCGGAAATATGAAGAAGCATTCCGGCTTTTAAGGTTTCCAAATCGTTTTGGCCTTTCTTATTCAAGGCGGCATTTCAAACACCAATGGCCTGAACCACTTCTTCCGGCTGTTCACCCCGCTTCATCGGTAAGGAATTTTCAAGCTGTGTTATTTTTTCATATCAAATTGTCCACTTCCTGTTTTTCTTCGCTAAATCCCAATGTGAACGGTTATCAATAACTCAAACAAATGTAATATTCCTCTGATTTTATTTGTACTTTTCCAAAATGTAAATTACGGATCAAAATCATGAATTAAATACCGTCAATGACCTATAAAAAAGGTTAAATAATTAAAAACAAACATCTATAAACATATAGCCTTAATGTTACTCATATATATAATATTTTGTTATTAAAGGAAAAGACAAATAATCCCCACATAGAAATATAAATATTCCCTATGTAAAATTTGCAAACATAACATTCAAAACTATACTCCAAACTGCAAGAGTAGATTTCGGGTTTCAGTACTCTAATCAGAGGATATATATGATGAAAATCTTGAAGTTATCCGTTGCAGCATTACTGGTGTTGTTTTCAAGTACAGTGCTTGCAGCGCCAGCAGTATCAACTTCAGCCAATACCGTTTCAAAAACAGCAACGGCTGTAAAACATGATGTTAAGACGGCAAAAAACAAAGCCGTTTCGTTAAAAAAGAAAGTAAGCAAAAAAGCCAAGAAACAAAAAGCCTCAAGTAAAATAACCAAAAAGAACTCAGTCAAAAAAGGGGCTAATACAGCCCTTTGTAAAGATGGTAGCTATAGCAAGAGCAAATCCCGTAAGGGAGCCTGCTCTCGCCACGGTGGTGTTTCCAAGTGGCTGTAATATTTCGTTGATTTTTTATGATGCACAATTAGGGAGCTTCGGCTCCCTAATTATTTTCTGATCATTATCGCATTTTTTCGCTGGATGATTTTTTTAATGAATAGTTTTTTCAATGGACAGTTTTTTCAATGAAAACAGTGGTATCATTCTTTAGCATCACCCTGTTTTCATCATCCTATTCCGTCGTAATAGGATGAATAAAGGATAACGTACCACTTAACCGGAAAAAATTGGAATAATAATGCGATTTACTGACGATAAACAAATAAGAAAATCGATAATTAGGTTATTTACCTATACCGAACAAATTATTATGCTCAAGAGTTTTGCATTAGTGAAGAATGAAACCAGAGATGATTTCACCCATTGGATAAGAGGGCTCGCCTATGAATTCATCGACTCGGTAAAAACCGTAACGATATTTTTTATTATTCTCCTGGGATCTTATTTTTGGATTATGTGGAAATCACAAATTTATTCTTCAGCCGTTAATTATGTGCCTCTGGTCTACTTCGCCTTTTGTTTTTTCTCCATCTTAAACAAGGCCAGAATTATTGGATGTGGGTATATTGTTGGTTTAAAATTTTTCTTATTCTGCATTAATAACAAAATATTCTTTAAACCCAAGACACTGAATAAAGCCTATCCTCCCTTCAATACACAGGGCATTAAGGTTTATATTGGTGATGATGAAAAAACAAAAAAACTGATTACGAAAATATTTACCTTTAAAGAACAACTTACGCTGTTACGCCTTTTTTCTGTAGAACGGGAAAGAACGAATGGTGATTTTCTTGCTTGGTTGATCAAAACTGCTGATGATGATTTTTCTGCTACCAGAATGATGTTGATCGTTTTTTTTATTGTATTATCCATTACTCTAATACAACAGCCTGACGGATGGTATTATATTCTTATTACTTTCTTCATTTTTTTGATGCCTTTAATTATATTAATTTGTATGTTTGCCTCATCTCACTTGCATGGCTGTAGTTTTATGACAAGCGTAAAATTACTTTATTTTCATATTAAAAATAAAGCTAACACTATAAAATAATATCCTTTAATCATCATATCGATCCAAGTGAAAGCTACGTATCAGAGACATTTTCTGGCCATTTATGGTCATTAATAAAAAATAAACCAGAAAAATTGATATCAAACTTTCACTGATTGAAGCTCAAATAAAAACAAGAGTAAAATTAACAAAAAAACATATCTCCAATCTGGGAATAGCAATAAATAATACTTTAAAAACCAAAGCAATAACACGAATAGATTAAAAAACCACTTAATACGTAACCATAGGAAAACATTAAACTTTAAATTTGAACCACCAAATAAAACCCCAATAATAATTACATTAATTTACCGTACAAAGTAAAAAATATAGATATTTGTCAGTAGGGTGCTAACATTCGTTACAGAAACGAAACTTATGAATGACGAATAAGAGTAGCTATATAAGGTTTGCTCTGCTAATATTCGTTTGTTTTTTATCCAGAGTAATAAAACGAGGAGAAGCAAATGCCCTCTCGAACGATGAGGACAACTGCGGTCTTCGCTTTCTTTATCTCATTAATTTTTACCGGTCTGAGCTATGCCTCGACCAGTACCTCGAAAATGGAAGAGTATTCTCACAATGGCATTCAAAAGAATTTGCCTGACTTGCGAAAATACCCTTCAGGTACACCCCGAAAGAAAGCGTTTTTAAATGTTGTTGTCCCCGTAATTGATAAACATAATCAGAAGATTATGCAGGATCGTAAATGGCTTCTGGCACATCAGAAAACACGTAGCTGGTCTGCACAGGATATCAATCGGTTACAAAAGATCTGCATGGATTACAAAATGACCTGCAACTCACCCAAGCAGGTTAGTTGGAGTCAATTACTCAGTCGGGTTGATATTGTACCGACCCATTTTGTCGCCACTCAGGCAGCAGCGGAATCAGGCTGGGGAACATCAGAACTTGCCCAGAAAAATAATAATTTGTTTGGTATGCGCTGTGGCTCTTGCGGCAAAACGAAAGGAAAAGTCAAAGGTTATTCTGTTTATCATTCCATTGATGCTTCTGTCATTGCCTACATGAAAAATCTGAATACGCACCGTGCCTATGAATCACTTCGTTCTTCGCGTGCAACCCAGAGGACAACGCAGAAGCCGCTGAATACCAGCAAACTCATCGATAACCTCAATGGTTATTCCGAACTGGGTGCTGACTATAACCGCTATCTGCATCAGGTATTTAATGGCAATAAACAGTTGATTTCACAGGTGCAGGAATTGGCTATCCAATAAGAATAAAGACCGTGGAATAGCCAGTACAATCATCTCTCTCTAATCCATTTTGTATTCATGACAAAATGGATTCTTTTTTTATAATTCCCCTCTATTATTATCTATTGTAAACATAGGTAAACTCCATACTATAATGTATCCCAGAATTACCTCCTTTTTCCCAACGATAAATAGTTAGCCAGAGCCTGATATGAATTTCTTTTCTTTTGAGTTTCTTGGATCGTTTGTCATTCTGCTTCTTATCTATTGGCTTTTGCAGAAAGCCCCTAAGCTACAGAATAGCTTATTAATTTTAGTGAGTTATCTGTTCCTATTCTCTTTTTCAGCAAATGTCGCCTACATTTTATTCGCCTATACGCTATTTATTTACTTTTTAACGAATATTCTCAGCCGTTATTTATCCAACCGGGTCATATTCATTCTATTGACATTCGGTATTCTCGGCTGTTTCACTGTTTTCAAATATTACGCGTTCTTTCAGGAGGCTATTCAGCAATCATTAGCCAATATGGGTATTAACGTGGAATTGCCGGTTCTTGAATTGCTGATGCCGCTGGGGTTGTCATTCTATGCATTCCATTCAGTCAGTTATGTTGTATCGGTGTGCAGAAAAGAATTGCCTCCCGCTCCGCTGCCTGATGTCATTTTGTATCTCTGTTTTTTTCCGAGTATCGTTGCCGGGCCAATTAATCGCGCCAAAGATTTTCTGCCACAGATTCAGGCATCATCCAGAATTATGCTGGAACCTTTAAAGGCTCTATTATTGATTGCACTCGCCATCGCAAAACTCTTTTTACTCAGTTCTACACTCTCTGAGTATCTTGTGAATCCTGTATTTGAAGATCCCACCAGCCACCATGCCGGGCAAATCCTCGTCGCGATTTATGCTTATGCCTGGAATATCTACTTCAATTTTTCCGGTTATACCGATCTGGTCACCGGTATCGCTCTGTTATTAGGTTTCAACGTACCACGCAATTTCGACGCTCCTTATCTTGCTGAGAATTTACAAGCGTTCTGGCGACGCTGGCATATCAGCCTGTCAACGTTTATCCGTGATTATGTCTATATTCCGCTGGGAGGGAATAAAAAAGGCGTATTTCGCAAGAACCTGAATATGTTCATCGCAATGGTGATTTCGGGTCTATGGCATGGCGCCGGACTCAGTTTTATTATTTGGGGAGCAATTCATGGTTTAGGATTAATTTTACAAAATATTAAAAATGCCCTGTTCCCTGCGGCCAAAAAACATCATGGGTCACCGCTAACGCACCCTTTTTCATTATTTTTATCCCGCGTGGTGACATTCCATTTTGTCTGCTTTGCATGGGTCTTTTTCCGTAGCCCAACCCTTAATGATGCTTTGGCGGTATTATCTCCACTGTTCTCCGGGGATATTTTTACAGCACTGTTATCCAGCCGTTGGCTATTAATGGCTTTTTGGGGATTCTTTATTATTTATCCGTGGCTGGTGGATCTCAGAAACACTATTGAAGAAAAATATAACCTGATTTCCTGGGTTTATTACCCCATTCCCTTAGCTTTGATCCTCACTTTGGTATTTATCTTATCACCGTCTGGAATGCCAGGATTTATCTATGCCAACTTTTGAATTTGCCTCTAATTTTAAAAAAGTCGGACAAGTGATTTGTGTCGTGACTGTCACCAGCCTGTTACTTATCTGGCTGAATCAGCGTTCGCTGGATAATTTCTGGCAACAAAAATATCATCGCAACACACCTTGGACATTCCTCAAAGGAGAGCCCGGGTGGGATTTAGGGAATAATATACAGCAAGGTGCCATTGCGGCCAGTGAGACATTCATGACCTATGCAACAGGCCGATATCAGGATAATTATTCACAATCTATGAATAGCGCTGGCACCCGAACCGTATTTCCACCTGATTTTCAGGTCGGCCTGCGCTTTCTCAAAGGTTATGTACATCCCATCGAGAATCTCTCTTTCACTTTTCCAGCGCTGTTACAGAAAGATATTAAGCCCGTGCAATCCCCGTTGATCCGGAATGGTTCAGGACAAAACCCGGTTATTGATATCGTCCAGAAAACCCATGTCAATCTGGGCGCAAAAGATAAAGTGCTGTTTGCCGGCGATTCAATGATGCAGGGCATTGCCCCACACTTAAAACGTCGTCTTTATCAGGAATATGGTATTTCCAGCCTGAATTTAAGTAAGCAAAGTACCGGATTGTCTTACCCCGGTTTTTTTGACTGGCCGCAAACCATCAGCAATGCGTTAAGAGATAATCCTGATATTAAATTGGTCGTGGTATTTTTAGGCCCGAATGATCCGTGGGATATTCCATCAAGGCGCGGAGGCCCTTACTTGAAATTTGCCAGTGAAGATTGGGAAAATCTTTATCGTCAACGTATTGAAACTATCTTGCATAATGCCCGCCAGCATCATGTGGATGTTATCTGGGTTGGCCCTCCCAATATGCGCCAGAAAAAACTCTCCAATGGGATAACTTACCTCAATAAATTGTATCAAACCGAGGTAACCAAAATGGGGGAAATCTATATTTCAGCCAATGATATGTTTAAATATCAATCAGACAATTATTCAGATTATATTGGGGATGGCAGTAGTACAATCAAACTCCGAAGTGGAGATGGTATCCATTTCAGTTTGAATGGGCAAAAAACCATTGCAAACGCTCTGTTTTCATTGATTACCTTTATTCAGGAGCCTGTTAAAGAAGATGCAACCATCTAAAATGTTCCGTGGATTTTATCGGATATTGGGTGCAAGTCTGGTTACTGCGCTGGCTGTGAACCTCTTATCATGCCACGGGGAAAAGTCTAAGCCTTTATCGGAACAGTCAAGCACGCAGACATACCGTCAGCAACAATTGACGGATTTTGCTGATCCCCACCTCGCGCTACTGGCGGATAAGCTGCGTCACAGCGATACCCGTCAGCTTCATTTTGTGCAATTGGGAGATTCACACACCGCCGCCGATTTCTTTACCGGCAAATTGCGCAACTTATTGCAGAACCGTTATGGCGATGCGGGGCCGGGTTTCATTCCTCCGATCAGCATCCCCGGCCAGCGTAACGCTGCGGTACAGGTGACGGAGAATAAAACCGGCTGGTGGCTTTCAAGCAGCCGCAAAGAGAATCGGGCGGACTATCCTCTGGGCGGGTTTATTGCCATTCCGGAAAGTGCCAGCAGCACAATACGGTTGGCTTTATCTCCCTCCAGCCTTGATAAGTACAGAATAAGCACGCTCTATCAATCCCATGAGGCGACTAAAATCAGGGCGCAGTTTACTTCAATGCAAGTATGGGATTTACCCGCGACAAGCAGTGAATGGCGTTTCTCACCACAACAGAACGTTAATTTCCCCGTTACGCTCTACCCGCAGGATACGCAATTGAAAATCGGCGGCTGGCTGATAAAGCGCCAAAGCCCCGGCATCATGCTATCGGCATTGGGCATAAATGGTGCCACCATTAATATGCTGGATAAATGGCAGCCTCAGTGGATCGATACGTTGGCTCAGATGAAACCCGATTTGGTGATCCTCGCTTACGGCACTAATGAAGCCTTTAATGATTCTCTGGATTTGGTGGCGTATCAGAACGCACTGACATCCAAAGTCAAAGATATTCGCAAGAGGATACCGCAAGCCGTTATCCTGCTGATTGGGCCGAATGACTCACTGCAAAATAAAGCGGCGGCAAGCTGTGGTGAACAACAACCTGCCCTGCTCAACGACATTATCCGCATTCAGCAAGCCGTCGCCCAAAAACAACACACCCTGTTCTGGGATTGGCGGGAATATATGGGCGGGCCGTGTTCAGTCAAAGCATGGGCGCAGCAAGATCTTGCACGTCCTGATTATGTCCACCTTTCCGCTGCTGGCTATGAACGCAGTGCCGAAGCGCTTTATAAGCAGTTTGTCGGTTTGGTTGAGCGGTGAATAAGCCCATAAAAAACGGCACCTGAATCAATGATAAGGTGCCGTTGGCAAGCGCTCAGAAAGGTTTTAGTTTTCGAACATCACAATATTGCGAAGTAAATCATGCCCACCATCGCGCCGGTGGTGCCGAGAATGGTTTCCATCATCGTCCACGTTTTCAGGGTTTGTGCTTCTGTCGCGCCCGTAAATTTACCGAACAACCAGAAGCCGGAATCATTCACATGGCTGAGAACCAGCGATCCGCCTGCAATACACACTGACAACGCCGCCATTTGTGCACCGGAATACCCCAATTCACCAATCACGGGTAAAACCAGCCCCACGGTGGTTAAACACGCGACCGTTGCCGAACCCTGGATCACACGCACTGCGCCCGACAGAATAAAGCACGCCAGCGCGATTGGCAGACCCGCACCGATCAACGCATTCCCCAATGCAGGCCCAACCCCGGAATCCACCAATACTTGTTTGAACACCCCCCCAGCGCCGGTCACCAGCAGGATAATCCCCGCAGGTTGAATCGCCGCCGAACAGACATCCATCACTTTCTCTTTGCTCATGCCCCGACGGATCGCCAGACCATAAATCGCCACCAAACAGGCAATCAGAATCGCGGTGAAAGGATGTCCAATAAATTCCAGCCAGTGATATAGCGTCGATTGCGGATCAACAAAACGCGCGCCGATGGTTTTCAATCCCACCAACACCAGAGGGAACAGCACCAGCGCCAGACTGAAACCAAAGGAAGGCATTTGGCTTTTGCCAATGCTGGGGGTACTCAGATCTTTGGGCAAATCCAGCGTGACATATTTGCTGATGAAATTACCGTATATCGGGCCAGCCAGTAACATGCCGGGGATCGCCGCACTCAGGCCAATCAGGATCATCCAGCCAAAATCTGCCCCCATTTGAGAAGCCAGCATCATAGGCACCGGCCCCGGCACCAGAAACGCGGCAGCGGCGGCAACACCGGCAAACAGGGGAAGTGCCAGTTTGACAACATTGCCGTTGGTGCGACGGGCAACAGCAAAAACCACGCCAATCAACAGGACGACCGCGACATCAAAAAACAGGGGTAATGCGCAAATAAGCCCGGCCATTCCCAGCGCATAATTGGCCCGTTTTTCACCAAAACTCCCCAACAGTTTCACCGCAATCTGATCGAGCGCCCCGGTTTCATGCAGGATCTTGCCAAACATCGCCCCCAGAGCCACAACAACCGCGAGGAACCCCAACGTGCCCGCCATCCCGTTTTGCATCGTCTGGGTGATTTTTTCCAATGGCATTCCAGAAAAAATGCCTGCTCCCATTGAAACCAGCATCAGCGCAATAAAAGCGTGCATTCTGGCTTTCATCACCAGAAATAGTAACAGGAGAACCGATCCAACCGCCGTCAGAACCAGCGTTAAGGTACTCATTGATGAACCTCGCTAATATGCTCAGGGTTGTTTATTGTGAACTCAATAAGTTGCAGGGTGTTTTTGATGACTTCATCAAGAACGGGTTTGATATCAATATGATGGACATCTTTTTCATCGCGGGTCGGCTCTTCCAATGTTTCAAATTGTGAGATCAACATTTGTGGCTTGAAGAAGTGCCCCTTGCGTGCTTTCAGACGGCTTTCGATTAAATCAAATTCTCCCTTCATATAGAGAAATGACAGGTTTGTATTGCCATCACGCAACCTATCCCGATAGCTTTTTTTCAAGGCAGAGCACACGAGCAAGGAGATAGGATTAGTGCGCTGCATGGCAAAAATGGCGTTGTTGAGTGCCTGCAACCACGGCTGGCGATCCTCATCATTCAAAGCGTGGCCCTGGGCCATTTTCGTAATATTGGTGCGGGGATGGAGGAAATCGCCATCCAGAAACGCAGCCCCCAGCTCATGGGCAACACCACTGGCAACTGCGGATTTACCGCTGCCGGATACCCCCATCAATACAAAAACATGGTTTGGCTGTTGGGTATCGCTCATATCAAACTCCTTTATGAAAATCTTATTTTTTGGCTATTGCGATGATTTATCTACAAAACCTTAGCCATGAAACATGACCTGAAAATATAGCCCGTTAATGTTACCGGTAACTTATTACCGGTAACATTAACAGCAGGGCAGGATGGTGAGCAATCAATCAGGATCGTCAAAAAATGAAAATGTGAGGCTTATCGCACTTGAAGAGGGGGATAGAGCATTTTGATCTACAAAAATTAAACACTTTCACCTAATGAAAGGGTAAATCCAACATCAATCAAAGTCTGTTCCGGCTTTTCCCCTTTCAGGCGGGCAAGCAGGGCTTCTGCCGCTTTGCGTCCCATCAGGTCACGGGGGGTCAGCACACTGGCCAGTTTCGGTGTCATGACCTGACCAATATCGTGACCATGAAAACCCGCTACCGCAATCTCTTCCGGCACTTTGATCCCCTGACGCTGGCACTCGAAGATTGCCCCAATGGCGATATCATCATTGGTGCAAAACAAACCATCAACTTCGGGGTATTTCTGGCAGGTTTCCTGCAAAAGCTGTGCCCCCAGAGAATAGGATGAACTGGCTGGCGTCATGACTTTTCTTGGCGGGAGACCTGCACTTCGCATCGCCGCCTCAAACCCTTGCAAACGGATCAACGTCCGTTCATCCTGCCGGGCACCGAGGTAGATCACGTTCTGGCAGCCACGTTCGATCATCGCCATCGTCATCTGATGCGCGGCGGCAAAATTATCGATTCCCACGGCAATATCAAGGCAAGGTGATACGCAGTCCATTAATTCCACCACGGGAATGCCGACCGTTTGCAATATTTTCAATGTCTTGGGAGTATGCGTGCGTTCTGCCAGAATCAGGCCATCAATATTGTAAGCAAGCAGGGAGAGTAAACGTTCTTCTTCTTTCTGGGCTGAATACCCATAGTGGGCAAGCATGGTCTGATAGCCATTGCGATCGGTGACATATTCGATCCCACGGATCACTTCGGCAAAAACTTGGTTAGTCAATGAAGGGAGCAAAACGCCTATCGCACGACTGGTAGAATTGGAAAGAATATCCGGTACACGATTGGGGATGTACCCCAATTGATCCACCGCTTCGGCAATTCGTTTCCCCAACGCTTCAGAAACCTGATCCGGGTTACGTAAAAAACGGCTGACCGTCATTTTAGTAACCCCAACGAGGTCTGCAACATTTTGTAAAGCTGGGCGTTTTTTCTTCATTTTCAATGTAATGCAATCAGTTATTGATACGTACAGACGAATAGCCTGCGGTTTTAGCACATTTATACACTATAACAACATGCTTTTTGGCGAAAAATGCAGGGTAACTCTCACTGATTTATCAATTGTCTTGCAAAATGTGATGAGCTACACGCGCCTGAGTAGGTCCCGATGGGTCAGGAAAATGAGAGGAATTTATACAGTAAAAAAGGGGAATACTTAAGCCCACCACAACTAACAATAACATTTGAAAAAATATTATTAATTAATAGGTTAAGTGAAAAATTATATTTATTTATTTTTGTTCTTCATGTGATCATTATCATCAGCACAATAATGACATGCCCAAAATGCAATTATAGATGGAATCACTACCGTAAAAAATAACATCATTTTTACTCCTCTTAAATCGATAGAATTTTGCAAGATCTCTACCTTATTCTGCATCAAAAAGCAAAGGTTATTTGTTCAACCCAGAGCTGAAGCGCAACAGCCCCTGCTGGCACTCCATCCTGTCAGAGAATATGGTCAATAAGAAAAAATATTAAATAACTTATTAAATACATAATTAATCAAATGACCGATGGATAAATAAAGATTAGACAAGATATTACCAACCGTCTAGTAAAATACCCCAGCCGTGCTGCTGGCTATTGCATTTCCGTTATCATATTTCACCGTTAAAATACTCAAATTAATTAAAACCACCAAGTTATTAACCATTGCATTATCTTGGATGGTCTTTATTTCTATTGGCTTTTTTACACAATGATTACCAACTAAAATAATAACTTATCCCCGTAGGTACGGGGAACACATGTGTCTCTGTCCTGTGGATACCAAGCGATGCGGTTTATCCCCGTAGGTACGGGGAACACTTCTGGCTGTTTCTGCATCGTTTAAACCAATTCGGTTTATCCCCGTAGGTACGGGGAACACTCAGCGCAGTGAATCTTGCGCCGTGACAGACGCGGTTTATCCCCGTAGGTACGGGGAACACAAACGTATTTCCTTTTACTTTTCTAAAAACGACGGTTTATCCCCGTAGGTACGGGGAACACGGTTCAGGTTAGCCATTTACTACCTCCTTTCCGGTTTATCCCCGTAGGTACGGGGAACACTTCTGCCAGTCCCATAACAAAGAGCATTTTTTCGGTTTATCCCCGTAGGTACGGGGAACACCGAAACAGCACCACTGACGGCCTCAGATAACACGGTTTATCCCCGTAGGTACGGGGAACACATGTTTAACGTCAGGGAAAATATGACTGGGGTCGGTTTATCCCCGTAGGTACGGGGAACACTATTCCCTGTCTGGGGAATGCCAGCGGTTGACCGGTTTATCCCCGTAGGTACGGGGAACACTCTAATTTTATCCGTCTGTTTTATAAAATCTTTTTAGAGGGGAATAATTCTACCATTTTTTTCGCTTATGAGGCTAAACCATAGGCATAATGGAGACGTGCTTATAGTGATTTGCTACACTGTACTATCACTCACTGCCTTTGGCAGATATGGCTAAGGTGTTCCCCGTGAGTACGGGGATAAACCGTTGTTATTTTCTCTGCTAGTTGTTATCAATATGTGTTCCCCGTACCTACGGGGATAACTACTTCCTTAGACAAGAAATTTGTATACCACAATAACTTAACCAGTTGATAATTTTTAATATATTATTTTTCTTAAGTTGTTATTTTCTTTTTCAGTTGAAATTTGACTTTACACAAATGCCTGCTAATGTTTATTACAATAATCAAACAGAAAAATTTTTATGGGGATCACTCATGACACGCTATCCAGCCGAATTCAAACGTGCCATCCAAGAAAAAATGTTGCCTCCACATAATGTCAGCGTCTCTTCCCTATCTAAAACGCTAGGAATCCCCACAAGTACCCTATCGGACTGGCGAAAAAATGCGTTGGCTGCAAAGAAAAACCATTCCCCAGGAAAAACTCAACATCAGAAAAAAACACCGCCACAAAAAACCGGTCAGGATCTATTACAGGCCACCATAAAGGTAACTATCAAAATTTAAATTATGGCACTACGGAATTATCACCATTATTTCCCCACATAAATCTAAATGTGATCGAGGTTCCATATCATAATTAACACTAATGAAAAATCGCCAGAAAATAGGGTAAATTATCCACACCCGTTGTTACCCTAAAATATTTAACTGACTTTTGAAATAGAACGCTATTTTAATACAGGAAAACATCTTGCACACTAAAACTAAAACAGAATATTGGAATCGGATGGTGCCAGAGCTGACCGTGACAAATTTTCCCGCTTCACTCGATTTCTATCAGCGAATATTGGGATTTGAAATATTAATCCGGCGGGAAAATCCCGATTTTGTCTATTTAGGGTTGGGAGAGGCACAATTAATGTTGGAAGCCTATCACGACAGTGGCTGGAATACCGGAGAACTCAACAAACCTCTAGGTCGTGGCATCAATTTTCAAATTGAATTGGATGATATAGAACCAATATTGACCAGTCTACAAATCAATGGAATCGCGCTGTATCGCCCACTGGAAGATAATTATTATTGCATTGGTGATAATACCCAAGTTTGCCAACGGGAATTCTTGGTTCAAGACCCCGATGGTTATTTACTCCGGTTCAGCCAATATATCGAACACCAACAAGAGTAACTCTATTTCGTTAATGAGGGTCGGTTGAACATTTATTTCACCGTAAAAAAAACATGCCTGAGATTATAAATAATTTTGGCTATCTCACTCAATATTGGGGCAAGGCCAAAAAAAATCCCTATTCCGACGAAGATTACCATCTTCTGGCTTATCACTGTCTGGATGTTGCCGCAGTAGGCCAATTATTATTGGCTCCGCACAAAAAAATCACCCAGGATTTGGCCGATTTTTTGGCACTATCACCCGAATCATTGCAAAATCTGTTTTCATTCTTGCTGGTATTGCATGATATCGGCAAATTTGCCTCGGCCTTTCAGCAATTATATTCTCCAGAGAAGACTCATCTGATTAAACCAGCCCAGCTAAGACCCTACGATTCCCGAAATTTCAGGCATGATCGGCTGGGGCTGTTTTTCTGGAAGAAGATTCGGGACGATGTCCTGTTTTCATTGGTGGGAAACAATAACCTGCAATCCAGAGAAAAAGATCTTGCTCAGGATAGCTTGATGATTTTAATGCAGTGTATGTTAGGCCATCACGGTAAACCGATTGATGATACTCGTGAGAGAGATGTTATTGATTTTACCGAGAAAAAAAATGTTGATGATGCAACGGCATTCACCCATGACCTGCTCAAACTTTTTCAACCCCGCCTTCCACTGGAAAAATTACTGTCAAAAGAGTGGCAGCACAACCTGAAACAGGTGAGCTGGCAACTTGTCGGTATTGTCGTGCTGGCGGATTGGATAGGTTCTGACAGTCAACATTTCCGTTATCAGACCAAGGCCCGATCACTGGCAGAATATTGGCAACTTACCCAAAAACAGGCCCAAGTTGCCCTGAATGACATCGATATCCACAACACGCCCGTGATATCCCCTTACACCTCGATCCAAGAGTATTACCACTTCTCGCCAACGCCATTGCAAAAATGGGCGGAAGACGTCCCGGTTGATGATTCCCCACAACTTTTTATTCTGGAAGATGTGACCGGCGCGGGCAAAACAGAAGCCGCCCTTGCCCTGACCCATCGCTTAATGCAAGCCGGCGCGGCGGACGGCTTCTATTTTGGCCTGCCGACCATGGCAACATCCAACGCCATGTTTGGCCGGATCGCCAAACACTACCAGAAGATGTTCGATGCCAAAAACGGCAAACTGCCCAGCATTGTTCTCGCTCACGGCGCTCGTGAGATGAATGACCACTTTCAGGACATCATCCTGACCTCAGAACACAACGACAGTGATTACACCAGAAACGATATCACCGCAACGGCACAGTGCCATCAATGGCTGGCAGATTCCAACAAAAAAGCCTTGCTGGCCTCCATTGGGGTGGGAACTATCGATCAGGCATTACTTGCCGTATTGCCAAGAAAGTATCAGTCACTCCGTTTAATTGGGCTAAACCGTAAGGTCTTGATCTTCGATGAAGTACACGCCGCAGATGAGTACATGTTTGCGTTGCTGGAAAGCCTGTTAAGCCTGCACCTGCATCAAGGGGGATCGGTGATCTTGCTGACCGCCACCCTCTCCTTAAAACAGCGTCAACGGCTGGTGAATATCTGGTTGTCTGCCTGCGGAATTCCGGCACAGAAACTGCAGGAAACCGCCTTTCCACTGGCAACTCACGTGACCTTGAATCCAGAAAGTCCGCTGATTGAAACCCCGTTGCGCAGCCGGGCGGATGTCAGCCGTACCGTCGCGGTCAACACCGTGAACGCTCTGGATGAATGTGTGCAAATCGCCCTGAACGCCGCCAAAAATGGGCAATGTGTGGTTTGGGTTCGCAACTCCGTGGATGATGCTCTTCATGCTTTCCAACTTATTCAGTCACAAATGGATAAACCGGCAAATTGCCTGCTATTTCACAGCCGTTTTATTTTGCATGACCGAAAAGAGATCGAAAACCGGGTACTGGATATATTAGGTCAGACAAGCAACAAGGAGGATCGGCAGGGAAAAATCCTGATCACAACGCAGGTCTTTCAGGAAAGCCTTGATGCCGATACGGATGTGCTGATCTCCGATATCTGCCCCATCGATGATTTGATTCAGCGGGTTGGCCGCCTGCACCGCCATACCCGCAATACAGATGGCGAATATCAGAAAGGCATAACGGATCATCGCGCTGCCCCGACATTATATCTCCACGCGCCAGCATGGGACGATCACCCCGAAGCAGACTGGTTAAGCAAAGATTTTCGCAACACCCAATATGTTTATCGTTCAGCCGGGCGTTTATGGCTTGGCTTGCGCGAATTACGGCGTTTGGGTGCCATTCGTATGCCTGCTGAGGCCCGAACCTTGATCGAAGCGGTTTATGGTGAAGAGGCCGATGAGCAAATCCCTGATGCCCTTAAACCGAAGGATAATGATGCGATAGCTGAAGGGCGAAGCAAGGACGCCATCGCACGGTCACAAGCCCTGCAATGGCAGCGCCATGAATATAGCAAACGCAGTGCAGGCGGTTGGTATGACGATGATCGGGATATCAGTACCCGCTTTAGCGATATCGAAACGGTGAGCGTGCTACTCGTCAAACGAACCGAAAGCGGTGAATTGATACCGTGGGTAGAAGATGAAAAGTTTCCCGTTCAACTCAGTACACTCAAGATCGCAAAAAACAAAGTTGCCGATAAGTTGCAGCCCATACCCGACGCCCTTTCTCGCGCGGTGGAACGATTACAGAATAAATTCAAGGCCGTCAAATACCTGCAAATCTGGCTGCCTGAGCTTGACCCACATTTTACTTATGATCCCAACATGGGATTGTATGAATCCCCTAAGCAGGAGGAGTGATGAATCTCGTTAAAGATGCGTGGCTGATTTTTAGAATGAGAGATGGCAGTGAGGAAAAACGGCCGTTGGCGGCAATCTGCGATCCCGCCGTGATGGATTTTGCCCTGCCACGGGCAGATTTTCAGGGAGCCGCCTATCAACTGGCGATTGGCTTGCTGCAAACCGTTTTTGCTCCCGAAGATAAGTATGAATGGCAGGATTTTTATGAACAAGCCCCTAAGCAGGCAGATTTACAAACCCAGTTTAATCTCGTGGAACATGCCTTTAATCTGACCGGCGATGGTCCGCTGTTTATGCAGGACTTTGATCCTCTGGATGGCGCAAAATTGACGGAGATTTCCGGTTTACTGATCGAAGCGCCGGGTGCCAATACACTCAAGCTGAATACCGACCACTTTATTAAACGTGGTCAATGTAACGTTATCTCCCCCGAAATGGCCGCCATCGCCCTATTTACCTTACAGATCAATGCCCCTGCCGGCGGAGTCGGGCATCGGGTCGGGCTACGGGGAGGTGGCCCGCTGACAACCTTAATTCAGCCGCAAAAATTGGACGCATCGTTATGGCAAAAACTTTGGTTCAATGTCATTAATCGGGAGCGAGGATCTTACTCGAATCCCGACCTTAACAGCCCGGCTATTTTTCCGTGGCTGGGCAAAACCCATACCAGCCAAAAAGCAGGTACGGAAATCTATGCGCACAATGTGCATGAACTGCATAGGTATTGGGCGATGCCACGGCGGATACGTCTGGAAATAGACGATCAACCCGCCATTTGCCAATTGACGGGGCAAGCCACCAACCAGTCTGTTTCGGGTTATCGCAGCCAAAACTATGGCAACAATTATGCGGGTACCTGGCACCACCCTTTAACCCCCTATCGGTGGAATCCGAAAAAAACGCATGAAGTGCACCTTTCCGTCAAAGGGCAACCCGGCGGTATCACCTACAAGATCTGGGATAGCCTGACATTTTCTGATGATAAAGAGGGTCAACGAGCCGCGCAGGTTGTCGACCATTTTGACCAGCTCAGTGATCATTTTACGGATAAACAGGGCACCACTCCCCGATTATGGATTTTTGGCTATGATATGGACAACATGAAAGCCCGTGGTTGGTATTCCACCACGCTTCCGCTGTTTTCCCTGCCGATTGATAAAAAAGAGGCCATTTTCCGGCGGGTTAAAACATTACAAAACCTCTCCGCTTATGCATTGACCCAATGTCGCACCCAAATCAAAAGCGCATGGTTCAACCGCCCGAATGATCGCAAAGGCGATATGTCATTTATCGATGCGGCTTTCTATCAACGCACCCAAGCCGCCTTCTTCAGGGCGGTACAGCAGATTGTCAGCAGCCAGCACGAAGCGTCTTCTTTATCGACCAAAGACGCTCAAACCTGGCTCTACCAACTCAGAAATACCTGCTTTGATCTGTTTGATGAGTGTGTGCTGTCAGAAGAGATGGACCCCAAACATCTGCCTAAAAAAATCGAAGCCCGGCAAATTCTGACCAGGTGGCTGATGGGCGGCAAAGATGTCAAGTCATTTATGACAGAGCACAAAATAGAAACCCAATCATCCAAGAACAAAAAGAAGGAGGCGAACCATGAATAACCTGAGCGAAAGCCGCTTAATGCGTTGGTGGGAAAGTATGTTTTTATCCGCTGCGGAATTGAAGGAAAAAGAGATTTTCCCCGCGCCGACGCTCTATAAAGCCGAATTAAAGCGTTGTCAGGATATTGACTCAGTGAGGTTAGCCGAAGGTTTTCGGGCACTGTGGTTTATTTTGCCGGAAGAGATCACCGAAGCAGCGGAACATAAGACCATGACCCTTTGGGCAATGATTGCCGCCACTCTCGTGTATGTAAAAACCAACACCCCAACCAATCTGGCAACCGCCGCAGGCACCAAAACCGACAATGACAAACCGGTTGTCAGCCCCCATCGCTTCGCCCAATTGCAGGCAGCCAAAACTCCCGAAGAATTCATTATTCGCTTACGGCGTATTTTACAACAACTGAAAGGCGAGGTTTCCGTGTTATCCCTTGCCAAAGATATTGAGCAATGGATGCAGGAATACCACCAGCCAAGGCCACGTCGAGCCAACAAACGCCTGATTGTGCAATGGACGATGGATTACTACAAAGCAGCTAAATAACAAGCAGCTAAATAACCTTTTATCTTGTATGACGTTTAAACTATAAGGAATTCCCAATGAGCCAATTTATTCAGCTACATCTGTTAACTTCCTATCCACCTGCCAACCTGAACCGTGACGATCTTGGGCGTCCCAAAACGGCCAAAATGGGCGGTTTCGAACGATTAAGGATCAGCTCCCAGAGTTTGAAGCGCCATTGGCGGATCTCTGACCTGTTTCAGGGATCCCTGTCAGATCATCTTGGTTTTCGTACCAAACGTTTTGGCTTTCAGGTTTATCTCCACCTGCTGAATGGGGGCATTAAAGAGAAACAAGCCACCGCATGGGCTGTCGCTATTGCAAACGTATTTGGCAAAAATAAAAAAGATGAGCCACTGGAAATTGAACAACTGGCCCATATCAGCCCGGCCGAAAAAGAGGCGACTTTTGCGTTGGCGGACAAACTGATTGCAGAAAATCGGGCACCCACCGAAGCCGAGTTGCAACTACTGAGCACAGAAAAAACCGCCGTCGACATTGCGCTGTTTGGCCGTATGCTGGCTTCCAGCCCAGCCTACAGCGTCGAAGCTGCCTGTCAGGTTGCCCATGCCATCAGCGTTCACAGTGTTATCGTGGAAGATGATTACTTTACCGCCGTAGACGATCTCAATAACGGTAAAAGTGATTCAGGTTCAGCCCATATTGGCGAAACCGGCTTTGCGGCTGCCCTGTTCTACAGCTATATCTGTATCAATAAATCTTTGCTGATCGAAAATATGGCAGGTAATGAAACACTGGCGAATAAAGCCATTGCCGCCCTGACAGAAGCCGCCGTTAAAGTCGCGCCATCCGGCAAACAAAACAGCTTCGGTTCCCGTGCCTATGCCAGTTATGTGTTGGCGGAAAAAGGTGAATATCAACCCCGCTCCCTGTCCGTCGCTTTTTTAAGGCCCGTTGATGATGAAGATCAGGCAGCCGACGCCATCTCAGCATTGGAAAAACAAGTTAAAAACTTCGATAACGTTTATGGCGCTTGCGCTGACACGCGCTATAGCATCAATGCTGTGACGGGTGAAGGTCGTTTTGCTGAGTTGGTTCAGTTCGTCACCGAGTAAAAAGGGGACCAATATGAAGACTTATCTGGTCTTTCGCTTATACGGTGTACTCGCCAGTTGGGGGGTGGAAGCCGTCGGTGAAAGCCGCCCGACCGGCATTTGTCCGACCCGTTCGGCTATTTTAGGACTCTTGGGCGCCGCGCTGGGTATCCGGCGTGATGATGAAACACAGCTTGCCGCGTTGCAACAAAGTGTCAAGGTCGCCATCAAACAGATCGTTCCCGGTTCATTGATGCGGGATTATCATACTGCTCAGGTTCCCTCTCAAGAGAAAAAACAGACTCACCTGACTCGCCAAAGTGAGTTAAGTGATAAATTTAAATTGAACACGGTCCTGTCTTCACGGGATTACCGCACCGATGGCCTGTGGATTATCGCCATTTCCTTGACCGAACAGGCCGGTTTCACCCTTCCTGCCTTGCAGGATGCGCTACTGAAACCCGTCTTTACGCTCAGTCTTGGGCGAAAATCCTGCCCTCTGGCGCTGCCGATGATGCCGCAATTGGCAGAATTTCCGTCATTAAAAACCGCGCTGGATATCCCTTTTCCTCCCTTAACACAATCAGAAAAAGCCGATCGCTATCTGTTGAGCAGTTATGACTATAACGTAGTGAGCTATTTCTGGGAGGGGGATAAAGACGAGATCGATATTGCTGATACCCCCATACTGACCAGCCAGCCCTGGGATGAACCGCTATCACGTCGCCGCTGGCAGTTTACGCAACGCACGATGCACCAGATATCGATAATGGAGGGAACACATGTATCTGTCTAAAGTCACCTTGCGGCCTTCTGTTTATCCTATCCAGGCCCCGTCACGACAGACGAAAAATGATGTTTATTCTTCCCACCAACTCTTGTGGCAACTGTTTACCGAGCAGGAAGAGCGCAATTTCCTCTTCAGGGAAGAGCAGAACTTAAATGGCCGGCCTGAGTTTTGGGTGCTATCCACGACCCCACCGATCGTCCATTCTTCACGGTTTCAGGTTCAGACCAAACCTTTTGCCCCCCAGTTACATCACGGTCAAAAACTGATGTTCAAACTCCGCGTGAATCCAACGGTCTGCGTCACGGATAAAGAGACTCGCAAACAGCAACGCCATGACGTTTTGATGAATGCCAAGCGTCAGGCACAGGATGCCGGCATTGACCCTGATAAAATTGAATCCTTGATGACACAAGCCGCCCAAGCATGGATACAGGATGAGAAACGGCTGGCTAATTGGGGTATCCGCTTTGATTTCGCTCCGGATATTGAACGCTATACCCAACATCGCAGCTTCAAAGCCTCTGGGCAAAAAGTGTCATTTTCCAGCGTAGATTTTCAGGGTGTACTCACTTTGTCAGACAGCGAGCTTTTCCTTGAGCAGTACCGCCAAGGATTTGGCCGGGCAAAATCCTTGGGTTGTGGGCTGATGCTGATAAGGGCACTGTAACGTACAGGTATAGCAACGTAAAGGTATAGTCATGGCATTCATTCCATTGAAACCCATTCCCATCAAAGACCGGAATTCGATGATCTTTATCGGTATGGGACGTATTGATGTCAAAGATAATGCGTTCGTTGTGCTTGATGAAGTCAACGGTGAACGGATGCATATTCCCGTCGGCTCCATCGCCTGCATTATGCTGGAGCCGGGCACCCGTATCAGCCATGCCGCAGTCAAACTGGCGTCAACGACCGGGACGTTGCTGATTTGGGTGGGAGAAGCGGGAGTCAGGCTCTATTCCGTAGGGCAACCGGGGGGTGCGCGTTCAGACCGATTACTTTATCAGGCCAAGTTAGCGCTGGATGAAAATCTGCGCCTGAAAGTTGTCCGCAAAATGTTTGAATTACGCTTTGGTGAACCCGCTCCGCAAAAGCGAAACGTTGAACAGCTCAGGGGAATAGAAGGTGCCCGCGTCAGGAAAATCTATCAAATCTTGGCAAAACAATATGGGGTAAAGTGGAAAGGCCGCAATTATGACCACACAAATTGGGATAAAGGAGATCTCATCAATCGCTGCATCAGTGCAGCAACCTCCTGTCTGTATGGCGTCACCGAAGCCGCAGTTCTGGCAGCAGGCTACGCGCCGGCCATTGGTTTTCTACATACGGGCAAGCCCTTATCCTTTGTCTATGATATTGCGGATATCCTGAAATTTGATACTGTCGTCCCCATCGCTTTTAAAGTGGCTGCCACCCATAGCATTGCGCCGGATAGACAAGTCAGGATTGCCTGTCGCGAGAAATTCAGAACAGACAAGATCCTGAAACGCCTTATTCCATTAATTGAAGACGTACTCGCAGCAGGCGAAATATCCCCACCGCCGCCACCCGCTGATGCACAACCCCCTGCCATTCCCGAACCCATCTCCATCGGTGATATCGGGCACAGGAGCCAATAAATATGAGTATGACGGTTGTCGTGACAGAAGCCGTTCCCCCTCGTTTACGGGGACGTTTGGCTATTTGGTTGCTGGAGATACGCGCCGGCGTTTATGTCGGGGATATCTCGCATAAAATCAGGGAAATGATTTGGGAGCAAATCACGGAACTCACCGAAGATGGCAATGCAGTTATGGCATGGCAGACCAACACTGAATCTGGATTTGATTTCCAAACCTTTGGTGAAAACAGAAGGGAGCCGATAGATTTTGATGGCCTTCGTTTAGTGAAATTTAAACCACTTTCTGAGGATTAATTTGGGGAATTAAAAGGCGCTAAAAAATGGTAGAATTTTTTCACTCTAAAAATAGGTTATAAAACAGAGGGATAAAATTAGAGTGTTCCCCGTAGGTACGGGGATAAACCGGTATATTTCTTAGGAACATTCCTCATGGATTAGTGTTCCCCGTAGGTACGGGGATAAACCGTTGTCGCCCGAATTGTCTCATTCCACGTTCCCGTGTTCCCCGTAGGTACGGGGATAAACCGTCAGGGCTAAAAGCAGCGCCGGCGACAAAGGCGTGTTCCCCGTAGGTACGGGGATAAACCGTTACTTGCTGTAGATTGGGAATGATCAGCATCCGTGTCCCCCGTACCTACGGGGATAACCCCTATCTAAACGAACGAATATTTTAAATTTTGCGATATCCCGCCTACCAGCATAATTCGTTAATGATTGTCAAAAATACCTATGATAATCTACGCCGCTCCCGCTATCAATTGTTTGTTTTATAGACAATTAAATATAAAAACAGGAAGCTGTTTACTTATGAACTTAACTAACACCAGCAAATTGTTAGCCGCTACTCTGTGTCTTGCGACCTCGTATAGCCATGCAGAGAGTGAGCGTCCACTTTTCTCATTAACCATGTCAGAATCTGGCGTTCCGCAAACAAATAGTGACGGTAGTTTATCCCGTACTACCACGTCTGAATCTCGTATTCTGCCCATTTGGGGGGATGCCGCACGAGCAAAAGGCTATGACCTGCCTGAACCATTTGGTGCGAGTTATAGTTATATGAATATGCGTCAGAATATTGTCGTGGATAGCATTAAATTCAAATTCACTAATCCAAAGTTTCACCCTTGGGAAAAAGGGACTGTTGTTAATGCAGGTGATACCCGAGAGAAAAGCGAAACCCATATGCTTAAATTGGATTCCTGGCTCTTACCTTTTTTGAACGTCTATGGTGTTTATGGAAAAACCAAAGGTACTTCAAGAACTAACCTTGATAGTATTTACTTTATAAATATGGATGACCCCGCGTGGGAGAATCTTCCTTTTGAATTGAACTTTAAAGGAAAAACGTTTGGTGGCGGTGCAACCTTTGCGGGTGGCTACAACCAATTTTTTGCTACATTAGATGCTAATTATACCCGTACCAACCTTGATATCTTGGATGGGGATATTAGTGCCTTAGTTATCACTCCGCGAATTGGCTATGAGTTTATTTTTGAACCATTATTTACGGGTCAAAGAAATACAAAAGTGCAAATTTGGGTTGGTGCTATGTATCAAGATATTACCCAACGTTTTAAAGGAGATGTCAGCGGGCTAGATTTACCCCCTGAACTTTCATTATTTGAAATGATCAAAAGCCAAACAGACATCAAATTCGACGTCAAACAACATCTTGCCCATAAATGGAACAATACTGCGGGCGTTCGTGTCGAAGTCACCCGTAATTTCAATATCCTGTCAGAAGTCGGCTTCGGCAACAGAAATAGCTTCTTTATTTCCGGTGAGTTCCGTTTTTAATGTTTAGTCTGGCAACACTCAAAAGGCGGGTGATTTTCAGCCTGCTTATATTTACCACCGCAACCGCACACGCAGATATTCTGCCTGATCGACAAGAAATTGATGGTTGGTTAAACGCATTAGGTGGCAGCAACCATTTTGATGCCAGCAAGAAAATTGACTGGGGCGTATTGCCCGGCCCTTTCTACACCCCTGAAATGGGCGTGGGGATTGGGGTTGCCGTCGTTGGTTTGTATCGCCCTGACCGCTCAGACCATACCAGTCAGACTTCCTCGCTGGGACTCAGTGGTTTTGGGTCATCTACCGGCGCATTTGGCCTGAATTTTACCAATTACAATTTTCTCGCCCGTGACCAATGGCGGTTATTTGTTTCCGGTACGTTGAATAACACCCCGACTTACTATTGGGGCAAAGGCTATCACGCCGGTAAGCATAACAGTCATAAAGAGAAGTACCATTCGCAGGAATTTGATATACGTCCCCGTTTTCTTTATCGCGTCACTGACGCCACCTATATGGGACTGGGCGGGAATTTCTCATCCGTCAATGCCAGTGATCCCGATATTGGCGCGAAACGGTATTTTCAACAATCCGTCGGCGGTCGTTCCGTGGTGAGTTCTGGTGTCAGTGCCTATTTCAGTTATGACACGCGGGATTTTTTGCCCAATGCGCAGCATGGGCGAACTTTTGAGATTGTTTATACCTATTTTTCCCCAGAGTTAGGAAGCGATCATCGTTTTCACACTACCCAATTCCAGTTTTCAACCTATCACCGATTATCTGAAAAAACCGTTTTGGCTTTTGATAACTATGTCCGTCTCAGCGCAGGTGATGTACCGTGGAACCAGCTATCACTGCTCGGTAATGGTCAGCGGATGCGCGGGTACTATGAAGGGCGTTATCGTGACAACAATATCTTCACGACACAATTGGAGTTAAGGCACAAACTTGACTGGCGCCACGGGGTTGTCGGCTGGATAGGCACGGGGACATTAGGAGAGACGCCTTCCCGATTGGGCACCACACATTGGCTGCTTTCCGTGGGGGTTGGCTATCGTTTTGAGTTTAAGCCACGCATGAATGTCAGATTAGATTTTGGTGTTGGTAAAGGCAGTACCGGGTTCTACTTTCAGGTTGGGGAAGCGTTTTGAGATTATTAATGACACTGTGCCTCAGTTTTCTGTTGATGTCATGCCAAAGTCAACCACAGCCCGTTGATTCCGTAAAACCGGTTCTCGTCAGTGATACCCATGAACAATCGTTGGAAGATTGGCCGGCACTGGCTCCGATTAATCCACCAGAAGGTTTAAGGGCTTGCTGTGCTTTCGGCTATCACCTTAAGGCACAACTGTGGGATGTTCCCATTCCTTTCTACGACATTGACAATATTGTTGAAGCCGAAAAATTGGGAGAACATCACTACAATGACAGTATTATCGGTGCCAGTGCCGCGCTGTTAGGCATAAGCAATGAAAAAGTGGGTCTGCTCTATACTCATCAGGGCGGCTTTATTGACATTTCCCATGTGAGAGATACCGCAGACTATACGCTCTATTTATTCAGCCAGATTTATGCCCATCTTGGTCAAGAGTGGGCATTAACCCTGCATAATGAACTTGCGGCGCGTAAAATTCATTTTCCGGCTTTTATACCGCCGGAAGATCCCGCTGAACGCTATACCTTAAGTGCCTATTTAGCCGCTAAAATGGCTTTTCAGCTTGCAGCTTGGCATGAAATCGCGCAATGGTATGGCTATCAATCCGTTCCGGGTTTTTCAGAAGGCATTTCGGCGTTTTCCCCGGAAGATCTCTATTCGAATCTGTTGGGCGCACGGCTGGCATTGACGCTGATCCTGGAAGGCCATGCTTCCTCTGTCACTCAGTTTTCAACCTCAATGGCGAATATCCTGCCGATCACCTTAAATAAACTGGGCGCTTATTCCAGATCAGGGACAAAAGAGATGTTCGATAGCGTGGATGGATTATGGTGGAACAGTTATCAACGCATTCCCGAAAAGTTTTTAGTATTGCACCGGAATTATGATATCCAAGACCACCGCTATCCCTTCATGCCTTCCGGTAAAGAAGACTTTGCCTTGCGTCTGGCTTTACCTGAGCATTATCAGCATTTTTCGTTGGATAAACTGGCTGAATTTCAGTTATGGACAACCCATGAGATGAAAAATCTACCTGTTCCAAAACAATATTGGACAGCCAAAGATTTTCAAATGCTGGCGGAATATGCCCAACGTGAAGATGAGAAGCAGCGATTGGTTAAATAATTGACCATCGCATCTATCAAATTGATTTTATTTAGGAATATACCCAAAAGGTATATTCCTGACAAATTGCAAATTAGAGAAAAATCAGCCTACTTACCCAATACCCGGCAGATTGGTGTATGCCGTTTAATCAACTCTTGCAACACCTCTTTCAACAACTGACTTTTGCCACTGCCCAATGACTCCAGCACGCTTTTTTCATGAGATTCAGCTTCGGTCAGCAAGCCTTGTACCACTTGCAGCCCCGTTTCCGTTAGACGAACCAATGTAACCCGGCGATCACCGCCCCCATTAGAAAAACGTGTGACGTATCCCTGTAATTCCAAACGCTGCAAAACACGGGTAATGGTGGGTTGTTTACTGACCGTCTTCTGTGCCAACAGGCTGATGCCTATCGGGCCACTTCCCGCCAACGCCGATAATACCCGCCATTCCAGCACTGACAGCCCCCGCGTTTCAACCGTATCATGGAATTCAGCGGAAACCAGCATCCACGCCTGCCCAAGCAAGGCAGGCAAGTAATTGTCAACAAACACTTTTGAATCTGGCATACGTTGAACAACCTTTTTTATCTCAGGAAGTTTTTTGTTGTCCGATTCTAAAAGGTTCATGCGTGAAAAACACGTCAACAACCGTTATTCCGTCAATATTTTCCTGATAACAGTGAGCCAAATCGCGGAACATATGTATCCAACCCCCGTCGTTTCAATATCATGTAGGTTGTCACCACAGATGAAGAAATAACGGACAACGCATCTCTATCCTCCCACCGGTTGATGTCCATCGTTATCAGTCAGGGCTTCTTCGTAATACAACTGTAATGCCTGCATGACCGGCAGATCACCGAAACAAAACAGGCAGGCATCTTCTGTTTGTGAGGTATTCACATGCTCATGGAATGCCCACGAAGGAACGCAGAAGATATCCCTCTCCTGCCAGTCAAACCGCTGACCGTCAATCACGGAATAGCCCTGTCCTTTCACCACCTGATAGATAAAACTGCCGGTATGTCGGTGTGCCTTGCCAATGAAGCCAGGTCTCAACAATTGCATGCTGGCACCAAGAGTCGGCATCACATGGCCGCCGGTTAGCGGATTGGTGTAGTACATCAGAATGTCATCAAAAGGTGAACCTTCTGAAACGCGGGCGTACTGCTGCAAGGCTTCATAAGTGGCTGCCCATTGATATCTGAATAAAGGAGAAGAGGGTTTATCCCAACCGACATTTTGGGGGCGCAAGGCAGGTGCCCCCCAAAGTGCAACAGAGGCATCGACAGGCTCCGTCACCGCTTGGCGCAAATCAGGGTGCACCTTATAAAAACCGGCCTCCAATACATTGACCAATGGCATATCCAGACCGTCCTGCCAGATACACTGGGAACCCTCGGGATCAACACCGTGTTCATGCCAAGTCCCATTGGGAGTCAGGACGAAATCATTCACTTCCAGCGGTATCTTCTGCCCATCGACAATGGAATAAGCTCCACTCCCTTCCATAATAAAACGCAGTGCGGAAGCCGTGTGAGCATGAGCTGATGAGGATTCACCCGGCCGCATGGTTTGAAGCCCGGAGTAGAGCAATCCCACCGCAGTAGAGAACTTCGGCCCTTCAGCATTGTTCAGATAAACCACGCGACGCCCCGCTTCTTCCGGTGTAACCAAATCAGCCGATTTAAGGACGTGATCGCGTAGATCACGATAACGCCACAGTACGGGAACCGAAGCCGATTTGGGTTGCCAGGGTTCAATGGCATTGACAATGCTCCAGAGCGCCCCTGCCCTGTACTTTTCCAACTCCTTGTAATACGCCAACAATTCAGGACTATCAGCAACATTGGCACGGCCGGCAATATCTTCCCTGCATTGATCATGAGATTGAGTATTTTCTTGTTGAGACATGGGTATCTCCTGTACGGATAAGATTGAAAATAACGGCAATGGCGTTTTCAAATGCTTCCGCATAACAACGGGTCGGATCTGGATATTAAACCCATATTATATTTTTCGCTCTAATAATGAACAGATAAAATAATGAACAGCAAAAATGCCGCAGGACGATTTTTGTTATTACCAGTAAGAAAATTTTATCAATGAAACAAAAGTCATTAACATAGCAAAGAGCATTAACGACTCACTTAAAAGGACATTATTTATGGATCTTCAGGCAGGGCAAAATATCGTTTTATCGACGACTTCTCTTCGGCTAACACTCTCTTACCCAGCAACATCTGCTTTTCGCAGTGAAGTAGATACCTCCGCTTTCTTATTGAATGCGAGTGGGAAAGTCAGGGGAGATAGCGATTTCTACTTTTACAATAATCCCGCCGCCATCGATAACAGCTTGATTTTAGAAACCTCTCACCAAGGCAGCGTGATCACGGTGGATCTGACAAAAATAGATGTCAATGTGAGCAAAATTGCGATCACACTGGTGATAGATGGCCCGGATTCTGTTGCTGGTCTTCAACAATTGAGATTTGAAGCCCAAAATGTTGCCACCTTCACGGTTTCAACCGCCGGCAGAACGGAAAAGGCCATGATTATTGCTGAAATTTATCGGCATTCTGGCAACTGGAAGCTCCGTGCTCTTGGGCAAGGGTTCAATGGCGGATTGGAGCCTCTGGCAGTGAATTTTGGTGTGGATATAGAGCAACCCGCACTGTCAAATAATCCACCGCCGATCCCAACCATCAGTCTTGAGAAAAAGCTACAGGATAAAGCGCCACACCTCGTAAACCTTGCCAAAAATGCAGCCGTCAGCCTGAATAAGCACAAGCTGCAAGCGGTCAAGGCCAGGGTCGCATTTGTGCTTGATGCGTCAGGGTCAATGCTCGCTCAATTCAAAAAAGGCCATGTGCAAGCTGTTCTGGATCGTATTGCGGTACTGGCCGTGCAATTTGACGATGATGGGTCAATGGATGTCTGGGGTTTTGCCGCAAAACACAAAAAATATCAGGATGTGACGCTGGATAATCTTGATGGCTATATTCATGCAATCCAGACCTCTGTAAAACGCGCCAGATGGGAGATCCTCCCTAACCTCGGCGGCACAAACAATGAACCGCCAGTCATGGAAGAAATTATCGACTGTTTTAAAGACAGTGATCTGCCTGTCTATGTCGTGTTCATTACGGATGGTGGAATCAGTAAAACGCGTCAGATTAAGGATGCCATTCGACGTTCAGCCAATTATCCTATTTTTTGGAAGTTTGTTGGTTTGGGGGGATCGAATTACGGGGTACTAGAAAATCTCGATACCTTTACCGATCGTCGTTTGGATAACACCCATTTTTTCGCAATCGACAATTTTGCCACGGTAAAAGAAGACGTACTCTACGATCTGTTGTTGACAGAATTCAAAGACTGGCACGATGCTGCGGCTGCCGAACAGATCCTGTCGTTATGAAGATGTCGTTATGAATCTACCGTGATGAATAACCATAAGCGCCCCAAATTAGGGCGCTTAGTTTGCTGGAAATACCAATAATGTGGGTTTATCCCAATATTTCATAAAGCCGCTTAATTTCCTTTCTCCACATCTCCTGATTTTTCAGCTTTTGATGTTTTGGTTTCCGCGCCAAATCCTCCGTCAGATTTTGCTCCAAGACCACAATGCGCCGGAGAATATCCTCTTCATCCGCTAATCGCTCCGGTTCATCATGGGGGATTTCCTTATCTTTCATCACGTCTTTCTGACCGGAAATGACTTTTTCATTAAGAAACTGATAATACCCATCACTGGATGTCACTTCTTCCAGTCTGCCATTTTTGATCAGCAAAAATCGGTTGGCGACGTTATCAATAAATGCCCGATCATGCGAGGTGATTAATATCGTCATTTCGTTATTAATCAACTCACTTTCCAATTCCATCTTGCCGAAAATATCCAAATGGTTGGTGGGTTCGTCAAGGATCAAGAAATTGTGTTTATTTAATTTCAATATCAAAAACATCAGCCGGGAACGTTCACCACCGCTTAATCGCCCCACCTGTTTATTAAAATCCGCATATTCAAAACCGGTTGCAATCAATTGTTGTTTACAGGTGATATCATCAATATTCGGCGCATTCTTTCTTACCGCAGCAAAGATCGATTCATTCAGCGGAATTCTCTCCAGTTCCTGATCGAGATAACCCATATTACACTGCGGGGAGAACGTGATATTTTCGGTATCATAGGCCGAATTATCCAATCCGCCATCATTTAAAGACCTGGCCTTTTTATAGGCGTCAACAATAGTGTGAATCAGGGTGGATTTCCCCACGCCATTATCACCCAGCAGGGCAATTCTATCTCCCGGTCGGATATACCCATCGTTAATGGAAAATAAAGGATTAAACTGTTCATCCTGCTGATAGCCAATCCATTTTTCCCCGATCCGCAGCATATTTTTCGATTTTATCGTGTCAGCATCCAACGATAATCGATAGGTTTCCCCTTCCGTTAGCTTGGTTTTGCCTTTTTCAAGTTTTTCTACCCGTTTTTCCATCGACTTGGCTTTTCGGGCAAATTTTTCGTTATCGTAAATTTTACCCCACAATGCCAGACGCTTGGCACTTTCCTGTATGCGCCGAATGTTCTTTTCTTCTGCTTTCAAACGCAAGGCATCCGCTTCATCCTTTTCTTGCAACGCAATAAGCGCCTGACTGAATGGCAGGGAAAAAGCGATTAGCTGTTGATCACGCAAAAAGATCGTCTGGTTGGTGACGTTATCCAGAAAATTTCGGTCATGGGAGACAATAATAAAGGCACTCTTCAGGCTGTTATTAAAGAAATCCGCGAAAAATTTCAGGGTATTGGCGTCCAAGTGGTTACTGGGTTCATCAAATAAAATAATATCGGGTTCCACAACCGCGCTCATGGCAAACATCAACTTGGTCTTTTGTCCACCGCTGAGATCAGCCACTTTAGTAGAAAAATCAATCTCCTGAAAACCAAAATCATAAAGCATGGAGACCGCTTTATAATCACCATACTCGTCAACTTGTTTTACTTTTTGGGAAATAGACTCAAACAAGGTCATTTCAAGCAATTCATCATCAATAAACTGAGAAACCATTTCCAATCTCAAACCATTGGCGTATTCAATGAATCCCTCATCCGGCTTGTCAATGCCGGCCAGTAGCTTAAGCAAATGAGTTTTCCCTGTACCGTTATAACCGACCAAAGCAATTCTGTCGTTTTCTTTAATAGCTATGGAGAGGTTATTAAATAATGGCTTGGAATTAATGCTAAAGTTAATCTTGTTACAATGAATCAGCGTTGACATCTTTGTGTCCCCATCGTAAAAACCTTCATTAATTTCAGAATGATGATGACTTCAGTCAACATTTATATATTCAAATAGGAATGAGATCAAGCCATCATCGTAATACATGAAGATATAACCGTACATTTTTATGTATCTTAATGTTATTATTTACCTGGCTAAGTAACTTATGTGAATAAATCTATTTTAAACGTCAATAATAAATTATCCAAATAGTGATTTTAACATCCAAAAAAAACAAGGCACATTCAATATTGAATGTGCCTTACCCCTGGAAATATTGGCGTTAATTTTTAGAAAAAATCATTATTTAAAACCGATAGCCTATGCCGATATTAAACCCATTGATGCTATGACTGTTATCATTGAATTTTGCTGATGTCCCTTCATAACCTGCATAAAGGCTGAGGTTTTGAATTGGATTTACTTCCACACCCGCACCATAGGCTATATGAGTCGATTTTTTATTCACATTGGCAGAATGAGAGACGGTTTCCCCATTTTTTTTCAAATAGGTTCCGTTAATAGAGACATCAATTTTTGAATGTGCAAAACCCAATAAACCATATACACTCACATAATCATTAATACGGTAAGCAGGCCCGGCCATCAGTGAATAATATTTCACATCAGCATTGCCTTTCTCAACCGAGTTATTATCTTTGTGGCTATCGCTTTCACTGCCTTTCATATACGTCAATGAACCAATAATACTGACAGGAGAATCCCATTCATAACGGTAGTGAAGATTCACTCCGCGAATATTCTTAAAATCCTGAACCTTGCTTTGTGCATAACCTACAGCAACCGTATTCGTATCTGCATAAGCGAATGAGCCATACATAAAACCAGATACAACTAAAGTTGCAAGAAGCGCTTTTTTCATCACCATTAATAATTACCTTTCATGTTTACTAACTGTTTAAAGTATAGATAGTTTCTGCGATATATCGAGGTAAAACGCAGTAAATATAAATATCTTTGAATAAATGATATAGAACATCATTATTACTTATAGGAATATTATATAAAGAAAATCAAATTAATTTTCCATCTTAAATAGATATCAAACTGATATCTATAAACATTTATTTTTTATATTGCTTCATTACACTGTCATTTTGTAAATTATCTAAAATTTTTTCCTAATTTTACTAGTTAACAATAAGATGGGGTATGAACATCGTATTTATATTCTTAAGCAGAACCATTTTATTGATATCCGCAATATCAAACCAATTTCACCCTGCGATCCACGAAAGGAAATGACAATGAAATTAGAAACGCTATCCATCCATGCCGGTTACTCACCTGATCCTGCAACGAAAGCCGTGGCTGTCCCTATTTATCAAACAACGTCCTACGCTTTTGATGATTCCCAACATGGTGCTGATCTCTTTGATTTGAAAGTTGAAGGTAACATTTACTCCCGTATCATGAATCCCACCAATGACGTACTGGAAAAACGGGTCGCCGCTTTGGAAGGGGGAATAGGTGCGCTGGCTGTCGCTTCTGGCATGGCGGCAATCACCTATGCTATCCAGACCATCGCAGCCATCGGGGATAACATTGTCTCCGTCGCAAAATTGTATGGCGGAACGTATAACTTAATGGCGCACAGTTTCCCCAATCTTGGGATTGAAACTCGTTTCGTTGATCATAACGATCTCGTTGCCATTGAAGCGATGATTGACGGAAAAACCAAAGCGGTTTATTGCGAATCCATCACCAATCCAAGTGGGAATATCGTTGATATCCAGGCCCTGGCTGATATTGCCCATCGGCATGGTGTTCCCCTTATTGTCGATAATACTGTCGCAACGCCTTATTTATGCCGTCCGTTTGAATATGGCGCAGATATTGTTGTCCATTCCCTGACCAAATATATCGGGGGACATGGCACCAGCATTGGTGGAATGGTTGTCGATGCCGGTAAATTCCCTTGGGCGGAACATCAAGATCGCTTTTCGATTTTAAATACGCCAGACCCGTCGTATCACGGAATAAACTATAGCGAACATTTTGGCGCTGCGGCTTTTATCGCTCGCTGCCGTGTTGGGCCACTGCGCAGTACAGGCGCGGCACTCTCTCCCTTTAATGCTTTTTTAATCCTACAGGGTCTTGAGACATTGGCTCTTCGGATGGAGCGCCATACTGAAAATGCCCTGAAAATTGCGCAGTACTTAGAAAAGCACCCTCAAGTTTCTTGGGTGAAATATGCAGGATTACCGACACAGCCTGAGTATGATTTGGCAGTCCGTTATATGGGGGGAAAACCGGCTTCTATTCTGTCCTTCGGCATCAAGGGAGGGGAAAAAGCAGGTATACGCTTTATTGACGCCCTGCAACTGATCGTGCGGCTGGTCAATATTGGTGATGCCAAATCACTGGCCTGCCATCCGGCCTCGACAACCCATCGTCAACTCAATGATGAAGAGCTGATAAAAGCGGGAGTATCACGCGATCTGGTTCGCTTATCTGTTGGCATCGAGCACAGCGATGACATTATTGCCGATCTTGCACAAGCACTGGATGCCGCAAAATAGTTTTCAATATTGTTTGTTAATTTAATGATAAGTCATCGATATCAATATATTTTGATATCGATGAAATGATCAAGAAGATGATTTTCGTCATATAACCACCCAAACTGTCCTTTTCCCCGATGGCTACCCCTTTTTCCTGATAATCCGGCGACGTTTATTAACCAGATCCGGTAATATCGTCTGTGATATACACTGCCACTCAATGTGCTCGACATCGACGCCCTGTTTGACGAAATGGTCAGTCAGCGCGGACTGGCATTGTTGCAGGTACGCAATATCACAGTCCCCTTCCAGACGCAGCAGCAAGTCAGTCTGCGTCAGACGATAATCACTGGTCAGCGGCAAAGTATTGGCAATGATCCGCGAACAGGGATCGGCAAAAAGAGTCACCTTTCCACCATCATGCGCGGGCAAAATCAGTTGATCATCACTGCGCCCTTCAATACGCTCTATCGCCAATGCCGGATTGCCACAAGCACACGGGGTTTTCTTCACCACTAAAATATCATCAAGCTGATAACGCACGATAGGCTGGGATTCCCGTGTGAAATCCGTGATGATTGGGTTAAAGCGTGATCCGTCGATCCATTTTGGTTCAATATGGAGAAATTCTTCATTAAGATGCAATGTGCCATGGGCGCAAGTACAGGCCAAGAAACCCTCTGTTGCCTGATAAATCTCTCCGACTTCCTTAAATACACTCTCCAATAATTGACGATCTTGCGGTTCCAGCACTTCTGCTACCGAAATGACTTTCGCTGGCGAGAGTGACACTTCACCTTGCTGGATCTTCAATGCCAACGCCCGCAACACTTGCGCCGGGGCCACGACAATCGTGGGTTTATACTCCACCAATGCTTGCACCTGCTGATTAAAATCAGCAAACAAATCAAAAAAACGGAAAGATATCCAACGGTTCTGGACGCTCTCGTAGAGGTTGTTTCCCGCCCGTAAAAACAGCGCGACCCGCTCACCGTGAAATAAGCCGTTTGGCAGCATTTTGGCGAGCATGATCCCTGCCCAAATGCTCCGCTCTTTCGGACTGATAACGAAAATACCACGCTGCCCCGATGTGCCCGATGACATACCAACACTGAATTTGCCGACTGTCGGCCTGAAATCTCGTGACTGTTCGCTCAACCGCGCACATTCCAAGAGTTCATCGCGTTTGAGACCTGCCGTATTCATCTGGTCGAAGTTTTCCATCATGATGGCTTTATTCATCAGCGGATATTCCGCCAACGGTAAATCACTATACGCGGCAAAATAGGGACTTTTCATCAGCACATTGCGCCGGAATGCGGCCAACGCTCTCGATTGATGCTGTTCAAGCTGCTGACGGCTGGAAAATTTCCCCTGTTTTCTGGCTCTCCAGTAGTACCAAAGAGAATAGTACCAAAGAGAATAGTACCAAAACGTTTTGAGTATCATTCCAAATCTCCCTCATGACATAACTGGATAAGAACCTGTTTTTGGTCAATCTGGTGCAGCTTATTCAAGGTTTCATAATAGGCTCGGCTATCATCCATGATGATATTTGCCAGCTTTGCAGGCCCACGCAATTCACGGTAGTTACTGGGTGACCACGCCGCATCTCCTGCCAGCAATACCCAGCCCTGTTCGGTCATTACACAGAGTCCGATATGCCCTACGGCATGACCGGGCAAGGGCACAATAAATATCTGTTGCTGGCTATCCGGCACAGCATAACCCTCTCCCAATGCCGCCAATTCGTCGGGCAGTGGACACGGTTCAAATCCTTCATAAAAACGGACTCTGGATTCAAAATCTTCCGGGATCAGCCCCCGTACAAAGGCCCGTTTCAGCGCAGCGATACCCCGTAAATGGCGTGTCTTTTGCCAGCCTTCTCCTGAACAGATGAATTTGGCCTGTGGAAAATCCCGCAATCCAGCAATATGATCACCATGAAAGTGAGAAATAATGATGCCATCAATATCACTGGGTTGAATGCCGTCCTCTTTCAGTTGCATCACCAGTGAGTCTTTGGTGTCAAAGTAAACGGGCGTAACAATGCGATAAAAACGAATGATCCCACTGCGGGTATGATCGTAAAAATGGCTGGCATATCCGGTATCGAGCAACCAGCGTTTATCATTGCACTCCAACAGCCACGCACGGGCAGGGAATTTACATACGCGAAGGCTTGCCCCTTTTAGTGCCATACAGCCGGAATGGGTACAATATCCCACTTCAAAAACACGCATCTTGACCATACTAACCCGCCTGCCCGTCTATCTGTTTCAACCAGTTGGCCGTTAAGTGAATGCCTTCCTCCATGGTATAAACCGGGGCATAGCCCAGCTCTTCCCGCGCTTTTGCCGTGTCCAGCGTCATGGAGTAATAGGCCGCGCCAATACCGTAACGTGTCAGCAACGGCTCTTTTCGGGTAAGCATGGCAATCCCTTCCATAATTGCCGCAACACTATACAGAAGCGGGTAAGGCAATGATTTGATCCGATAACCCAATTTCATCTCGTCAAATAGCTGCCCCAATGTTTGCGCCAGGGGCTGTGGCTGCTGATTGGTAATGTTGTATATCGCGCCACTTTGTAACCCTTCCCGATGGGTCGCCAGCGACATTGCATGGACGACATTCATGACAAAGGTGAGATCCAAGGCATTTTTCCCGCCCGCAGGCAAGGCCATGACTCCCTTGCTGGCCTTAACCTGTGCCATCAGACGCGGCAATAACACTCTGTCATGCGGGCCAAATAATCCACGGGGGCGCAGAATAATGTAAGTGGTTCCGGGATAACTGCCAATCAACTGGAGTACGCTCTCCTCTGCCAAGAATTTCGTTCGGGCATAATCATTCGCGAAACACTGACTGCGTTGATTTTCAGTAACGTGTTGTTGATGTGAAAAATTAAAATAGACGGCCGGGGTGGAGATATGAACAAAGCGCCGGATACCACATATTCCTGCGGCTTGCGCCAACATGTAGGTCGCGGTCAAATTGATGCGCTCAAATTCATCGGGATCGCCCCAGGGAGAGGATTTGGCGGCACAATGCCAAACCGCATCACAATCTGACATCAGTTCAATGGCTTCATCCACGCTTAAGGTTTCCAGTTCGGCACAGCGAAATTCAGCACCCAATTGCGTCAATACCTCTCCCGCCTGCGGATTGCGCCCCGTTGCCACAACCGATTGCCCATCTGATAGCAGGTAGTCTACCGCGTTACGTCCTAAGCCACTTGTTGCGCCGGTGACAAGAATTTTCATGGTTTCAAAATCATCTCACTTAATGAAAGCCCCGCCGCCGTACCCAGCAACATCACATAATCACGGCCATAGTAACGATCTGTTATAATCGCTTCATGCAGTGCTGTTGGAATTGAGGCTGCAACCTGATTGCCACGATAGCGATAGATATTCACAAATCTCTCATCCCTGATATTCAGCCGCTTGCGAATATGTTCCAACCCCAAGTGGCTGGCTTGATGGGGGATGACGGTATCAATATCGGACATCTTAAGATCAGCACTCGCCAGAACCCGTTCGGTAAAACCTTCAATGAGTGAAGCTGTCAGTTTAAACAGCGGCCTGCCCTGCATCTGGAACAGAAAATCACTGTCTTCCATTCCTGAGCGGAGATTCTTGCGGGTTCCCCCGGCGCGGATCTCGCACAACTCAAGACCTTCCGGATAAGTTTCATGTTTGTGGGTCACAATCCCGCTCTTGCCATCCCCCCTTTCAACGATCACACAAGCCGCACCGTCACCAAAAATCAATGAAGACTCTTGGTGTGACCAATCAATGCCACGGGAAGCCATCTCCGCAGAAACAATGGCAATACGTCGATGCTGTTGGGTCGCGAGAAATCCGGCGGCAACATTCAAGGCAGAGATAAAACTGACGCAGCTTGCATTAATATCAAAACAGGCGATCCCGGCCTTTAATTGACTCTCTTTTAAAATATGCGCGGCTGAATAAGGTAAAGCCTGAATGGGTATTGCAGAAGCCGAAATCAGTAGGTCAATCGAATCCGGCGAAATTTGGTGTGTTTGTAACGTATTATGCAGCGCTTCCACCGCCAATTTAGCCTGAGAGGCTGCATAATCAGAGTGATAACGATATTCAATTCCTGAATGCTTTTGTACATAGCCGTTGGGTTTATTTAATTTCAAATCCAGGTCGGATGAATACACTTTATGCTCAGGCAAAGCCGTACCAGAGGCAATGATCTTTAATGGGATCAATTCGTTTGAGTTTTTCATTTTTTTATTACTTCCGAATGTTAATTTTTTGTTTAAATATATTGTCAGAATACGAAGTAATTTCTGATATAGGGCTTAAATCAATTCAGTATTTATCAGATAGTTGATTAAACAGGAAGTGGATATTTATGATACATCATATTACTAAATTGAAATACAGCACTCAGATATATGAAAAATAAAAGGTTTTATTCATTTATCATTTTACTGCCATAAAATTTTTTTAATGAAAAAAACTTTCCATGAGATTTAATCATGGAGTTTGTTGTCTATATGTGAATTAAAAGTCAATGTTATCTTACAAATAAACTCACTTGACTTAATTATTGGAAATAGTCATCTTTTATTTTTATTTCATTAATGAATTATATACGCTACCAACTTCAAAACGTAGGTAACGTAATTTACTCTTTACCAGATAATAAGCAGAATGGGAATAAAATTTTTCTGCAACAGCAAAAGAATAAAGTTAAATAAATAAGTTTTCATAATAGTGATACACTGAAATTCCGAAGATTCCTTACTCCCCGCGCAGCGGGGAGTAAGGAAGTGTTCTACAATTTTGAAATGTCATTTATTACCCACCATTAATTGGAGAATAAAAAACCTCATTAAATAACGCTTCATCCACACTAAAATATGATTATGAAACCCTATTTCATTTAACCTCGAGTGTCCTTATCCGGAATATAATCCCATTGAAATGCAATTCTATTGGAATAAATTTTTAATCATCTTAAATAATTCCCCAGTCACTTCATCATGCAATGGCATTTTATGATTGCTTCTTATTGAAGAAATTCTACTTTAGTATAAATACCCACCTAATTTTATGATTATTAATGAAAAGCACACAATGTCAGCGATAAACGTCATCGAAAGGAAATATTTATGTCATAAAACTGTGATATACACTGATAAAATAAAGACCGGAGATTGTATTATTCCAATATTTTATATGAAAATGACTAATGACACTATTTTTCAGATACCCAAATTTTCAGATACCCCAAATTAACATAAGTTTTATTTAAGATAATAAGTGGAGACCCCCAATGCAGACCCCGATTAAAGCAATCATGGCAGGTATTTTGTTAGCATCGTCAATGTCAGGCATCGCACACGCAGCAGATAAAATTGTTATCGCCCATCGTGGGGCCAGTGGCTACCTGCCTGAGCATACGCTGCCCGCCAAAGCGATGGCCTATGCACAAGGTGCTGATTATCTTGAACAAGATTTGGTGATGACCAAAGATGATCAGCTCATTGTACTGCACGACCATTATCTGGATCGCGTAACGGATGTGGCGGAACGCTTTCCAAACCGTGCCCGTGCCGATGGCCGCTATTATGCGATAGATTTTACCTTACCGGAAATTAAGTCTCTTAAATTCACCGAAGGCTTTGATATCAAAGACGGCAAAAAAGTCCAGGGTTATTCGGGGCGTTTCCCGATGGGGAAATCAGATTTCCGTATTCATACTTTTCAGGAAGAACTGGAGTTTATTCAAGGTCTGAATAAATCCACCGGCAAAGATATTGGTATCTATCCTGAAATCAAGGCACCGTGGTTCCATCGTCAGGAAGGCAAAGATATTACGACCAAGGTGTTGGAAGTGCTAAAACAATATGGCTATACCAAAAAGAGCGATAAAGTTTATCTGCAATGCTTTGATGCCAATGAACTGAAACGCATCAAAAATGAGCTGGAACCGAAACTGGGCATGGATCTGAAACTGATTCAGCTCATCGCTTACACCGACTGGAACGAAACCTACGAGCAAAAACCCGACGGTCAATGGCAAAA
Source organism: Xenorhabdus beddingii (assembly GCF_002127545.1). Classification (GTDB taxonomy): domain Bacteria; phylum Pseudomonadota; class Gammaproteobacteria; order Enterobacterales; family Enterobacteriaceae; genus Xenorhabdus; species Xenorhabdus beddingii. The sequence goes on from NZ_MUBK01000011.1 coordinate 108,133, forward strand.
TTATAGCTATGAATGGATGTTTCAGCCGGGTGCGATGAAAGAAGTGGCAAAATATGCTGACGGCATTGGCCCTGATTATCACATGATGATCGCCAGTGATTCCACGCCAAATAATATTAAGCTGACGGGTATGGTGAAAGAGGCTCACGCCAGCCATTTGGCCGTCCATCCGTACACGATTCGTATCGATCAACTGCCAAAATATGCCACCAACGGAGATCAATTGTTTGATATCGTTTTCAATAAAGCCAATGTTGATGGCGCATTCACCGATTTTCCTGATTTAGCTGTGAAATTTTTGAAAAAACATCACGAACATCAATAAGCGACAAAAATATAATGGGGCAGCCAAGGCTGCCCCATTATGATCAAGAGATCCCCACCGGAAAAGCAATCACCTCACTGATCCGCTCCGCACCCAGTGCCAGCATAATCAGGCGATCAACGCCCAATGCAACGCCAGAACAATCCGGCATACCATGTGCAAGCGCTGCAAGCAGGTATTCATCAATCGGCTGAACAGGCAATCCCATGGCTTCACGCTTACGGTTGTCCTGCTCAAAACGTAAACGCTGTTCATGGCTGTCCGTTAATTCACGGAAGCCATTCGCCAGTTCCATGCCCTTGAAATAGACTTCAAAACGTTGGGCAACCCGATGATCTTCCTTGCTGATTTCTGCCAATGCCGCCTGGGATGCAGGAAAATGATAGATAAATGTCGGTTTTTCAATCCCAATCTGGGTTTCCACGCCCATGACAAAAAGCAATTGCAGCAAGGTATCCCGATCTTCTTCTTGATCCGCGATATTACTGAGATCGAGTTTTGCCGCCACCTCACGCAACTTTTCTTTACTGGCCGTAAGGGGGTCGATATCCAGATATCGAATGAATGCCTGTTGGTAAGACAGTGATTCGGCACTTTCACAATCCAGGATCTGCTGCAATAAATCATCCACTTCATTCATCAAGTGGTACATGTCGTAATGCGGGCGATACCACTCCAGCATGGTGAATTCCGGGTTATGATGGCGACCCGCTTCCTCATTACGGAAACTTTTTCCCATCTGATAAATGGAGCCACTGCCAGCGGCCAGCAAACGTTTCATGTGGTATTCAGGGCTGGTCATCAGGTACAGAGTCAAGCCATCTGCCGCTCCCGGCCCGACAAACCGTGTCTGGAACGGTACCAGATGAACGTCGGTGACAGTCGCCTGACTCATGGCCGGTGTTTCAACCTCCAACACCCCACGATCTGCGAAAAAGCGCCGTATTTCTGCTAAAATCTCCGCCTTTTTCAATAAATTGGCGATAGGGGCACTTGGCTGCCAATTCGCGACTTTGTTCATGTTCCAATGACTCCAAAATAAAACAAAACGCGCAGTTTACCCGCATCAAGCCAGCCAGACAATTCATTGTCTACAATTTATTCATAAACGGATCCTTTATACCATGCATTTTTCAATGTGTGGCTTTCTTGTTTATGTTCATTGTCCATTTATTTATACCGAAAATATGGATGCCCATCTCCACACTCTGCAAGAGCTTTCTACGACTCCTTTTAGTTTTATTTTGATAAAAATTAATAAAAAGTTAATAAAAAACATCAGCATCAATTACACTACGATAACACCTGTAATATACTTTTCACCGTGAGCACCAATAAATCCATTGGTTTTCAGTGTCACTTTCCTCTCATTAATTAAAGATAAGAATAACGTTAGGTATACTCCTCCTCCTTCTATTTGCCCATCGGGATAATTTAAATAAAAGTCGCTATACATATATCCTTGATAATCTTTAAATGTCACTTTGACATTGTTCATTGATTTAGATGAAAGCTTAGGATAAGTTTCCAATTCCACTATGTATACATTTCCATAATATTCAGGCTCGTTTAAGACTTCAGTTTTGTCACTCATAACAATACTCCTTAAGACAATCACTTACATAAAAATAGAATATAACATTCACACCTATCCATTAGTGATTAAATTAATATCCATGACAAACAAAATCCATCGGATATATATTTAATTTAGTCAACAAGTTCTATTTTGTCAAAAAATACTTTCATTGTCAGACTTAATTTCAATTCTGTTTATCAATAAAAAAATGATTACTATATTTTATCTTTTATTCTTTATTTTGAATTTTTATCTATTAAAATCAAACTATACACACAGTGAAACCATTAAGTCCATTAATCCGATTTATTAGTCAATGGATTTTTATTTTTATATTAGTTTATAGTAAAAAGACCATTATTATCCCAATCAATGAGTTTCAGATTTTACAGTTATATAAATCAAACTGATGAATAAATTTCCCTATTAACACCGGCTCATTCAAATAAGAAAAAACATGCGATAGATCACATTTTATCAGTGAAATTCGACAAAACCCACATCCATATCAAGTTTATCCTCTTTTTAACCCGTTATAATTAAGCCATATAAAGAGTAAAGGGTTATGAAACTAACGCGTTAAACCCGAAAAATTTATCTATAACACTCGGTCAAACAAGAAAAAATGTCTCTACAAAATGGCAGGGATAAAAAAATGACGAGTGAGAATACATTGGGTCTTCTGAGAAAAATTTACTCATTTCGTTTAATCATTCACCTGAACAATGGAGAAGCGCAGTGCAAACCGTCAATGTCGACCTCGCGATTATCGGAGCCGGTGGTGCAGGGCTACGAGCAGCCATCGCTGCGGCTGAAGCCAATCCCCGGCTCAAAATTGCCCTGATCTCAAAAGTTTATCCCATGCGTAGCCACACAGTGGCAGCCGAAGGGGGATCAGCCGCTGTCACTCAATCGCATGATTCTTATGACTTTCACTTCAATGACACGGTATCCGGTGGTGACTGGCTGTGTGAACAAGATGTGGTTGAGTATTTCGTCCAACATTGCCCGACAGAAATGATCCAACTGGAACAATGGGGCTGCCCGTGGAGCCGCAAGGACGATGGCTCGGTGAACGTGCGTCGTTTCGGTGGCATGAAAATTGAGCGTACATGGTTTGCCGCCGATAAAACGGGCTTCCATATGCTCCATACGCTGTTCCAGACTTCCCTCAAATATCCGCAAATCCAGCGCTTTGATGAGCATTTTGTCCTCGACATTCTGGTGGATGAAGGGCAAGCGCGCGGGTTAGTTGCGCTGAATATGATGGAAGGAACGCGGGTTCAGATCCGCGCCAATGCGATCATTATGGCGACGGGCGGAGCCGGGCGGGTATACCGCTATAACACCAATGGCGGCATTGTCACGGGTGATGGCATGGGGATCGCATTCCGGCACGGCGTCCCCTTGCGCGATATGGAATTTGTGCAATATCACCCAACCGGTCTGCCGGGTTCCGGTATTCTGATGACCGAAGGCTGTCGTGGTGAAGGCGGGATTCTGGTGAACAAGGAAGGTTATCGTTATCTACAGGATTATGGCTTAGGGCCAGAGACACCTCTTGGGCAACCGGAAAACAAATATATGGAATTAGGCCCGCGCGACAAGGTGTCTCAGGCATTCTGGCATGAATGGCGGGCAGGTCGCACCATCGCCACGCCACGCGGCGATGTGGTGTATTTGGATTTGCGCCATTTGGGCGAGAAAAAACTGCTCGAACGTCTGCCGTTTATTTGTGAGCTGGCAAAAGCCTATGTCGGCGTTGACCCGGTTAAAGAGCCTATTCCTGTCCGTCCAACGGCGCATTACACCATGGGCGGGATCGAAACGAATCAGCGGTGCGAAACCCGAATCAAAGGGTTATTTGCCATCGGTGAATGTTCGTCTGTTGGCCTGCATGGTGCAAACCGACTCGGCTCTAACTCGCTGGCCGAATTGGTTGTTTTTGGCCGTCTGGCGGGTGTTGAGGCGGTCAGACATATTCAGGAAATCAACAACCCCGCCAACGATAACCTATTAAATGCCCAAGCCCGTGATGTTGAAGAGAAACTCAACCAACTGCTCAACCAGAAGGGCGGTGAAAACTGGGCGAAAATCCGCGATGAACTGGGAACATCCATGGAAGAAGGGTGCGGTATTTACCGTACCCCAGAGCTAATGCAGAAAACCATCGACAAAATTGCACAATTGAAAGAACGTTTCAAACACATCGAAATCAGCGACCGTTCCAGCGTGTTCAATACAGATCTGCTCTATACCATTGAGCTGGGATTTGGTTTAGATGTCGCTGAATGTATGGCACATTCCGCCATGAACCGCAAAGAGTCACGTGGTGCCCACCAGCGCCTTGATGCCGGTTGTACTGAACGGGACGACCAAAATTTCTTGAAGCATACATTGGCTTTCTATAATCCTGAAGGTGCCCCCCGTCTGGAATACAGTGAAGTCAAGATCACCCAATCCCCGCCGGCTAAACGTGTCTATGGCGGCGAAGCGGCGGCACAAGAGAAAAAAACAGAAGGAGTAAGCGAATGACTGAGATGAAAAATCTGAAAATGGAGGTCATGCGCTATAACCCGGAAATTGACAGTGAGCCTTATTTTGTCACTTATGAAGTGCCTTACGATGAGCAAACCTCATTGCTGGATGCGTTGGGCTACATTAAAGACAATCTGGCCCCTGACCTTTCTTACCGTTGGTCTTGCCGCATGGCAATCTGTGGTTCCTGCGGCATGATGGTGAACCGGGTACCCAAACTGGCCTGCAAAATTTTCCTGCGTGATTACACACAAGGAATGAAAGTTGAAGCGCTGGGGAATTTCCCGATTGAGCGGGATTTGGTGGTGGATATGACGCACTTTATTGAAAGTCTGGAAGCCATCAAACCCTATATCATCGGCAATGATCGCAAACCGGCTGATGGCCCGAACGTGCAGACCCCTGCCCAGATGGCAAAATACCACCAATTTTCAGGTTGTATCAACTGTGGGCTGTGCTACGCCGCCTGCCCGCAATTTGGTCTGAATCCTGAGTTCATTGGGCCGGCAGCGATCACACTGGCACATCGCTATAACCTTGATAACCGCGATAATGGCAAGAAAGAGCGCATGCCGCCAATCAACAGTGACAACGGGGTCTGGTCTTGTACTTTCGTGGGTTACTGTTCTGAAGTGTGTCCGAAACATGTTGATCCGGCGGGCGCTATTCAGCAGAGCAAGGCGGAAAGCGCCAAAGATTTCCTTATTTCTATGCTGAAACCACAATAAGGGGGAGAGAGTAATGACAACGAAACGTAAACCTTATGTGCGCAACATGGAAGCGAATTGGTGGCGCAAGCTGGGATTTTATCGTTTTTATATGCTGCGTGAAGGAACATCCGTTCCTGCTATTTGGTTCAGCTTGCTGATGCTTTACGGTGTATTTGCCTTGAAAAACGGCCCGGAAAGCTGGGCGGATTTTGTCTCTTTCCTGCAACATCCCATCGTATTGCTGATGAATATGATCACCCTGCTGGCCGCCTTGCTGCATACGAAAACGTGGTTTGAACTGGCTCCCAAGGCACTCAATATCATTGTCAGAAATGAAAAAATGTCACCGGCCCCGATGATCAAACTACTTTGGGCAACCACCATTATTGCTACCGCCGTGATCCTCGGTGTGGCACTACTTTTCTAATCCCAAGGAGAATCTGATGAATCAAGTCCCTAAGCGTTCCGATGAGCCGATTTTCTGGGGTCTGTTTGGTGCCGGTGGGATGTGGAGTGCCATTGTTGGCCCTGCGATTATCCTGCTGCTGGGCATTCTGCTACCACTGGGGCTGGCCCCCGAAGCACTGTCCTATGAACGTATTCTGACATTCTGCCAGAGCTTTATTGGCCGTCTCTTTTTGCTGCTGATGATCTGCCTGCCGCTTTGGTGCGGAATGCACCGCATCCACCATGGAATGCACGATCTGCAAATTCATGTTCCTGCCGGTAAGTGGGTATTTTATGGTTCAGCGGCTATTCTGAGTGTTGTCGCTGTGATTGGAATTTTTACACTGTAACTGTCATTACGATAATTGGACCCATCCTGAGAATAAGTCTGCGGATCAACCGCAGACTTATTTATACAAGGACTTATTTATACAAGGACTTATTTATACAAGAAGTATGGTCGAAAAACTTAAGACATTTTCATCAGAACTTATAAGAAATTGTCGCTTTATAAGTCCGGCCTTTCTCTTCCTGTCCTTGATAATTTTTCAAATAATAAGAGTGTTCGTTATGACGTTTGTCGAAGACATTGTCGATGCCAAACAGAAGTTCTGCATTTTTAAATGTACCGGTTTTTGGCGCCCAAGAGATATACATATTGCTTACGCCATATCCTGATTTATGTACGTCGACAATCTTCCCGTCAGATTTTCCTTTTGAGTTTTTTGACATAACAAAGCGAGAGCTCCAGCCCAGCTCAATGTCAGTTTTGTCGAATAAATAACTGCCACCTACAGTGATAGAGTCACCTACTGAGGGTGTAAACTCCAATCCTTTATCAAATAACGCATTACTACCTTGAATAATCTTGTTATTGGCTTTGGCATAAGTAGCTTTTAAAGACACATTGTCAAGTTTATAGCCGGTCGCTAATTCAAATCCTTCCAGTCTGGCTTTCGGGATATTATGGAGTTCACTCTTGGCTAACGTTGTAGACAGGTTTTTAAAATTCGTCTGGAATACTTTACCTGAGATACTCAGCGAGTCATTGTCAGCAAAAACTTCAGGATAAGAACCTGCCAATCCCGTTTCCAAATTGTAACCGGTTGTCGCTGTCAGGTTATTATCATGATTGGATAACCCCATCAGCTCCTTACCCAATGGACCTCTAAAGAGTTCGGTGTAATTGGCAAATAATGTTGTGGACGCGCCAAGCTCATATTTCAAGCCGAGTGCTTTTGAGAAGCGAGCATAGGTTCTCTCAAACGATTCATGTTTCTTATTAAGGGTATGATATTTGTAGTGATCCCATCGGATACCCGGAATAACATGAAAATCAGCCAATTGAATATCATCCTCTAAGTAAATAGAGGATGCGTTGCCTTTTTCGACTTCTTTATCCTGTGCATTTTTATCTACATCAGTGAATGACATCCTGGTATCAAAATATTCATATCCGTAGGTTAAAGCGTGGGAAAGTTTTTGGGTATCAAAACTGGAGATATTGCGAACCTTAATACCCTGGGTTTCAGCAATACTATCAAATCCTTTCCCATTTCCGCTTATAGGCTCCATATGGGTGGAAGTTTGCTTAGTTTGATAGGCGGATATTTTTAAATCAATGAAGTCATTATCGACTGGCGTATATTTATAAGTGATATTGTGAGTATCACGGTTGATAGCATACTTTCTCTTGTCTTTCCCAGCATTGATATTTTGCCCGAAATTTAATCTTTGATTGGTGACGGCATTATTCCAATAATGTTCTTTTGATACATTAATGTACTGATCATCTGTCAGATTAAATTTCGCTTTTAATAAATAATTAAACAGCTTGCCATCGGTAGGAATAGGATCACGACCCCGGTCATCCCGACCAGATTTAGAATCGTGGATATTACGATGGTTAATATAACCTAATAAATCCACAGCACCCAACCGGCCATAGGTCGCCAGGGATTTTTGGAATTCAGCGCCATTGCTTGAGTAGTTTAATTTTCCTTTGGCACCCAATAATTGTCCCGGCTCCAACAAATCACCGGCATCAACAGTCTCAAATTTTAAGGCGCCACCAAGAGCACCGGTATCATAGGTAATGCTGTTACTACCGACCTTGATATCGACCTGCTTTAACATTTCAGGATCTATGCCGTAATTTCCTGAATGGTGGAAGTGATATCCTTCTTGCCTTGCGCCATCAATCGTCACGTTGATGAATTGATCATCCATGCCACGGATTTTGAAGCGTTGCCCTAAAGCACTAGGATGACCGGCCTGTACGCCCGGTACATTCTTCAAAATCTCACCGACACTTTGTGCCTGTTTGACCTTGATTTCATTACGGCTGACTTTTCTATCTTCTGGTGTATCTTGTGAATTATTATCCGCAATAATAACCAGTGTATCGCCAGTGTTAGACGATTTTTTAGTCGTGTTTTCAGTACTTGCAAATGCGTTGGTGGAAATAGCGACGGTCAGCATAGATGCCGACATCAAAGGAACACACAGGCTATTTTTAGCCAGGCTGGTGTAAATTTTGTTAATTTTAGACATTTATTTTCAATCAAAGATACTATTGAGAATAGTTATTATTTATATTTCTACGGTAAATGTAAATAACTTTAAAGATGAGTATGGAAAATATTTGGATGTGAGGGGCAGGATCAACAGATCCTGCTATTTTGAACGTGACGACCCGAACTTGACTACCCGATGTTAGCCAGAACACTCTCTGCATTCTGATAACTCCCTGCTTGCGCACAGAATGTGATTTTTCCTGAACGATGAGCATGGATTTGTACTTCCATTTTCATGGCTTCCATAACGGCAATCACATCGCCTGCATTGACTTGCTCCCCTTCTTTTACCATCCAACAATGCAGGATACCGGAAATAGGGGATTTTACCTGGCGGGGATCTTCCGGCAGTTGTTCCTTTATGGCAGACGAAGAAAATGGCTGTTCACCAACAGGAGCCAAATGTGCCAACCCCGCCAATAAATCCGATGGCACCCCCAATTCATGCCTGCGACCATCAATTTCAATAAATGTCCGGATGATGCCTTGATCTGCTTTTACCGCCTGACGGGGTGAACTTTCCAATTCATTGGCAAAATCGGTCTCAATCCAGCGGGTATGAACATGAAATTCATCGGGGGAAACAAAATCAGGGTGTTCCATTACAGCTTGATGAAAGGGCAATACTGATGATACCCCTCCTATCTTGAACTCCCGCAATGCCCGGCGAGCGCGAAAAATAGCCTGTTCACGAGTGGCTCCCGTGACAATCAATTTAGCCATCAGAGAATCAAAAGTAGCCGGAATGCGGGAGCCATTCACAACTCCCGAGTCCAAGCGAATACCGGGGCCAGAAGGTGGAGTAAATTCGCTGATTGTCCCAGAAGTCGGCAAAAAGCCTTTTCCTGCATCTTCCGCGTTAATGCGAAATTCAAATGAATGCCCTCTTGGGACTGGTGCTTCCTGAATGCTCAACGGGTAACCCTCTGCCACTCGCAACTGTTCAATGACCAGATCGAGACCCGTTGTTTCTTCCGTTACAGGATGCTCTACCTGTAAGCGAGTGTTCACTTCCAAGAAAGAAAGCGTTCCATCTGCACTTAACAGGAATTCTACGGTTCCAGCCCCGACATAATTGGCTTGTGCGCAAATTGCTTTTGCTGATTGGTGAATGCGTTCCCTTTGCTCCCGAGTCAAAAATGGCGCGGGGGCTTCTTCCACCAATTTCTGATTCCGCCGCTGCAAGGAACAATCACGGGTTCCCAGCACGACAACCTGTCCGTGTTTATCCGCGATCACTTGCGCTTCTATATGACGAGGTTTATCTAAGAATTGCTCAATGAAGCATTCCCCTCGCCCAAATGCGGCGGTCGCCTCACGAACGGCCGAATGATAAAGCTCTGCCACTTCATCCAGTCGCCAGGCCACTTTCAATCCACGTCCACCGCCACCAAATGCCGCTTTAATGGCAATCGGCAAGCCATGTTGTTCGGCAAAAGCGATAACTTCCTGTACCTCTTTGACCGGTTCTGCTGTCCCAACGACCAAGGGTGCTCCCACTTTCTGGGCCAGTTTACGTGCCTTAACTTTATCACCCAGCTCATCAATGGTTTCAGGGTTAGGGCCAACCCAAATCAATCCTGCCTCTATCACGGCTCTGGCAAACTCCGCCCGTTCAGACAAAAAGCCATAACCCGGATGTACCATCGTGGCACCCGACTGCTTCGCCACTGCCAGTAAACGAGGAATATTCAGGTAAGTTTCTGCTGGGCTATTTCCTCCCAGCGCATAAGCCTCATCAGCCAATTGCACATGCGGCGCATCAATATCAACCTCGGCATAAACAGCGATTGACTGTATGCCATAATCACGACAAGCACGAATAATGCGAACAGCAATTTCACCACGGTTGGCAATCAGCACTTTTTTAGCATTCATAGTCAATCTTTGCTCCCTTGAATTTCATGGAATTGGCTGATGGGATTAAATCGGATTTTGGCGTTAACGGGGATCTGACCTGCAAGGTCAAGGTGATAATCTGCCACTGAAGCAATAACCGGATATCCGCCTGTCAGGGGATGATCAGCCAAGAATAAAACGGGTTGCCCACTGGCGGGAATTTGAATCGCGCCCGCACAGGTTCCTTCGCTGGGCAACTCTTGCTGATTAATGCGCGATAGTGAGCACTCACCATTTAATCGCAGGCCAATTCGATTCGATTGAGGGGTGACTTGCCAGGTTTGCTCACTCAATAATTCAATGCCTTCTTGAGTAAACCAATCTGTACGAGGGCCAAGGATGATATCTAATACTACGACCTGATTGTTATTTGGCATGTCAAAAGCCGGTGTTTCAGAAAAAGATACCGCTCCACAGTGGGAAGTTGCCCCGATGGCTAATTTGTCGGACGTTTTTAAAGGTGCAGGCCCAATATTGGATAACGTATCAAATGAGTGGCTGGATAAGACATCAGCAACCGCAAAACCCCCTCTCACCGCCAAATAAGAACGCAGTCCAGCCGTAGGGAGACCTAACGAAATCTCATCACCATTGTTTAAGTCAATCGGTTGGTAAGTATTCACATAGAAAATTTCACCCGCTGGGGTTTTGATTTCTATTGGACATGATGCCCCTGTTATCGCCAACACCATCTGCCCATGAGCGATAGCCTTAAACCCGCCTTGCACGATCTCCAAGCAGGCTTGATCGGAGGAATTGCCAACAATGCGGTTTGCACAACGCAGGGCACTTTTATCCATCGCCCCAGATTCTGAGATGCCTAACCCTGATTGACCCACCCGCCCCAAATCCTGAAACAAGGTTTGCAAGCCCACTGACAAAATTTCCAAATGACAAGCAGTCGCGGGCACGGGTACAGAAACCGTATTTTTGATCGTGGTTTTGACCGCAGTTTTTGGCAAATTCACCGTGACAGGGGAATGTTCAACATCCTGAAAGTTAACGCGATAGCCCGGTTGCAATAAGGCGGGGGAAGGACGGGAAAGATCCCACATACGTTCGGTGGTCATTCCGATAATTTGCCATCCTCCGGGGCTTGCCTGTGGGTAAACGCTGCTGAACTCTCCCGCCAGTGCAACTGCACCAGCAGGAATGCGCGTTCGAGGTGTTTTACGACGAGGAATATTCCACTGCGAGGTCTCTGACACCATATAAGCAAAGCCGGGAGCAAACCCAGTAAAAGCCACGGTATATTCATTTTCCGTATGTTGGCGAATAACTTCCGCAACCGTGATCCCCAGTATTTCAGCAACGATTGAAAGATCATCGCCATTATAATGCACTGGGATTGTTATCTTTTGTCCTGTCTCAGGTTCTCGCTCCAGCAAATCACGGTTACTGATTTCTGCCACTATGATTTCTGCCACTAATTGTTGAGCTGATATTTTTGTCGGCCGGAAGCGCACCATCAAAGTTCTCGCTGCCGGAATAATTTCTTCAATCCCCAGAACAGGAGCAACATGCAGTGAATCAAGCAGTGCCAATGTTTCTGCCAGTCCACCCAACTCAACCATGATGGTATTGAAATTAACAGGTAAAAAGCGCAAGACTATCCCCCCTAAATCATCAAACGTGCCAGTGCGATCCCTATTTATGGATGAATAAATGGTTATGGATGAATAAATGGTCGAATGGTAATTCCTGCCTGCTGCAAAACGGTTCTGACCTGTTTTGCCATTTCTACTGCACCAGGGCTATCACCATGTACGCATATAGAATCTGCCTGGATAGGTGTAAATTTTCCATCAATCGATTCAACACCGCCCTCTGTTACCAGTTGCAGCATTCGTTGAGCAACAAGCTCTGCGTCATGCAGAACAGAACCCACTTCACGACGGGCAACGAGTTCTCCCTGCGAGGTATAAGCACGATCAGCAAAGGCTTCTGCGATGGTTTTTAATCCTCTTTCCTGCGCTAATTTGAGAATATTTGAGCCGGCCAAACCAACCAATGCGAGACGGGGATCCATCGCCAAAATACCTTCAATCACAGCAATTGCCTGATATTCATCATTCGCGATGGTGTTATAAAGCGCGCCGTGGGGTTTGACATAACTTACCTTTGTGCCCGCCGCCGCCGCCAATCCTTGCAAGGCACCAATCTGGTAAATAACATCAGCAGTAAGTTCATGGCTGGCAATATCCATTTTACGCCGCCCAAAACCCACCAAATCGGGATAGGAAACATGGGCACCTATCGCGACATGATTTTTCTGCGCCGATTTCAATGTCCGCAAAATCCCTACCGGATCACCCGCATGAAAACCGCAGGCAACATTGGCACTACTGACAATTCCCAATATTTCTTCATCGTCCCCCATGTGCCATTGGCCGAAACTTTCACCGAGATCACTATTTAAATCGATTGTTTTTATCATGATGATTTCCTTAAGCTGATTTCAAAAACTCAAAGATTGAATCGATAAACATGGCGTCCATATACCACGTCAATAACCATAGACCCTGTCATTGTTATTGTGCTGATTGTTTTTCAAGCAACATTCATACCATTGTGGAACCAAAAACAGAAAATTGTTTAATAACAGCAAAAATATTGTTCAACAATAAATATGATCTGATGAGGGAATAAGCAAACAAAATTGTGTTATCAATTGCAGAACTCCAATAGAGATCACTTTATTAACATTTTCTGTTGAATTTATTACCGCAATGCACAATTCAGATGCAAGAAATGCAACCTAATTACCCTATCTTGGTTCAAGGACGATAACTTGCTGGTTATCTGGGAATATGTGAAGATTCTCTTTTATTGCGCGTCGAAGGTATTTGGTATCAGCCACTGACTTAACGGATCACTATGAAAAAAGACCATTCTCCCCAAATTTTGAGTAAAAGGATCGCCGAAACGATAAGAAATAAGCTGGTTATTGGGGAGCTATTACCGGGACAACGGCTGTCAGAAGCGGCAATGAGTGAACAACTTGAAATTTCACGAAATACATTACGTGAAGTGTTCCGTCTTCTCACCCAAGAAGGACTGCTGAAACATGAACCTAACCGTGGTGTGTTTGTCGCCATTCCCGATATTGCATCAATTATTGATATCTATCGAATTCGGCAACTGATTGAATGTCAGGCTTTGGCTCAGGCTTATCCCATGCATCCCAGCGTTGCCAAAATGAAACAGGTCGTTGAAATAGCTCGGCAATGCCGTGAGAAACAAGATTGGATTGGTGCCGGAACGGAAAATATGCGCTTTCATGCCGCAATCGTGGAATTAACCGATAGTGAAAGGCTAATCGCTTTCTATCGCAATATCTCCGCAGAACTCCGCCTGGCTTTTGGTATTTTGAATAATCCTGAACTTTTGTATGCACCCTATATCGATAAGAATGCACATATTCTGGAACTGCTGAATTCAGGGCAAAATGAACTCGCTGCTGACAAAATGAAAGGCTATTTGGAATTATCGGAAAGGACAATTCTTGCCGCTTATACGCGTAAAGATAATTACCATCCATGAAAAAACCAGAATGCAAGGCGGATTATGTTATTTGCTTGAATAAAAATTCCAAACGCAAAAAAGCCATCCGCTGACGGATGGCTTTTCTGACTAATTGATGTCTGGCAGTTCCCTACTCTCACATGGGGAGACCCCACACTACCATCGGCGCTACGGCGTTTCACTGCTGAGTTCGGCATGGGGTCAGGTGGGACCA
>NZ_MUBK01000110.1 GCF_002127545.1 Xenorhabdus beddingii
GTTCATTGCCTGTTCCTCCCCAGAGCGGTTTTTGGTGTGCACCAAAACTTTGCTCTTGGAACAGGCACTTCGTCAATTCCTTATCCGGAATTCGGGTTAAATTTACACATTCAGATAATATAGGCAGCCAAAATCCACTTGACCTGATCCAAACCGTGAAAAAATCCGCCATGTGTCAATGGGAAAATCTTCTGCCTGCTTGTGGCATTGCTATTCCGGCAAAAGGTAAACATGGCGTTTGTCCGATCTGCGGCGGTACTGACCGTTTTCACTTTATCGACGATCACCATCATGGTAATTGGCATTGCCGCCAGTGCGACAAACCAAACTATGGCGATGGGCTGGATTTAGTGGCAAGAACTAAAGGGATATCGATTACTGAGGCAGCCAAAGTCGTTTCTGATGCACTGGTATTGCCCTTGCCAAAACCCAAGCCAGCCAGTGAAACCACTTATACAACACAACCCATTGCCGAAAAAGTGGTGGCACTGATGGCGCAAACTGTCGCCGGACAATCGCCCTATTTGATTGCAAAGGGGCTGCAATGCCCTAACCAGCGGCTATTGTTCGATAATTCAGCAGTGTTGCCACTGGCAACGTTGGACAAAAAAGTAACAGGTGCGCAAATTATTAAGCCGGATGGAACGAAAAAATTACTGTCTGGCAGCAAAAAAACAGGTTCGTTTATCGCCCTGTCAGCGTTGGAAGAGTATCCCAGCACAGTGATCATTACCGAAGGTTACGCCACGGCACTCACAGTTAACCAACTTTATACAGGCACTGTTCTGGCAGCACTGGATTCAGGTAATTTATTATCTATTGCAAAAGCTATTCGGGAACGCTGGTCGGACACAAAAATCATTATTGCCGCTGATAACGATTGGCACTCCCCCGGAGAACGGGACAAAAACGGCAAACTCAAAAAGAACGTTGGTAAAATTGCAGCAGAGAAAGCAGCTAAAACGATCAACGGGTGGATCTCATTACCGCCTACAGAGTACAAAGCCGATTGGGATGATTATCGCCAGCAGCATGGCATTGAGGCTGCAAAGCTGGCATTCAGTAATGGGTTGTATCAGGTAGAAGAGAAAAAACCAGTAGCAAAATCTGTGACCACTGATTCAGATGAATACCAAGAGAAAGAATACGATCCGCTAAAACCTCATATCGATATCCGCAAGACCGGCATTTACTGGGTTGAACCCAAAG
>NZ_MUBK01000111.1 GCF_002127545.1 Xenorhabdus beddingii
TAACCCCCGCACGAAGAGGAACAATCAGCATTTCATTGCCTTTCAGCTCGAAATCTTCCTTGATGCTGGAAATGCCCGTGATTTTCTTGATTTCATCCAGCACCGTGCGAGTCTGGTTCACGTCGAAATACAGCTTTTCCCAGTTCGACAGAATGTCACCGGACACATACCACGTTTGTTCACCGTACTGATAGTTTTGCAATTTCAGCACATCACGCACTCGAATAACTTCGGAGCGCATAGCCTGTGCGTCAGTACTTGTCGCGAAATCGATGTTAAGCGCAACTTGTGCTACACGCTCATCAGAACGCAGACCTTTCCACGTCTTATCATCAAACTTAATGAAGTTACCTTCACTGTCACGGAAGCCGTTCCAAATGAAGTCAACATACTGACGACGCACATCTTTAACCGAAGACGCCTGAACATCGGCTAATGAGGCCAGCGCAGAACCTTTGTTGAAGATCGGGTCACGCCAGTTAAATTTAAAACCGGAGTCATGAATAGGCACCATCGTGCCGTCAAAACTGTATGAGCGAGCATCCAGTGCTGCACCAATCTGGCCGGACATTGATGTATGCGCCCAACCTGTGCCACCAGTGCGGGCATACTCATACACTGACTCTTCCAAACGCACTGAGCGAGATAAGCCCATCAGATCGTTTAACAAGGTGAATTCCGAATTTGGCTCAAATTCTGCCAGTACAGTCTGGTCATAGGTGCGATATAGTCGCTTAATGTCATCTATCGCATTGACAGCATCAAGACGCGCATCTTCATTGCGATAACGGGCACGCGCAATAAAATCAGCCACGGCCTGAGCCGAAGAGTTACGCGCCAATACCAGCTCACCAAATTGAGCCTGATTAGCTTCAAGGTTTCCGGTTTCGGTTGCCTTCTTGACTGAAAAATAAAACATTCAATTCTCCTTACTTGAACACTACGCGAACCAAGTCGCCCGATTTTACTGTGAGTTCATCTTCTTCAACGTAAGCAAAGATGTCCGCCCCTTCACCCGCCGCCTTTATCTGGCCGTTGGTGACGACTACCGGTTGCCCTTTTTTGTACGTTCCGGCCGTGGCACGCACGTTTAAGAACCCCCCCGCCATGGGATGAATACCGACAACCACAGAATCGGTCGTGATAGCGTCATCAACGGTCTGGCAGCGGAGGTAATCGATATTGGCGACATACAGGATCGCCGCTTCC
>NZ_MUBK01000112.1 GCF_002127545.1 Xenorhabdus beddingii
TTCGATGAAATGAGGTCTCAGATTGACAAGGCCGTAACGAAGGAATTGAAATCATTATGACCGTATTTGAACAGTTCCGCCATTATTTGGGTAAATCTGGCCTGACCGATGATTTCACGATTCAAATGCTCACCTGGATTGAGCAGACAAAGGACGGCGGGCAGATGCAATATATGGTCTTTCAGCCAGCGGGTGGAACCGGGCGGCTGGATGATCTGGGGGCTGATGACAACGTTCAGGTGATTTTGGTCAGTGGTCAGAATAACCCTCAACCCGTTATCCAGCGAGCACAGGAAATACTCAATTATGTTACCACCCATCCTGATGATGATTGCCTGAATGCTGTTTTCAATCTGGGGGGTATGCCAACCCCCATTCCCACTCAAGAGAACCGGTACGTAATCCGGTTGCTATTTCGCTGTACATCATAACAGGTCGCCTCAGCGACCTTTTTTAATTCTATTAAATCGAGGTTATTCACATGGCAAATTGCCCGGTAGAAACCAATAAACTCATTGGTCGTAACGCCATTATTCGCATTGCGCATGGCTGCCCTGATGCAGTGCCCGATCAGTCTGCTTTTTTCCGCATTGGCGCATTGACCACTAAATCATTCGACCTTTCACCCAACACGCTAACCTCAGAGGCTGATGATTCTAAGGGGCTGGTAGAGAGTGTGGTCACCAGCATGGACTTAACCATCTCATTTGATGGTGAATATCGTAAGAGGGACAAAAATGAAGATTTTGGCCCATTGCGTTTGTTGAAGGAAATTCCGAAAGAAGTTCAGGCAGGTCGCCAGCCGTCATACTGGGTGCAGATGGACTTCACCGGAGAAGATGCGTTTGTACTACAGGGTTACATGGTCTTTACCTCTTGGTCGTCCCAATTCGGTGCTAACGAGATTGCCACCTACTCCGGTGAATTGAAAGTATCCGACGCGGATACGGTTGATTGGCTGATTGAAGAAGTGGCGGTGCAATCAGTTACTGCTACATCTTCATTAACGGTCGCAGCAGGGAAATCCAATTCATTTGTGGTTAATGTCAACCCCACCGATGCCACCAATAAAAACTACACGGTGACGTCAGATAAAACCAGCGTAGCCACTGTGAGTAAGATCGGTAGCGTGGTGACAGTTAGAGGCATTGCTGAGGGCAGCGCAAACATTACTGTCACGACAGAAGATGGCAGCAAAAC
>NZ_MUBK01000113.1 GCF_002127545.1 Xenorhabdus beddingii
TGTCTAAAGAAAAGTTTGAACGTTCAAAACCGCACGTTAACGTTGGTACTATCGGCCACGTTGACCACGGTAAAACTACCCTGACTGCTGCAATCACCACCGTTCTGGCGAAAACTTACGGCGGTAGCGCTCGTGCATTCGATCAGATCGATAACGCACCAGAAGAAAAAGCGCGTGGTATCACCATCTCTACTTCTCACGTAGAATATGATACCCCAACTCGTCACTACGCACACGTTGACTGCCCGGGCCACGCCGACTATGTGAAAAACATGATCACCGGTGCTGCTCAGATGGACGGCGCGGTTCTGGTTGTGGCTGCGACTGATGGCCCAATGCCACAGACTCGTGAGCACATCCTGCTGGGTCGTCAGGTAGGCGTTCCATACATCATCGTGTTCCTGAACAAATGTGACATGGTTGATGATGAAGAGCTGCTGGAACTGGTAGAAATGGAAGTGCGTGAGCTGCTGTCTCAGTACGATTTCCCAGGCGACGACACGCCAATCATCCGTGGTTCTGCTCTGAAAGCGCTGGAAGGCGAAGCAGAGTGGGAAGCGAAGATCATCGAACTGGCTGAAGCACTGGATTCTTACATCCCAGAACCAGAGCGTGACATTGACAAGCCATTCCTGCTGCCAATCGAAGACGTGTTCTCCATCTCCGGTCGTGGTACCGTCGTGACGGGTCGTGTTGAGCGTGGTATCGTTAAAGTGGGCGACGAAGTTGAAATCGTGGGTATCAAAGATACGGCGAAAACAACGTGTACCGGCGTTGAAATGTTCCGCAAACTGCTGGACGAAGGCCGTGCAGGTGAGAACGTGGGTGTTCTGCTGCGTGGTACTAAACGTGACGAAATCGAACGTGGTCAGGTACTGGCTAAACCAGGTTCAATCAAGCCACACACCACTTTCGAATCAGAAGTGTATATCCTGAGCAAAGATGAAGGTGGCCGCCATACTCCATTCTTCAAAGGTTACCGTCCACAGTTCTACTTCCGTACAACTGACGTAACCGGTACTATCGAACTGCCAGAAGGCGTAGAGATGGTAATGCCAGGTGACAACATCAACATGATCGTGACCCTGATTGCACCAATTGCAATGGACGAAGGTCTGCGTTTCGCCATCCGTGAAGGTGGCCGTACTGTAGGTGCTGGTGTTGTTGCTAAAGT
>NZ_MUBK01000114.1 GCF_002127545.1 Xenorhabdus beddingii
TACGATTTCAGCACGCCGGATAACACGGTGCTGGCCCGTAACCAGCATATTCCCCATTGCGTGCTGACCGGTGAACTGGACGGCGAACTGCAACTGACCGACCGCCAGTCCCGGCTCACTTACCATTTTAATCACGCTGCCGGCGCTGTCCGCAAACTGTCCGCGATCACCGATCGCCGCCAGAATGCGATCCGGTTTGTCTACGATAAACAGTCGCAACTGACTGAGGTCACGCGCACCGATGGTTTCCGGTTGATCTTAGGTTATCAGGATCAACAACTCCGGACCGTGGATTATCTGGAGCAGCAAACACCCCAACGGCTGGTCACCTGCCATTATGATAAGCACGGCTACCTGCATGAGTGTGACGCGTTCCAGCACAATCACCTGTGGCATGACTATGATGCACAGGGGCGGATGATCCGCTGGCATGATACCGACCAGACCGATCTCAGCCTGACTTATGATGAACAAGGGCGTGTCATCAGCATGACTTCCCCCAGTGGCTACTGGTGTGACCATTTCCGCTATGACGATCAGGCGCGCGTCACCACCTATCGGGACGGCGAAGGCGGTGAAACCCACTACCATTATGACCCGAACGGGCTGGTCATTCGCGAAGTCGACCCGCTGGGGCGCATCACCCGCCGCCAGTGGCGCCATAGCCAGATTGTCTGGGAAGCGGACCCGGCAGGGGCGATCACCACCTTCGGTTACAACCCTGACGGTGCGCTGACCGAAGTAAAACTGCCGACCGGCGAGACGTTTTATTATGGTTATGATGAACTCGGGCAACTGATTGAAAGTGTGCTGCCGACGGGCGATCGCTGGCAACTCCATTACGATGAACAGGGCAACCTGACCGCGCTGACCAATCCGCTGGGGCACACCGAAGAATACCAGTACGGCACCCACGGCGAACTGCGCCAGCGCCTGCTGCCGGATGGCCGCCAGTGGCACTACGCCTATGATGAGCAACAACGGCTGGCAGCGGTGATGACGCCGGACGGCCAGACCACCGGCCTGCAACTGGATGAACTGGGCCGCCTGCGCCAGCTCACCGATGCCCTCAAACAGCAGACGCATTATCGTTACAGCCCCGACCATGCCAGCCTCAACGGCAGCCTGACCGAAGTGGAACGGGCGGACGGCACCAC
>NZ_MUBK01000115.1 GCF_002127545.1 Xenorhabdus beddingii
GAATAATCTGCCAATGTTCCGAGTGGGATATTCGTTTTCGGATGCATACCCACGCGCGCATCACATGACCAGCACACGTAGAGCCACGGCCAGCGGTCATTGAGAATGCGCCCGAACACCTCCGTGTGATGGGCAATTTCTACGGGGTTGCAGCAATAACGGCATTTAGTGGGGATGGGTAGCGGGTCATTGACTCGCTGTATTGCTATTGGGTTGGGATTCCATGGGGTGAACTGCATCTAGAGCCTCCCGCGATTTAATATCGTCAGAAACTATCGCTGCATATTTGCCCTGTGACCATGACAATGGCGGGCTGTTACGAATGACGGCATTCAGGGCATCAAATGCTCGTTGTAGTTCATCGGGTAGTTCGCCGTCCTCTGGCAGGTCATCCGTGAAATAATCCTCACCATTTATTTCAGCGGGGTAATTAGGTTCACAGATAACTAACTGCAATTCTGATGGCGTCACCTCGTGCTCGTCGCAATATGCATTTAGGGAATCCTCATAAAAAAAATATTGGTCGGTGTCAAAAATGACTAATGGTGTTTCTCCATCCCATTTTTGACGCCTCATCGCCATGAATTTTTGTTGCCGCGATTCCTCATGGCAAATTGAGCAGTAGCTATACATTTCTACAATTGGGTGTTCGGGGTTGTTATCACATTTTCGATGAGTAGAACCATCATAACGGGCCATCTGCTCATCATTTCCCCAGAATCGACCGTTGCGAGATACCCAACCAGTGACAGCTTGAATTTGGGCTGCCTCTGATGAGTCGTACATGACTATAATTTTTTCAGACACAATAAACCTCCCGCCGTTAATAGCGTGAGTGGTGGGTTGATGGGGTTAATTTAATTCTAGAGATAATTGGTTAGAGAATATTTCGCAGGATTCGGAGCAGGAACCGGAATCAAATCGTTTAGCCGCAATCATTTCCTGATATAGATTTTGGTAATCTGCATTGGAATACATCCGGGCTATTCCATCTAATGATAAATTCCCTCTATACATTATTTCCTTAGGTGTTTTTCTATGCGCTGAGTTAACATATTAAGTGCAACAGGCGGAATATTAAAAGGCGTGAGTCAACTGTGATACATTTCACGGCTCTCACACCCGAAATCATGGCCTGATA
>NZ_MUBK01000116.1 GCF_002127545.1 Xenorhabdus beddingii
ACGACAAACCCAGAGGTAGCAAGGTTTTCAGGGAATTGTGCACAGGGTGCATAACTGAGAGGGTGAAAAAGATTTTCAGGGGTATCTCTGGTAGGAAAATAAAAGCCGGACAAACCAGAAAAGGAAAGCTATCACGTCAACATGATTTTATTTAGGGTATTACCTGAAATTTAAAATAGGTAATTATCTGATTTTGTTTAAGAGGAGACGTTAATCACAAACTTATTGATGTTCTTTTATCCATGCTGGAATCGATAAGAATAACTGTTATATCCTGCCTCATGAAATGCCTTATTGCGCATTGATTGGACATCATGTTACAGGAGAAACACGCATGTCATACCTCATTTACTTGTCGTTAAAAGGCAAGAAGCAAGGTCTTATTTCTGCGGGCTGTTCAACACCCGAATCTATCGGCAACCGGTATCAGGCGGGAAGGGAAGATCAGATACAGGTATTAAGCCTCAGTCACACGATGAGCCGCGACCAGAACGTCAATCATCACCCTGTCAGCTTTGTGAAGCCCCTTGATAAATCCTCTCCGCTGTTAGCGATGGCAATAGACAGTAACGAGTTGTTGGAGGCGAAATTTATGTGTTACCGGACAAATCCAATGGGGCAGTTAGAATTTTTTTATGAAATCAAACTGACCGGCGCGACGATTGTTGATATTTCCTATCATTATCCGCATTCCATCGACGACAACGGCGCTATACCGCATGAGGTTGTAATGCTGGATTACAAGTCTATCTCATGCAGTCACCTCGCCGCCGGAACGTCGGGTTACAGTATTTCGCAATTAGTTGGACGTGAAGAGGAAAGGCCGCTTTTGTCTGGGTTCTCGAATGTTAAGCCACTGAAGAAGCCGCTGGTTGAAGAGACTCCGGTAAAACCCGCTAAACATCATGCCCGTTATCGTTGTGTGGATGATGACGGCAATCTTTTAACCGAACGCAAGTATCGGGTTTGCCTGCCGGATGGTCAGATAAAAGAAGGAAAGACGGATAAACAAGGTTATACCCAATGGCATCTCACTGATGACAAAAAGAAACTTGAATTTCATATTTTAAAGGATTAATACCATGCCAACGTATACCGTTTACACAAAAATAGAATC
>NZ_MUBK01000117.1 GCF_002127545.1 Xenorhabdus beddingii
CACCCCCCGGGTTTGTCGATGTTGGCACGGTGGAGCGCATTGTGCACTATCTGGGTCAGGTTGTTGTCATTCAGCCCCCGGCCATGTTGTGACACAAACAGGTAACCCGGGTCTTGCCCCCACACCAGACGCGGGCGGACATCGTTAAGGTAGCACTGCAACCAATGCCGGGCTGACTCACCCAGCGGAACCACCCGATCCTGACGGCCTTTGCCCTGCCGGACAAACAACATGCTGCCCGCTAAATCCAGCTCACTGAGCTGCAACCGGGCGAGTTCTGAACGCCGGATGCCACTGCTCCACAGCGTTTCCAGTATCGCCCTGTCACGAACACTGAGCGGGTTGTTGCTCCCGGTCATCGCCAGCACCTGCCGGGTTTCCTGCTCGTTCAGCATGCCCCACGGCAACCGTCGCTCGGCGCGGGGCAACTCCAGCTCCCGCGCCGGGTTATACCGCAGGTGCTGCCGCTTCACCAGCCAGCGGAACAGGTGGCGCACGCTGGTCAGTTTTTTGATGATCGTGCTGGCCGTTATCGGCCGGCCATACCGGTTTTTCTGGGCGGTCAGGCTCTGCTGCCAGCTTTCCAGCTGCGGGAAGCTCACCTGCTGCGCCATCGTGATCCCCCGTTCGTCACACCACGCGATAAATTCCCGCAGGTTTCCCCGGTAGTGTGCCCGGGTTTCCCGTGTGTAGCGCAGGGCGTCGAGGTGGTCAAGGAAGTGCTGTATGTGTTGCCTGAGTGTCAGTGATGCCATGATAAGCCTCCTGTCTGTGTGATAAGGGGCGGTTACGATACGTTTCGTTCATCCCCCCCCGGAACAGTGTTTTTTGCGCTAATCCGACCGCTTTTCTGTGATGCCTTGTTATCTCTGCCTTAGCGGGGATTTTACGTTCCCGACCACCTGCCGACGGCACGCCGACCCAGGGGCGACTGCTTATCTCTTTCCCCCGACCGGAACACGTCATACCCCCTTTCAGGGCACTATCAAGCCGTTCAGGTGCGCGGCATCGCTGCCGTCGCCGTCAAACAGCAGTTCATAGGCGAACGTCAGCCCGCGCCGGTGCAGCAGCAGGTATTCCATTTCGACCAGCCGCGACAGGTGCACTTTCAGTT
>NZ_MUBK01000118.1 GCF_002127545.1 Xenorhabdus beddingii
GCGGCCAGTTTGCCATCGTGCACTTTCAGCTTCCGAATTCTGCGCCCGAACGGATCGTATTGATAGCGCCAGCGCGAGCCATCCGGGGTCTCGAAGTGGGTGAGCTGGTTCTGGGTGTCCCAGCGGTAGCGCCAGATTTGCGGGCGGAAGCCGTCACGCTGTTCGGTTTTTTCCACCAGACGCCCGTTGTCATCGTAGCGATAGCGGATATCCCCCTGCTGCACCACCCGCCCGGCTTGCTGGCGCTGGGTGAGTTGGGCCACCGCGCCGTGGGCATCCACAGGCAGGTGCTGGCTCAGGTTGCCGTTGGCATCGTAGCTGAACTGCTCTTCATGCGGACGGGCTCCCTCGAACAGGGTATGCCGTATCTGGTCGTTGGTGTTGTAACGGTAACGGGTTTGCCCCCAGCGGCTGTCGTCAATCACCCGCACATTATGGGCCCGGTCGTATTGCCAGCTCCGGTTGACGGCGGTCGCTTGCGGCGGGAAGTGCGGGTCGTTTCGGGCCAGGGTTTCCCGGAAAAAGGGGGTGGCCTGACCGGCCGACTGGTGCGCCAGCAACCCGGTCGCGGTGTAGCGGCTGGCAAGGATAAAACCGTCGGCACTTTCGCGTACCGTTTCCCGTCCCAGTGCATCATGCTGAAGCGTCAGCGGGCGGTGCCGGTTAAGCTGAAAGTGGTTCAGGCTGCCCGACGGGTGATAACCGAAGTGCAGGGTGTTGCCATCCACCCGTTCACTGACCGGCCGCCCCGTCAGCGCATCCCATTCACGGGTAATCTCCCGCCCGTTGATCCGCTCACAGGTCGGCAGGCCGGTGGTTTGGTCATATCCATATTCCACGACGGCATCGGCATTGGTGGCTTTCACCAACTGATGGCGTTGGTTGTATTCGTAGGTGGTGGTGGCCTTCAGCACCAGCCGGCCATCTTCCGGCTGCCAGCTTTCCTGTTTAATCAGTGAACCGGCGGCAGAATAGTGCCAGCGCAGTTGCTGCCCGTCGGGATACTGCACCTGCGTGCGGCGCCCCAGTGTATCGTACTGATAGTCAAGGGTGCGCCCGGTAAAATCAATTTCGCGGGTAATCTGCCC
>NZ_MUBK01000119.1 GCF_002127545.1 Xenorhabdus beddingii
GCTGGATTAACACAATAAGTGCAATGTGCGCCCCGTATAGGCTTCGATGGGGGTTAGCCCATTTAAAACCTTTCTTGGTGTCATATTTAATCTTAATTCCAATTCACTGATCTCTGGCTCCTCCAGTGAACCAAAAGCCGTTCCCTTGGGCCATTGACGACGAACTAAACCATTTGTGTTTTCATTCGTTCCTCGCTGATAACTGGCATAAGGTTGGGCAAAATAGATTTTTGCCTTTGTTGATTGGCTGACTTTCTCATGTTGAGCAAATTCGCCACCGTTATCCAGCGTGATCGTATGAACCTGCGAAACTCGATTCAGTAAGCTATTCATCACATCAGAAACCCTCTCTGCGGTTTTATCCGGCGTTTTTGCCATTAATAACAAGCGACTTTTACGATCAACCAGGGTCACCAAATAGGCATCCTTCCCATATATCGTATCGCCTTCAAAATCCCCGACGCGGGTGCGCTTCTCAACGACAGCCGGCCGCTGGCTGATATCCACCCGATTTGGGATCAGGCTACGCCCTGCTTTACGCTTCCCGCCTTTCCAGCGCCTTTTACCAAAGCGGGGCAAACGCTGATAAAGGAAACCGCCTGCACGCCGATCTTCGTGGATACGCCGATAAATCGTTGTATGACTTAGCATTATCACTGGGCACTCCAGACGCATTCTGGCGTGGATATTCTCCGGTGACCAGCCCATGGATAACCCCTCAGCCAGAATATGTTGATGTCGGGGATGCTGTTTACTGAACTTTAAAGCCGTCTTTTTTCGCTTCTCTTTCAACGCATCAGCGGACTCCGCGCAATAGAGCCCCTCAAGCGTATTACGTTTCAGTTCGCGTGAAACGGTACTCGGATGAACACCGAGAGCTTCAGCTATCTGATATTGAGGAAATCTCTTGTTATACAGGGCTTGAAGCTGATATCTTTGTCCCCGAGTCAACTGTCGGTACTGTCTGGTTTGTTTATGCATATCAGGCCATGATTTCGGGTGTGAGAGCCGTGAAATGTATCACAGTTGACTCACGCCTTTTAATATTCCGCCTGTTGCACTTAATATGTTAACTCAGC